>SFLD01000040.1 GCA_004553545.1 Clostridiales bacterium | reverse complement strand
GCTCATGGTCAGATAGGCGGGCATATCCCCGGCCAGTCCGGCCTCCACCGCCTCTTTGATGAGAGGCTGCTCCTCCATGACGACGATGACCTCCACCAGGTCGGTGGAAGCGTGCAGATCGCCGCCCTCTTCCAACTGAACACTGCTGTCCTTGCTGAGTGTCCAGTTACCGCCGCTGAAATCGACCGTGCTGGTGGCACTGCCGGTGTCCACGGCGTCCGTGTACTCCGGCTTCAGCCACTGTGTGCTGGCCGTTTCGCCGGTCTTGTCCGCTGCGCTGACACCGGTGACAGCAATGGATAGGACCATCACCATGCAAAGCAGCAGTGCAAGAATACGCTTGCCCATTTTCATACAGACGCTCTCCTTTGCTTTTGAATTCAGTCAAAACGGAACCGTGTCCGCGTCTCCGCCTCCCCGTGTCCGTTTTGCTATCGATTTGATGTTTGTCAAACCGATAATAAAACTGATGTCAGTTTACCCCGATACCTCCCGAATGTCAATCACTATTTTGCTTTAAACAGTTATAACTTGTTTTGATGGCAATAGAATCCATCTGCCCGCCGCGTTTCTTGTGCGCATTTGACAAGTTTCAAAGAGGGCTGGTTTTTCTCCTTGCTATTTCCCATTTACAATAGTATAGTGGTATGGTATCCGTGATCAAGCTCGACAGGAGGCACTCCATGAGCGTACAGTATCTATCCACCTTCGATCCCATGCTGGAATTCAATTTTATCCTGGAGCGCTGCTTTGGGCAGCCGGCCAACATCCCCAATTCCGTGCAGGGCATCTGCGAAAGCCTCTCCATGAAATACAGCATCCCCCTGGAGACGCTCACCTCCCTGGTCGCGCCGGTCCAGGCGCTGGAGGAAGCGGTCCTGGCGGTGCTGGCGGAGCGGGAGGACCTGCTGAAGCCGTTCTTCCAGTCCAACTCCCCCAATGACCACCGGCTCATCTGGGCCTTCTTCTACCTGATCTCCGAGAAGCAGGAAAATGCCCTCTCTCAGCCGGAGACCCTGCGGCATCTCATCGCCCTGACGCTCAATCTCAGCCAGGATCTCCCGCCCGAGGTGCGGGATTTTGAGAGCCTGCTGCAATTCCTCACCGTCTATCCCTGCAGCGAGCAGACCAAGTGGCTCTGCTCCCAGCTCTGGCGCCAGCCGGAGCGCTATCTCCGCTGCTATCAGGAGCTGCTGGCCCTCTGCACCCCCGTCATCCAGCAGCAGGAGGCCTCCCTCCAGGCGGAGTTCCAGGCTACGCTGGCTCAGACCCAGTCCGCCCTGGCCGGAGAGCCCGCCGACTTCTCGCAGCAGTTCGGCATGGAGCACATCGCGCTGGACAACATGGTGGTCTGCCCCAGCGCCGCCTTCTTCAACGGCTGCGGCATCACCTGGGACGAGACGGTCCCCGGGAGCTCGGTCTACTTCGTTCTGGGCATCTGCCACCATCAACTGGGCAAACTCATCCGGCAGTACAGCGACAATACCGAGTACCTCTGCGACCGGCTGAAAGCCATCTCCGACAAGCGGCGGCTGGACATCCTCAAGCTCATCAAGGCGGAGCCTCTCTGCGGCCAGGACCTCTCCGAGCGCATCGGCCTCTCCCCCGGCACCATTTCCCACCACATGAGCTCCCTCGTCAGCGCCGGGTTCATCCACGTGGACAAGCAGAATCCCCGGGTCAGCTACTCCATCAACAAGGAGTTCATCCGCAGCTTCCTGGAAAACCTCAGCAACACGCTGCTGTGACCTCCCTCCAGCACTGCGCCCCGTTCAGAAAACAGCCTGCGGAAAAGGAATGATCCTTTTCCGCAGGCTGTTTCTTTCAGTCCGGCTTCCGCAGGCCCAGGATGGCCATGGCCCGGCGGAGGTGCAGGTACATGGCCCGCTTGGCCCCTGCCCCGTCCCGGTCCCGGAGGAAGGTCAGCAGCAGAGCATGGTCCTGGAGGGTGCACTCCGAGAGGGCCTTTTCATACTCGGAGAGCCGCAGGGACTCCGCCACCGCCTGATTGATGATGGGGCTCAGGTGGGAGAGGAAGTCGTTGTGGGCGGCGGCGGCGATGGCCTGGTGGAAGCGCTGGTCGGAATCCGTCCGGTTGTTCCCCGCCAGGATGTCCTGCCGGACCTGCTCCGCCAGGGCCAGGATGCGCTCCAGCTCCTCCCGGCTGGCCCGGCGGCAGGCCAGGGCCGCCAGCTCCGGCTCCAGCAGCAGCCGCGCCTCAAAGAGGTCCGCCAGGCGGGAGCGCTCCACCGGGAGGTTTTCCAGGTCAAAGCGCCCCGGCAGGCTGGCATTCTCCGCCACGAAGGTCCCCCGGCCCTTCTGGGCCGTCAGGATGCCCTGGGCCGTCAGCAGGCGGATGGCCTCCCGCAGGGTGCCGCGGCTGACCCCCAGCTGCTCCGCCAGTTCATTCTCGTTGGGCAGCCGGTCCCCCGGCCCCCAGGTCCCGCCGTTGACGATCCGGCCATAGAGGCTGTCCGCCGTCTGCTGGGCAAGATTCCGTTTCTCCACGCGCACCGCGCTCCTTTTCCTTCTTTTTACGCTTATTATACGGAGCTTCCCGCGAAAAGGCAAGCCGCTGCCGGATTTTCGGCGGGAAGGGCAAATTCCTCCTTGACAAGCGCCCGGTCTCTGGTTAAAATGTGTACAAGAAGCAAAATATGTTAGACATATTTTTGAAAGGAGCCTTGCCATGAACAGCCATCAAGTGACCCAGGGGGTGGACCGGGCCCCCCACCGTTCCCTCTTCTTTGCCGCCGGATTCACGGAGGAGGAGCTGGAGCGTCCCCTCATCGGCGTGGTCAGCGCCAAGAGCGAGATCATTCCCGGCCATATGCACCTCGGGAAGCTGGCGGAGGCCGTGAAGGCCGGGATCTACGCCGCCGGCGGCACCCCGGTGGAGGTCCCCGCCATCGGCGTCTGCGACGGCATCATCATGGGCCACCGGGGCATGCACTACTCCCTGGCCTCCCGGGAGCTCATCGCGGACTCTGTGGAGACCCTGGCCGCCGCCCACTGCTTCGACGGTCTCGTGCTGCTGCCCAACTGCGACAAGATCGTCCCCGGCATGGTGATGGCCGCCCTGCGGCTGAACATCCCCACCGTGGTCTGCTCCGGCGGGCCCATGCTGGCAGGCTGCGTCAACGGAAAGAAGACCAGCCTCTCCCAGATGTTCGAGGCGGTGGGGGCCTACAAGGCCGGGCTCATCGACGCCGACGAGCTCCGGGCCCGGGAGAAGGCCAGCTGCCCCACCTGCGGCTCCTGCTCCGGTATGTTCACCGCCAACTCCATGAACTGCCTCTGCGAGGCCCTGGGCCTGGCCCTGCCCGGCAACGGCACCATCCCCGCCCCCTACTCCGCCCGGCTGCAGCTGGCCAAGCACGCCGGCGCCGCCATCATGGACCTGGTGCGCCGGGACGTCCGGCCCCGGAACATCGTGACCCTGCGCTCCCTCCGCAACGCCATCACCGTGGACATGGCCCTGGGCTGCTCCACCAACAGCGCCCTGCACCTGCCTGCCATCGCCCACGAGGCGGGGATCTCTCTGGACCTGAAGCTCTTCAACGAGATCAGCGAGAAGACCCCCAACCTCTGCCACCTGGCCCCCGCCGGGGAGCACTTCATGGAGGAGCTGGACGCCGCCGGCGGCGTCAGCGCCGTGATGAAGGAACTCGCCGACGCCGGATACCTGGACACCGATGTCCCCACCGTCACCGGCATGACCCTGGGGGAGAACATCGCCCACGCGGAGAACCGGGACCCGGTGATCATCCGGCCCCTCTCGGACCCCTACTCCCCCACCGGCGGCCTGGCCTTCCTCTTCGGCAACATCGCCAAGAACGGCTGCGTGGTGAAGCGCAGCGCCGTGGCCCCGGAGATGCGGGTCCACTCCTGCACCGCCCGGGTCTTTGACAGCGAGGACGCCGCCGTCCAGGCCATCTACGGCGGGGCCATCCACCCCGGCGACATCGTCGTCATCCGCTACGAGGGCCCCAAGGGCGGTCCCGGCATGCGGGAGATGCTGGTGCCCACCTCGGCTCTCGTGGGCATGAAGCTGGACCGGGAGGTGGCCCTGATGACGGACGGCCGCTTCTCCGGTGCCTCCCGTGGCGCGGCCATCGGCCATGTCTCGCCGGAGGCCGCCGCCGGCGGCGAGATCGGTCTTCTGCGGGACGGCGACCGCATCGACATCGACATGGATCATTACACCATCCACGCCCACGTCACGGAGGCGGAGTTCGCCCGCCGCCGGGTGGAGCAGGTGATGCCGGAGTCCTGGGTCAAGGGCGGCTGGCTGGCCCGGTATCAGAAGCTGGTGAGCTCCGCCGACGAAGGCGCCATCCTGAAATGACCGGGGACAACCCCGAAAACGGTAAGGGAGGTCACACTATGTACACGGAAGACAGAAATCTGCATTATTTCCGGGAGATCAGCCGCATCCCCCGCAAGTCCTTCCACGAGAAGGCGGTGGTGGACTACATCCAGCGCTTCGCCGAGGAGCGGGGCCTGCGCTTCCAGCGGGATACGCTGCACAACCTCATCCTCTGGGCCCCCGCCACGCCCGGCCGGGAGGGCGAAGCCCCCCTGATGCTCCAGGCCCACACCGACATGGTCTGCGCCAAGGAGCCCTGGAGCACCCACGACTTCCTGAAAGATCCCATCGAACTCGTGGAGGAGAACGGCTGGCTCCACGCCAACGGCACCACTTTGGGCGCCGATGACGGCGCGGGCGTCGCCAACATCCTGGCCATCCTGGACGAGCCGGAGCTCTCCCACCCGCCGCTGGAGTGCGTCTTCACCGTCCAGGAGGAGGACGGCATGGGCGGAGCCAAGGGCCTGGACTGCTCGCTGCTGCAAAGCCGCCGGATGATCGGTCTGGACGGCATCCAGGAGGGCACCACCATCTACTCCGCCTCCGCCGTCCGGGGCTGCCACTTCGAGGCGGCCTTCCCTCAGGCGAAAGCCCCCGCCGGTCACGGTTACCGCCTGACGGTGACGGGTCTCACCTCCGGCCACGGCGCCCTCATGATCGGTGCGGAGCGGGCCAACGCCATCAAGGTCACCGCCCGGCTGCTGCATCTCCTGGCCAAAAACGGCGGTCTCCGGCTCCACCACATGGAGGGCGGCGGTCTCATCCATGTGATCCCCCGGGACTGCGTCACGGTCTTCGCGGCAGAGAAGTCCCCGGCCGAAATGGAACACCTGCTCTCCCCCGCCATCCGGCAGCTGCGGCAGGAGTACGCTGAAACAGACCCCGAAATGGACATCCGCCTGGAGGAAGCGGACCTGCCCGCCAGCGCCATGACGGCGGCGGACAGCAGCCGTCTCGCGGCCTTCCTGGACCTGCTGCCGGTGGGAGCCTGGCGCCGGGATCCGGAGATCCTGGCGCAGGTCCGGGGCTCCTTCAACCTCTCCATCCTGCGCCTTGCGGACGGGGAGCTGAACTGCGACCTGGTCTGCCGCTCCAACTACCCGGTCTCCATCGACACCCTGGAGGACCTGGCCTCCGGCTATGCCGAGGCCCTCGGCATCACCTGCCGGCGGACGCTGGACTACGCCGGCTACCACGTACCCAAGGACTCCCCCCTGATCCGCCTCTGGGCGGACGTCTGGCGGGAGAAGACCGGCGGCGAGCTGGGGCTCACCTTCATGCACTCCGCTCTGGACGCCGGCACTCTCTGCGAAAAGCTGGGCATCCAGGACATGATCGTGATGATGCCCACCACCCTGGAGGTCCACACCCCCCGGGAACGGATGGACCTGGCCTCCTACCGCCGCACCTACGAATGTCTGCGGGAGATCGTCTCCCGGGCATAAGCTGTCCCACCCGGAGGAAGGGGGCTTGATATTCGTTCAGGAGCGGCGCCTTCGTCCAACTGGTACACTGCCATTCCATTCTTTCTCCGTCTGGCGGCAGGCGGTCGGTCTTTTTTCGGCGGCCTATTCTTTCCTGTCCGGCTTCTTATGCAGCGGAAAGTGTGCCAAAACAGCCGCAGCGGCAAAGCCGCTGCGGCTGTTGACTCTCTTATGACCGGCCGCTTCTCTTCGGCGGGCCTTCCCTCAGTACCTGCGGACGACGGCGGCCACCTTGCCTAAAATCTGGGCGTAGGTGCCGTCGATGGGGGAATACTCGTCATTTTCCGGCAGAAGCCAGGTGTGGCCGCCCCTCCGGGAGAGGCGCTTGACGGTAGCCTCGTCGTCGATCATGGCCACCACGATCTCACCCTGGTTGGCGGTGGGCTGGCTGCGGACCACCACCAGATCCCCGTTGAGGATACCGGCGTTGATCATGGAGTCCCCCCGGACCCGGAGAGCAAAGTACTCCCCGCTGTGACCGCCGGTATCAAAGGTCAGGTAGTCCTCGATGCACTCCTGGGCCAGGATGGGGCTGCCGGCGGCCACATTGCCCACGATGGGGATGCGGTCCGGCTCCTCCGGCTCCGGCAGCGGCGCCGCCTGCTGGACCAGACTGATGGCCCGGCCCTTGCCGGCGCCGATCTCGATGTAGCCCATCTCCGCCAGGTGCTTCAGGTGGAAATGCACCGTGGAGGGAGAGCGCAGGCCCACCGCCTCGCCGATCTCCCGCACGGAGGGGGGGTAGCCCTGGGCCTGGATGCAGGCGACCAGGTAGTCATAGATCTTCTGCTGCATTTTGGACAAACTCCGCATCTTCCTCGCCCTTTCTGCCGCCGTTTCGGGAGTGCCTCCCGGTTTTTTGCTTCTCTTCCCCCCGGGGCTCCCCGGTTTTAGTCTTTCTTATCATAGCACAGTTTCGTCCAAAAGGCAAACATTTGTTCTAAATTTTTTGATTTTTTCGCTGCGTTTTCCTCCTCTCCGCTTTTCCCCGGAGGGCTGCCCTGTCTTCGCCGGTTTTTCAAAAAATCTCCCGTTTTTCCCTTGCAATATGGAGAAAGCTATGGTAAAATCAAAATCTGTGAAATGGTACTTTTGCGCGCGTTTCGCGCTGATAACATGAATTTGGAGGGTTTCCTTATGTCTGGTCTTACGCTTGCTATCACCATTATCCAGCTGCTCTGCGGCATCCTGCTGACGGTCGTCGTCCTCTTCCAGTCCGGAAAGAGTGCCGGCCTCTCCGGCGCCATCGGCGGCGTGGCGGATTCCTTCCTTGCCAAGAACAAGGCCAAGACTGCGGACGCCAAGCTGGCCCGCGCCACCAAGTGGATCGGTGCCGTCTTCATCATCCTGACCCTGGTGCTGAACATCCTGTAATTTCCCTGGGATCTGTGCGTATGACCCGGGCATCCTGAGGGGTGCCCGGGTCTTTCTGCGCGTTTCAGGCGCTCCTGCTACCCTTCCACTGCGGCAACGGAGCAGTAAAAGACCCCCGGCTGGGCCTCCACGCCGGAGAGGGCCAGCAGCTCCTCCACGGTGACGAAGGTATAGCCCTCCGCCTGGAGGGCGTCCACGATCCGGAGGGCGGCGTCCACCGTGGCGGGGATGGTGTCGTGCATCAGGATGATGTCCCCGGGCTGGACGCCCTGCAGCACGGCTGCCACGTCCTTCTCCGTATTCCGGAGCTTCCAGTCCTCCGGGTCCACGGACCACTTCACCGCCGGGACCGTCAGAAGCTGCCGCTGATGGGCCGTCAGGAAGCCGTAGGGCGGCCGCAGCCAGTAATCCCCCTCCCCCAGGGTCTCCCGCAGGAGGGCATCGGTACGCCCTATCTCCTGCTGAAAGCCCCCGTCGCTCTCGCTCTTCAGGTCGGCGTGGCTCCAGCTGTGGTTGCCCACCTGGTGGCCCTCATCCCGCATCCGGCGGAGGAGGTCCTCATTCCCTGCGATCTGCTGGCCCACCAGGAAAAAGGTAGCGCTGGCCCCCCGCTCCCGGAGGCCGTCCAGCAGGCGGGCGGTGGTGTCTCGGCGGGGACCGTCGTCAAAGGTCAGGGCCACGAAGCGGCTCTCCGCCGGAAGCTCCACCGGGTTCGCCGCAGGGCTGGCAGTCTCCCGGCCCGGCAGGCACCCCAGGAGCAGGGCCAACAGGGCGCAGAGCGCCCAACGCCGTCTCTTCACGCCGCAGACCTCCCCTGTTTCAGATAGGGATAGTCTGCGCGGAGACGCCGGGTTTTACGCTGGGAATTTGGCTCCCCTTTTCCAAAAACACCCCTGGGAGCTGCGCTCCCAGGGGTGTTTTGTCTTTCTTACCAACCGGCGTTGCCCAGGATATCCAGGAACTGGAGGAAAAAGCTTCCCAGGACAAAAATGCCCACCAGCCAGCCGATGACTTTTTTGATCTCCGCCTCCGGGGTGTCGGCAGACTTCCGGGCCTGGGAGACAGGCCGCGGGGCATTGGGACTGGAGGACCCCGGCACCCAGGAGAGGCCCTTCTTCCCGCTGCTCTGGGTAGGCGCCCAATGGAGGCCCCGGCTGCGGTCCGCGCCCCGGTCCAGGCCCGTGGCCTTCCGGTGGCGGTTCTCGCTGTGGTACTCCTCGTGGAGGAAGGAGCCTTTGTGATTGCTCTCGCTGATGCCCTCCACCCGGACGACGGAGCCGTCGGCCCCGATCCGGTCCCCCTTGGGGAAGGCGAAGGCGCCGCAGCGGGGGCAGAAATCGTCGGTGTCGAAGTCGTAGACCTTGCCGCAGTCCTCGCATTTCACTCTCCGCATGGTACCATCCTTTCTCTCGCCCTGGGGGCGGTCACTGGAAGCGTATGCTCTTTGAGGACAGTATAGCATAGTTGCGGGGGCGGAGGCAAGAGGGGTGGGGAAAAATGGAGAGAAACGGGGAAAATCGGAAAAAAAGAAGTCCATTGCCAAAGCAATGGACTTCTTTTGGGATCAGATCACTTGACCAGCTCGATCATAGCGGTCTCGGCAGCGTCGCCGCGGCGAACGCCGGTGCGGGTGATGCGGGTGTAACCGCCGTTGCGCTCCGCATAGCTGGGGGCCAGCTCCTTGAAGACCTTCTTGCAGACGTCCTCACGGGTGATGAAGCTCATCGCCTGACGATAGGCAGCCAGGTCGTTCTTCTTGCCAAGGGTGATCATCTTTTCCGCCATGGGCTGGATCTCCTTGGCGCGGGTCAGAGTGGTCTCCATCTTGCCGTTGTCCAGGAAATCCGTGACCTGCTGGCGCAGCATGGCCATCCGCTGATCGGTGGTCTTGCCGAGTTTGCGAGTTCCGGGCATTTCGGTATTCCTCCTTATCGGGAATTTATCTCCCCGGCGGAGTGTCGCCGGGTGGCGTCAATCAGTTGTTGTCATCACTGGCCAGGGTCAGACCCATCATGGCCAGCTTGTTGATGACCTCCTCCAGGGACTTGCGGCCCAGGTTGCGCACCTTCATCATCTCATCCTCCGTCTTGGAGATCAGATCCGCCACGGTGTTGATGTTGGCGCGCTTGAGGCAGTTGAAGCTGCGCACGCTGAGATCCAGCTCCTCAATGGTGAGGTCCAGGATCTTGCTGCCTCCGGTCTCCTGCTTCTCTACCACGGTGGGCTTGCTGCCCACGGTCTCAGAGAGGTCGGTAAACAGGGTAAAGTGGTCGCAAAGGATCTTCGCGCCCAGGGAAACTGCGTCACGGGCAGAAATCGTCCCATCGGTCCAAACTTCCAGAGTCAGTTTGTCGAAGTCGCTGGAGGCGCCGACCCGGGTGGGCTCCACCGTGAAGTTCACCTTATACACCGGAGTGTAGATGGAATCCACGGGGATCACGCCGATCACGGTCTGAGGCTGGGCTGCCTTGTTGCGGTCCGCGGAGACGTAGCCGCGGCCATGGCTCAGGGTGATCTCCATGTTCAGGGAGGCGCCGCTGTCCAGGGTGGCGATGTGCAGCTCAGGGTTCAGGACCTCCACCTCGGCATCCGCCTTGATGTCGCCGGCGGTGACCTCGCAGGGGCCGGTGGCCTCAATGTAGACGGTCTTGCCGCTCTCGGTGTGGAGCTTGGTCAGAAGGCCCTTGATGTTCAGGACGATCTCCGTCACATCCTCCTTCACCCCGGGAATGGTGGAGAACTCGTGCTGGACGCCGGCGATCTTGATGGAGGTCGCGGCGGTCCCGGGCAGAGAGGAGAGCATGATGCGGCGCAGGGCGTTGCCCAGCGTGGTTCCGTAACCGCGCTCCAGCGGCTCCACGACGTACTTGCCATAGCTGGCCTCGCCGGGAGTTTCGATGCACTCAATCTGGGGCTTCTCAATTTCGATCATGCAGTTTACCCTCCTTCATCTTCTCATTGCGGCGGTGCCTTGCGGCATGCCGCGCTTCGTTGCTAACATCCTCGAGGGTATCCTCCGATTACTTGGAGTACAACTCAACGATCAGGTGCTCCTCCACGGGAACATCGATGTCCTCGCGGGCGGGAAGGCGGGTAACAGTGCCCTTCAGGGTGTTCTTCTCGCGCTCCATCCAGGGGGGCAGCAGGAACATGGGAGCGTCCTGGCCCACCAGGCGCTTGAAGATCTCAGAGGAACGGCTGGACTCAGCGACCTCGATAACATCGCCGGCCTTCACCTGGTAAGAGGGGATGTTGACCTTCTTGCCGTTGACGGTGAAGTGAGCGTGGGTCACCAGCTGACGGGCCTGACGGCGGGTCATGGCGAAGCCCATGCGATAGACGACGTTATCCAGGCGGCGCTCAACGTTGATGAGCAGGTTGTCGCCGGTCTTGCCGGGAGCGGCAGCGGCAGCCTCATAGTAATCCCGGAACTGCTTCTCCAGGATACCATAGATGAACTTGACCTTCTGCTTCTCGTTGAGCTGGATGCCGTATTCGCTCTTCTTCTTTCTCATCTGGCCGCCGGGATTACGGTTGGTTTCCTTGTTGGCGTAACCCATGACGGCAGGAGAAATGCCCAGAGCCTTGCAGCGCTTGGCGATCGGCTGCATATTTCTTGCCATATTGCTTCTTACCTCCTCTTTCGATTACACGCGGCGACGCTTGGGGGGACGGCAGCCGTTGTGGGGGATGGGAGTGACGTCCTTGATCATGGTCACTTCCAGGCCAACGGCCTGCAGCGCGCGGATGGCGGCCTCACGGCCCTGGCCGGGGCCCTTGACGAAGACCTCGACGGTCTTCAGGCCATGCTCCATCGCGGCGCGGGCGGCCACCTCAGCGGCGGTCTGTGCGGCGAAGGGAGTGGACTTCTTGCTGCCGCGGAAGCCCTGACCACCGGAGGAAGCCCAGGAGATGGCGTTGCCCTGGGAATCGGTCACGGTGACCATGGTGTTGTTGAAGGAAGAACGGATGTGGACCTGGCCACGCTCAATGTTCTTCTTTTCGCGACGACGACGGACGACCTTCTTGCCGCCAGCGTTGTTCTTACCTGCCATTTCGTTCTTCCCTCCTTACTTCTTCTTATTCGCAATGGTCTTCTTGGGACCCTTGCGGGTTCTCGCGTTGGTCTTGCTGCGCTGGCCGCGCACGGGCAGACCCTTGCGGTGACGCAGGCCGCGGTAGCAGCCGATCTCGGTCAGGCGCTTGATGTCAAGCGCGGTCTGACGGCGGAGATCGCCTTCCACGATGCAGTTGCGGTCAATGGCCTCACGGAGCTTGTTCTCCTCGGCCTCGGTCAGGTCCTTCACGCGGGTGTCGGGGTTGATGCCCGTCTCCGCGATGATATCCTTCGCGGTCTTTCTGCCAATGCCGTAGATATAAGTGAGCCCGATCTCGATGCGCTTATCCTTCGGCAGGTCAATACCGGCAATACGTGCCATACTCTTAAAGCACCTCCACTTTCAATCTCAGCCCTGTCTCTGCTTGTGCTTGGGGTTCTCGCAAATCACCATGACGCGGCCCTTGCGGCGAATCACCTTGCACTTTTCGCACATAGGCTTCACGGACGGTCTTACCTTCATATTCGTGTACCTCCTACTTACTACGCCAGGTTATCCGGCCGCGGGTCAGGTCGTACGGGGACATCTCCACCGTCACCTTGTCGCCGGGCAGAATCCTGATGAAATTCATTCTGAGCTTTCCGGAAATATGCGCCAAAATCGTGTGTCCATTTCCAATGTCGACCTGGAACGTGGTGTTGGGCAGGGACTCGACGACCACGCCCTCCACTTCAATCATGTCGGATTTTGCCAAACGTTATCCCTCCTGGCTCGGATCTTGCTCCCCGCGGAACACCGCGAGGGCTTTGCGAAGTTCGCTGTTGGTGACGCGCTCTTCGCTGCGGATCTTCTCGCAGAGGCTGCCCGCCCCGGCGGAGACGAAGCGCACGTGGCGCTGCTTCTTCCGCTTGGGGCGTTCCGCCTTGCGCTCTTTGCCGTCCGCCAGCAGGAGGTACTCGCCGTCCACGTTCAGAACGAAGAAGAGCTTTCCCTTGTCCCTGCCGGCTTCCGACCGGACGATGTTTGCTTTCGCGATCTCCATACGCTTCCCCTGTCAGATGGCGGGCGCCGTGAGGATCTCAGGCTCCCCGTCGGTGATCAGGATGGTATTCTCGTAATGGGCAGCGTTCTTGCCGTCCAGGGTGCGCACGGTCCAGCCGTCCGGCATCTGCCGGATGGCGGCGGTGCCCGCGTTCACCATGGGTTCAATGGCAATGGTCATGCCCCGCAGCAGCTTGGGCCCGTGGCCGGAATGGCCATAGTTGGGGATCTCCGGGGACTCGTGCATCTGGGTCCCGATGCCGTGGCCCACGTACTCCCGAACGATGGAGAATCCGTTCGATTCCACGTATTCCTGGATGGCTGCCGAGATATCCAGCAGACGGTGACCTTCCTTCGCGTAGCGGATGCCCTCGAAGAAGCTCTGCCGCGTCACATCGATGAGGCGCTGGGCCTCCTCGGAAATGGTGCCGCAGGCGAAGGTCGCCGCGCAGTCCCCATGGAACCCGCCGATGTAAGCGCCCACGTCCACACTGACGATGTCACCGTCCTGCAGCACCCGTTTGCCGGGGATGCCATGGATGATCTCGTCGTTGACGCTGATGCACACGGAGGCCGGGTAGCCATTGTAGTGCAGGAAGGAAGGGACCGCGCCCTGCTTGCGGATGAAGTGTTCCACAGCACTGTTGATCTCCTGGGTTGTTACGCCGGGCCTTACCAAACCCTGTGCATAGGCACGGGCCGCCGCGGTAATTTTACCCGCCCGGCGCATCAGTTCGATCTCGTGGGGGGATTTGAGCGTGATCATAGGCTCATCTCCCCAGTGCGTGGAGGATAGCCTGGAGAGTGCCGTCCACGGTGGGCTGGTTCTCCACTGGCTTCAGGAGTCCGCGCTGCGCATAGAAATCCTTCAGCGGTTCGGTCTCCTTATGATAGACCGCAAGGCGGCTCTTCACCGTCTCGGGTGCATCATCCTTGCGCTGGACCAGCTTGCCGCCGCAACTGTCGCAGACGCCGGGCTGCCTGGGGGGCACCGCCACCAGATGGTAGCTGGCGCCGCAGCTCTCGCAGACGCGGCGGCCGCTCATGCGCTCCATGATGGTCTCGTCAGAGATCTCAATGGAGACGACGGCGTCAAAGTGGATCCCGGCGCTCTCGATGGCTTCGGCCTGGGCGATCGTCCGGGGGACACCGTCCAGGATGTAACCATTGGCGCAGTCCTCCTCCGCCAGGCGCTCAGTGATAATGCCGATGATGACCTCATCGGGCACCAGCTGGCCAGCATCCATGAAGGACTTGGCCTTGAGGCCGGTGGGGGTGCCGTTCTTGATGGCGGCACGGAGGATGTTGCCGGTAGAAATGGTGGGGATCTTCAGTTCCTTGCTAAGGCGCTCCGCCTGGGTGCCTTTGCCGGCTCCGGGGGCGCCCAACAGAATCAGCTTCATAAAAGCCCCTCTCTTACTCCAGGAAACCCTTGTACTGACGCATCAGCATCTGGGTCTCCAGTGCCTTGACGGTCTCCAGCGCGACACCCACCACGATGATGACGGAGGTACCGCCGATGGAGAGGGCCGCATTGTTGACGAACTTGCCCACGATCAGGGGGCAGATGGCCACGATGCCGAGATAGATGGCACCGAAGAAGGTGATCTTGTTGAGGACCTTCTTGATGAAGTCCACGGTGGGCTTGCCGGGACGGAAGCCCGGGATGAAGCCGCCCTGCTTCTTCAGGTTGTTGGCGATCTCCACGGGGTTGAACTGGATGGTCGCATAGAAGTAGCTGAAGGCGATGATCATCAGGAAGTAGACCACCATGTAGAGGATGGACTTGGTGTCGATGGCCTGCAGGAAGCTGTACGCGAAGGTGCCCTCCTCGGGAGCCTTCATGAAGGCGGCGATGGTGGCGGGCAGGGACGCGATGCTCTGAGCGAAGATGATGGGCAGAACGCCGGACATGTTGACCTTCATGGGAAGGTTGCTGCTCTGGCCGCCGTACATCTTACGGCCCACCTGACGCTTGGCGTACTGGACGGGGATCCGGCGCTCGGCGTCATTGATGAAGACGATGAACACGATGAGGGCCAGCATGCCCACCACCAGCAGCACCACGCCCACGGGGGAAACGGCACTGTCCAGATAGGACTGGGCCTGCTTCTCGGTGTAGCTGAAGGTGCTCATGGCGCTCTCCAGCGTCAGAGAGCCGCTCTTGATGGCGTTGTAGCGGTTCACGCTCTCGATGCAGTTGGAGATCATGGTGGGGACGCGGGAGAGGATGCCGGCGAAGAGGATGATGGAGATGCCGTTGCCGACGCCGAACTCCGTGACCTGCTCGCCCATCCACATGACGAAGGAGGAACCGGCCACGAAGGAGACGATGATGACCAGGGCGTGCCAGACGGTGGGCTCAGCCACGCTCAGCAGGCCGTAGTTCTTCATCAGCATGTAGTAGCCGAAGCCCTGCAGCAGGGCGATGGCCACGGTGGCATAGCGGGTGATGGACTGGATCTTCTTCTTGCCTTCCTCGCCGCCTTCCCGGGCCATCCGCTCCAGAACGGGGATGGCGATGGTCAGCAGCTGGATGATGATGGAGCTGTTGATATAGGGCTGGATGCTCAGGGCAAAGACCGTTGCCTGCGCGAATGCGCCACCGCTCATCACGTTGTAGAGGCCCAGGACAGTGGTGCTCATGGAGTTCAGATAGTTCCCCAGGAGCTCCGTGTTGACGTAGGGCACGGTGATGGCGTTGCCGATCCGGAAGATCAGGAGGATCAGAAAAGTGAAGATGATCTTTTTCCGCAGCTCGGGGATGCCCCACGCTTTGCGAATCGTTTGGATCATTTACTTCACCTCTGCCTTTCCGCCAGCAGCCTCGATAGCCTCCTTGGCGGATGCAGAGAAGGCAGAAGCCTGGACAGTGACCTTCTTGGTGACCTTGCCGTTGCCGAGAACCTTGTAACCGTACTCGCACTTGGAGAGGATGCCCTTGCTGAGCAGCGCCTCGGCGGTGACGGTATCGCCGTCCTCAAAGGCATTCAGCGCGCTGAGGTTGATGATCTCCAGGGGCTTGGCAAAGATGTTGTTGAAGCCGCGCTTGGGGATGCGGCGGGCCAGAGGCATCTGGCCGCCTTCGAAGCCGACGCGGACCTTGCCGCCGGAACGGGCCTTCTGGCCCTTGTGGCCGCGGCCGCCGGTCTTGCCGTTGCCGCTGCCAGCGCCGCGGCCCTTGCGATAAGCCTGACGGACGGAGCCTTCAGCGGGAGACAGTTCGCTCAATTTCATAATTCCGTCCTCCTTACTTCTCTTCCGTGACCTGCAGCAGGTAGCCGATCTTGGCGATCTTGCCGCGGGTCTGGTCGTTGTCGGGCTGCACGGTGACGTCACCGATCTTGCGCAGGCCCATGGAATTCGCGGTGGCGACCTGCTTCTCCAGGCGGCCGTTCAGGCTCTTGACGAGCTTAATCGTTAAATTTGCCATCTCTTAAGCTCCTCCTTAACCGAGAATCTCAGCGGCCACAACGTTGTTGGGGTTGTTGGAGCGCAGGCACTTGGCGCGGATGTCCTTGATGCCGGCGGCTTCCACCACGGCACGCACGGCGCCGCCGGCAATGATGCCGGTACCGGGGGCGGCGGGCTTCATCAGCACGCGGCCAGCGCCGGCCTCGCCGATGGTCTCGTGGGGGATGGTGGTGCCGGACATGGTGATGGTGATCATGTTTTTCTTGGCGGCTTCCAGGCCCTTACGGATGGCCTCGGGAACTTCCGCGGCCTTGCCCAGGCCGTAGCCGACCTTGCCCTTCTCATCGCCGACGACGACGAGGGCGGCAAACTTCATGACGCGGCCGCCCTTGACGGTCTTGGAAACACGGTTGAGGGACACGACCTTCTCAGTGTACTCACTGGGCTCTCTTTCAAATCTAGGCATTTTCCTTGTTCCTCCTCCGATCAAAACTTCAGGCCGCCTTCGCGGGCGCCCTCGGCCAGGGCCTGGACACGACCGTGGTACAGATAGCCGCCGCGGTCGAACACGACGCTCTCGATGCCCTTGGCCAGGGCACGCTCGGCCACCAGCTTGCCAACGGCGTTGGCAGCGGCCACGTTGCCGCCGTAACCTTCGATGGCCTTGTCCAGGGAGGAAGCGGAGACCAGGGTCACGCCGTTGACATCATCGATGACCTGGGCGTAGATGTTGGCCTCGCTGCGGAAAACGTTCAGACGGGGGGTCTCGGGAGTGCCGGAGATCTTGGCACGCACTCTCTTGTGGCGCTTCAGGCGCTGCTTATTGGTATTGGGTCTGGTAATCATATCGGCACACCTCCTTACTTCTTCGCGCCGGTCTTGCCGACCTTGCGACGGATGACTTCGTCAGCATACTTGATACCCTTGCCCTTGTAAGGCTCGGGAGGACGCTTCTCGCGCACCTCTGCGGCGAACTGGCCCACGGCCTGCTTGTCGCAGCCATTGATAACGATTTTATTGGGAGCGGGGACATCGATGGTGATGCCCTCGATCTCGGGAACGATCACCTGATGGGAATAGCCCAGGTTCATGACCAGGTTCTTGCCATCCTTGGCGACACGGTAACCGACACCGTTGACCTCCAGCTCCTTCTTGAAGCCATCGGTGACACCGACGACCATGTTGTGGAGCAGGGTGCGGGTCAGGCCGTGGAGGCTGCGGTGCAGCTTGTCGTCGTTGGGACGATCCACGGTGATCGTATTGCCTTCCTGCTTGATGATCATCTCGGGGCGGAGCGCACGGGTCAGCTCGCCCTTGGGGCCCTTCACGGTAACCACATTACCCTCGGCGACCTTCACGGTGACGCCGGCGGGGACGGTAATGGGCATTCTGCCAATTCTAGACATTGTTCAAATACCCTCCTTACCAAACGAATGCCAGGACTTCACCGCCGACATGGGCCGCGCGGGCAGCCTTGTCGGTCATGACGCCCTTGGAAGTGGAGATGATGGCGATGCCCAGGCCGCGGAGCACGCGGGGCAGCTCGTCGGCGCCGACGTAGACGCGGAGGCCGGGCTTGGAGACGCGGCGAAGACCGGTGATGACACGCTCTTTGCCGGCGTTGTACTTCAGCGTGATGTGGATCATGCCCTGGAGGCCGTCGTCCACCACGGTGAAGCCCTTGATGTAGCCCTCATCCAGCAGGATCTGAGCGATGCTCTTCTTCATGTTGGAGGCGGGGACATCGACGGTATCATGCTTGGCGCTGTTGGCGTTGCGGATGCGGGTCAGCATATCCGCAACAGGATCGGTGATATGCATACTGTGTTTCCTCCTATTTTAGAGTTACGGC
>SFLD01000007.1 GCA_004553545.1 Clostridiales bacterium | reverse complement strand
TGCCGAAATGCTCACTCACGCATCAAAAAGCAGAACAGCGTGACTTCCGCCACGCTGTTCTCTCTAAACCTTATAAACCTGTCTTATGCGCTGCTACCCTGGGGCGGTCATTTTTTTGGCTCAGTGCAGGATGCCGGGGGTGACGCTGTTCTCGCCGTCCCGCAGATTGCCGTCCCGGTCGTGGACCTGGGCGTTGCGGAGCATCTGGCGGTAGCTGGCGGGGCGGAAGAGGGTCTCGCGCTGCGCGGCGGTGCGGCCGGAGCGGGCGCCGTCGCTGTCCTGGCTGGCGGCGGGGTTCTCGCCCACGGTGCCGTTATTCAGGGCGCCCTCCGGCGTGCTGCCGCTGCCGTTGCCGCTGGGGTCGCTGCCGGCGGAGCCGCCATTGGGCTGGCTGGCGTTGGGCGCGCTGGGGTTCTCCAGGATGTCGTCCTCCGGGTCCATGAGGCTGCCGTCGGGGTCGATGACGCTGCCGGAGCCGGAGTTCGTGCCGGGGTCGGTCTTCTTGTCCCCGCCGCAGGCGGTGAGGCCGCCCAGGCACAGCGTCAGGCTCAGGAGCAGGATCAGGAGCTGTTTCAAGCTGCTTCCTCCTTTGCAAAGGTGGTGTGGGAGGCAGGGGACCGTCCGGAAACGGAGCGGCTCCCTGCCTGCGATACCCAGATGGTAGTTTGGCCGGAAGCTCCCGCGCTATCCGTGGCAAAATGAGGGATACTGCCCGACGCGCCGCGGCGGAAGACGCCGTTTTCCGGCAGAACGCACGATTTTCCGGCAAATGCGCTTTCCGGCTTGCGCCGGAAGGGCTTTTCCGCTATACTATCCCCGTCAAAATTCTGCCGCTCCGGCGGCACATCCGATGCAAGGAGGAGATCCCTATGACGGACAGCATCCGCTATGTCGGCGTCAACGATCACGACGTCGATCTTTTCGAGGGCCAGTATGCGGTCCCCAACGGCATGGCCTACAATTCCTACGTGATCCTGGACGAGAAGGTGGCCATCCTGGACACCGTGGACCACCACAAGTGCGCGGAGTTCCTGGACAATCTGGACGCCGCCCTGGCCGGCCGGAAGCCGGACTACCTCATCATCCACCACATCGAGCCCGACCACGCCTCCAGCGTTCAGGCGGTGGTGGAGCGCTGGCCGGAAGTAAAACTCGTGGGCGGACCCAAGACCTTCCCGCTCCTTGGGCAGTACTTTCCGGGGCTGGACTTCTCCTCCGCCCTCACGGTGAAGGAAGGGGACGAGCTCTCCCTGGGCAGCCACGTGCTGCACTTCGTCTCCGCCCCCATGGTCCACTGGCCGGAGGTCATGATGAGCTATGAGAGCACGGAGAAGATCCTCTTCAGCGCGGACGCCTTCGGCAAGTTCGGCGCCCTGGACGCGGAGGAGGACTGGGACTGCGAGGCCCGGCGCTACTACTTCAACATCGTGGGCAAGTACGGCACCCAGGTCCAGACCGTCCTCAAGAAGGCGGCGGGGCTGGACATTACCACCATCTGCCCCCTCCACGGGCCCGTCCTGACGGAGACCATCCCCCATGTCCTGGACCTCTACCGGATCTGGAGCAGCTACGGTGTGGAGAGCGAGGGCGTTTTCATCGCCTACGCCAGCCTCCACGGCAACACCGCCGCCGCGGCGGAGCAGCTGGCGGACCTCCTGCGCTCCAAGGGCTGCCCCAAGGTGACGGTGGTGGATCTCGCCCGCTGCGACATGGCCGAGGCCCTGGAGGACGCCTTCCGCTACGGAAAGATCGTGCTGGCGGCCTCTACCTATAACGCCGGCATCATGCCCTTCATGGAGGACTTCCTCCACCATCTCAAGGCCAAGAGCTACCAGAAGCGCACCGTGGGCCTGATGGAGAACGGCTCCTGGGCCCCCTTCGCCGTGAAGGGGATGACGGATATCCTTGCTACCATGAAGGACATCACCATCCTCCCCGAGACCGTGACCCTCCGGGGTCCCGCGAAGGAGAGCGATCTGCCCGCCATGGAAGCCCTCGCTGACGCTCTCCTCTGAATGAAAGAAAAGCGCCGCTTTTCTTTCATTCAGAGGAATTCGCCCCGCGCCGCCCGTTGGGCGGCGCGATGGCACAAGGCCCCTCCGGCGCAGCCGGAGGGGCCTTGCACTTCGCTTGGGTGCAGAGGAAGGCCCGCCCTAAGGGGGCGGGCCTTCGTCCACACGCCGCGACCTGAGGAGTATTTTTCCCGACGTACAGAAGGTGAATTGCCCCGAAGGGGCAAGAGAAGCCACCCTGGGGCGCGCCGCCGGGAAAAATGATTCCGGTTTTTTACCTGGGAGCGGAAACCAAAGGAGTGAGACCTCCTTTGGCGTTCTTCCGGGGGTACTGAGACGGTGAAACGACATCTTTCTGGCGAAAGTGACGATTTTCTCCTTGCAATGCCGGGATTTCCCTGTCATAATAGACACAGTGAAACGCGCAGCGTGGACCCGACACTTGACAGGGAGGTTTTTTGAGCATGGGCAAATTTGTCATCCGCAAGACCGCCACCGGCATCAAGTTCGACCTGAAGGCCGTCAATGGCGAGGTCATCGCCACCTCTGAGGTCTACAACTCGGAGGAGGCCTGCCGCAATGGCATCGCCAGCGTCCAGAGGAACGCCCCCATCGCGGCGGTGGAGGATCAGACCGCCAAGAACTTCACGGCGGAGAAGCACCCGAAGTTCGAGGTCTATCTCGACAAGGGCGGGGAGTACCGCTTCCGCCTGAAGGCCACCAACGGCCAGATCATCGCGGTCTCCGAGGGCTACAAGGCCATGGCCGGCTGCCGCAACGGCATCGCCAGCGTGAAAAAGAACGCCCCGGATTCCCCGGTGGTGATGATCGAGGACTGAGAGAGCGCCCCGGGCGGAGAGCCCGGGGCGGCTTTTTGCCCTCAGCCCAGGGCGGTGTCCAGGAGCATCATCAGGAGAAAGCCGGTGAGGTAGGCGGGGGCGCCGCCGCCCTGGGCCTGGGGAAGGAGCTCCTCCGCCGTGACATAGAGCATGGCCCCGGCGGCAAAGGCCAGGAGCCAGGGCATGACGGTCACGGCCGCGGCGGCCATCAGGGCGGCGGCCACGCCGAAGATGGGCTCCACCGCCCCGGAGAGGGCGGCCAGGGCGAAGGCCCGGCTCCGACGCATGCCCTCCTGCCGGAGGGGCAGGGCCACGGCGGCGCCCTCTGGAAAGTTCTGCACCCCGATGCCGAGAGCCAGGGCCGCGGCGGCGGCGAAGCCCTCGCCCCCCGCCGCCAGGGCGAAGCTCAGGCCCACGGCCATGCCCTCCGGGATGTTGTGAAGGGTGATGGCGGTGACCAGCAGCGCCGTCTCCCGGGAGGTCCGGCCCGAGGCGGGGCGGAGGCGGGGCAGCAGGGCGTCCAGGCCCCAGAGAAAGAGGGCCCCCGCCCCGGTGCCTGCGGCGGCGGGGAGCCAGGGCGGCAGCCCCAGGGCAGCGGCCCGGTCCATGGCGGGGAGCAGCAGGCTCCAGACGCTGGCCGCCGTCATGATGCCCGCCGCGAAGCCCAGCAGCCAGCGCCGCAGGCGCTCCCGGGGCTCCCGGACAAAAAGAAAGACCGTGGCCGCCCCCAGCGTGGTCATGGCAAAGAGGAACAGCGTCCCTCCGGCGGCCCAGGTCAAGGCTTGTTTCATAGTCGATCCCTCCTGTCGCGGGCGCGGAGGGTCCCCCTCAGAACGCGCCCTGTGACAGCATACGTGCCGGGACAGGGAGGGGTGCCGGAAAACGCCCTTCGGCGGGAAATCTCAAAAGAAGCCCCTTGCATTTCCTGCCGGAATGTGCTAAGCTCTGCTTATGGCAAGTCCCCCGCCGGGGGACGGAGCGTTTGACTCATATAGTCCCGCTGCGGCCTTCGGGCCCCATGGCGCGGGAGTTTCTACGGGGCCGCCCAAGGCCCGGCTATGAGTGTCCGACGGGTAGGAGTCTACCGGACGGGCGCTCTTTTTTGTCGCCAAATCCCGACCCGTAGGAGGAATTTTTCATGGCACTGACGGTTTTGAAAGGCAACATCGTCTCCGCCCCCGCCCTGGGGGAGCTGGCCATCACGGAGCACGGCTATCTCGCGGCGGAGGACGGAACGATCATCGGGGTCTTCCCGGCGCTGCCGGAGGCGTACGCCGCCGCGCCGGTGGAGGACTGGGGGGATGCCCTGATTTTGCAGTCCTTTGCGGACCTGCACCTCCACGCCCCCCAGTACCCCATGATGGCCATGGGCATGGACCTGCCCCTGCTGGACTGGCTGGCGGCCTACGCCTTCCCCACGGAGACCCGCTGCGCCGACGAGGGCTACGCCCGGGAACTCTACCGGCGCCTGGCCCACGACCTCGTGAAAAACGGCACCACCCGGGTCTCCATCTTCTCCTCCCTCCACCGCCCGGCCACCCTCATCCTCATGGAGGAGCTGGAGAGAGCCGGGGTCCGGGGCTATGTCGGCAAGGTGAACATGGACCGCAACGGCGGGGAGCGCTTACAGGAGACCACGGAGGAGTCCATTCGGGAGACCCTCCGCTGGCTGGAGGAATGTCAGGACTTCCGGGGCCTCAAGCCCATCCTGACGCCCCGCTTCACCCCCTCCTGCACGGACGCTCTGATGGCCTTCCTGGGGCAGCTGGCCCGGGAGCGGGACCTGCCGGTGCAGTCCCACCTCTCGGAAAACCGGGCGGAGATGGAGCTGGTGGGTCGTCTGCACCCGGACTGCCGGCAGTATTGGGAGACCTACGCCAAGTTCGGCCTCTGGAAGGAAGGGACCCTCATGGCCCACTGCGTCCACTCCGACCGGCGGGAGCGGGACGCCATGCGCTCGGCGGGGGTCACCGCCGTCCACTGCGCGGCGTCCAACAACGCCCTCTGCTCCGGCATCGCCCCGGTGCGGGTGATGCTGAACGAGGGCGTGAAGGTTGCCCTCGGCAGCGATGTGGCGGGCGGCGACCGGCTGAGCCTCTTTGACGGCGTGGCTATGACCCTGCGTGCCTCCAAGGACCGGCGGATCCTGGATCACTGGGAGACCGAGGCCCTGACGGTGCCGGAGGCCTGGTATCTGGGGACCAGCGCCGGGGCGGAGTACTTCGGGGACGCCCCGGGCTTCGCGCCGGGGAACCCTCTCCACGCCATGGTGCTGGACGACAGCGCCCTGCCCGGCGCCGGGGAGCTCAGCGTCCGCCAGCGCTTTGAGCGCTGCGTCTACTACCGTCAGGAGAACGCCATCCGGGCGGTGTGGAGCGAGGGAAAAAAGGTCTACGAGGCATAAGTCTGAGACATAAGGAAAGCGCCTCCGGCAGTGCCGGAGGCGCTTTTTTCGGGGAGTCAGGGGCGCAGGAAGGCGGGGATCTTCTGACCGTCCTGGAGACCCTTTTCATAGAGGCGGAGCAGGGCGTCCCGGTCCCGGCTCAGGGTGCGGACGCCGCAGGTGTCGTCCGGAGCCACGATCAGGAGCTTTCCCTGGCGGGCGTAGTCCTGGGCCAGGGCCACGCCCCGGTTGTAGCGCTCCGCCCGGCGGCGCAGGCCCTCCGCCGCGGCGGGGTAGCGCTTTTCCAGGCGCTTTGCAAGCTTCCCGTCCGTGTCGGAGCGGCGGATCTCGCCCTCGGGCTTTGTCAGCAGCAGCACCACCCGGTCGCAGCCGTCGGCGAAGGCCTTTTCCACCGGAACGGGGTCCCCCAGGGCGCCGTCGTAGTAGGGGACGCCGCCGATGACCTGGGCCGGACACACCACCGGGATGGCGGAGGAGGCCATGAGGATGCGGTAGTCGTCCTGGTGCAGATCGCCGGGACGGAAGTAGTGGGGCTTTCCGGTCCCGGCCTCCGTGGCGGCCACGTACCACTCGGTGGGATTCGCCGCGATGCGGGGGTAGTCCAGGGGGTCCTCGCCGCCGGAGACGCTGAGGGTGCCGTAGATGTACTGAAGGTCCAGGAAGCCCCGGCCATGGAGGAAGTTCCCCAGGCCCATGTAGGCTTTCCGCTGGGAGTAGTCCCGGAAGAAGCGGAGGTTCCGACCCCGCTGCCCCGCCAGGAAGGAGGCCAGGTTGGCGCTGCCGGCGGAGATGCCGATGCCGTAGTCAAAGCGGACGCCCTCGTCCAGGCAGCGATCCAGGACCCCAGCGGCATACACCCCCCGGAGCCCGCCGCCCACGTCGATGAGACCAGTTTTCATAGCGCTTCCTCCCGCGGCTCAAGTTCCTGCCAGGAAGCGTACCCCACAGAAAGCGGATCTGTCAATGGTCAGATGGGGAAGATTGCACAAGGCAGCGGCCGTGCGGGGGGAAACGGGGCATCGTTTCCCGGCAGGGGACGGGCGGACAGGGCTGGCCTTACGCGAGCCAAATTCCGAAACGGAATTTGGGCGCGGGGTGTGGTCGCCCCGCCCTTCCGGTGTTCACGTAGGGACGGGGCTCCGTCCCCGCCCGTTGTCCCCGGGGGGAGATGGAGGTTGCAGGAGAATCCGTAGGGGCCGACCTATGTGTCGGCCCGAATACGTTCTGTTGCGGGAGCCGTTCACGGGCGGATACACAGGTCCGCCCCTACGCGGGGTGGAAGGTATTCCGAACCACCCAGGCCAGCGGCGCACAGCGGAGCGTCTGCGGCGCGGGTGCGAGGGAATGGGCGGGGACCGGAGCAGGGATCACCCCAAAGGAACCATCAACGCTGGACAATCCCTCAGTCAGCCTGCGGCTGACAGCTCCCTTTACACAAGGGAGCCTTTAGGGACGGGGGATGCGGATTGCCGCGTCGCTTCGCTCCTCGCAATGACAGTCCTGATCCTTTGTCATTCCGAGGAGGCCCAACGGGCCGACGTGGGAATCCGTTCCTTTTTACGATGGACGGGGGTTCGGGCCGCCGAGTCGTCGGCCCCTACGGGTGGTTGCGGGAAGCCCCCCGCGACTGCCGGGGCAGCGCTTAGCGAAGCGGAAAGCGCGGAAAGAGCAGCTGGTCAAATTCGATTTTTGCCCGATGACCTCAGAGTGCAGCATAGCGCCGCATCCCGCTGCGCGGCAGGGCGCTCCGCGCCCGTAACTGCGCAGCGAAAAGCGTTTTTTCTTTTGACGGCTCCACCGCCGTTTTCTTTTTGCCGCCTGCAAAAAGAAAATGGGGGTGGAAAGCTGCCGGGCTTCCCCGGCACCCCCGGTCGGTCAACCGGCCAACACGGCGGGGTGTGGTCACCCCGCCCTACGGGGTACGGGGGGCTGAGGGCGCGGTACGCCGCGGCGTCGTGCCCTACGGGCGCAGCATTGGCAATGGCCAGCGACGGGCCAATGTACCTGGGCCCCTGCCGGCCGCGGTGCTTGACACTTCCCACCGGGCGTGGTAAATTTAAAAGATAACAAACCCGGGTGTTTTCACCCATGAATACCGTGAAATCTGTTTGGAGGTAATCACCATGACAACGCAGGAACTCCAGGCCGTTTGCCGCCAGGTGCGCCGGGACATCGTTGAGATGACCACGGCGGCGGCCAGCGGGCATCCCGGCGGCTCTCTCTCCGCAGTGGAGCTCACCGTGGGCGCTTTCTATCACGCCATGCGGGTGGACCCCGCCAACCCCCACTGGGAGGACCGGGACCGCTTCGTCCTCTCCAAGGGCCATGTCTCCCCCTGCTACTACGGCGTGCTGGCGGAGAAGGGCTTCTTCCCCCGGGAGGAGCTTAAGACCTTCCGCCAGCTCCACTCCCGGCTCCAGGGCCATCCCGACGCCAAGAAGCTCCCCGGGGTGGACGCCTCCACCGGCTCCCTGGGCCAGGGCGTCTCCATCGCCAACGGCATGGCGCTGGGCGCCAAGCTCCTGGGCAAGGACACCCGTGTCTTCGTCCTCTGCGGCGACGGCGAGCTGCAGGAGGGCCAGATCTGGGAGGCCTTCATGTCCGCCGCCCACTATCACCTGGATAACCTCACCGTCCTCATCGACTGGAACGGCCTGCAGATCGACGGCAGCAACGACGAGGTCATGAGCCTGGGCGACCTGCCCGCAAAGCTCCGCGCCTTCGGCTTCGACCTCCACGAGGTGGCCGACGGCAACGACATCCAGCAGGTGCTGGCCGCCTACGACGCCCCCACCGCCCCCGGGAAACCCAAGTGCATCCTGGCCCACACGGTGAAGGGCAAGGGCGTCTCCTTCATGGAGAATCAGGCGGGCTGGCACGGCAAGGCGCCCAACGCCGAGCAGTGCGCACAGGCTTTGAAGGAACTGGAGGGCTGAGAGATGGCAGACAAGATCGCAACGAGAGAAGCTTACGGCAAGGCCCTGGTGGACCTGGGCAATGAGAACGGCAAGGTGGTGGTTCTGGACGCCGACCTGGCCGGCGCCACCATGACCAAGTACTTCAAGGCCGCCCATCCCGACCGCTTCTTCGACATGGGCATTGCGGAGGCCGACATGGTGGCCACCTCCGCCGGCCTTTCCACCATGGGGCTCATCCCCTACTGCTCCACCTTCGCCATGTTCGGCGCGGGCCGGGCCTATGACCAGATGAGAAACTCCGTGGCCTACCCCCACTTCAACGTGAAGCTCTGCTGCTCCCACGCCGGCGTCAGCGTCGGTGAGGACGGCGGCAGCCACCAGTGCATCGAGGACTTGGCCCTGATGCGGGCCATCCCCGGCATGACCGTCATCGTCCCGGCGGACGCCAAGGAGGCCCGGAAGGCCGTCTTCGCCCTCGCGGAGTACAACGGCCCCTCCTACCTGCGCCTGGCGCGCCTCGCGACCCCGGTCTTCGAGGAGGACTACCCCTTTGAGATCGGCAAGGCCAACGTCCTGCGCGAGGGGACCGACGTGGCCATCTTCGCCTGCGGCCTGATGGTGAGCGAGTCCCTGGAGGCCGCGAAGCTCCTGGAGGCCGAGGGCATCCACGCCGCCGTCATCAATGTCCACACCATCAAGCCCATTGACGCTCAGTGCGTCACCGAGTGGGCCGGGAAGTGCGGCAAGGTCATCACGGTGGAGGAGCACAGCACCATCGGCGGCCTGGGCGACGCCGTGGCCGACGTCCTGATGGGCAAGGTGGCCTGCCAGTTCCACAAGATCGGCGTCCGGGACCAGTTCGGCCAGTCCGGCAAGGCCGCGGACGTTCTGCGGGAGTACGGCCTCACCGCCGACCAGATCGCGGAAGAAATCAAGAAGAATATCTGAACGGAAACCCAAGGCAGCCCCTCCTTCCGGAGGGGCTGCCTTTTTGCGGGGCCAACGGGGGCCCCGGCGGGGCGGGGAAATATTTGTATCCGGTTTGTCATTTACTTCTTTGCTCCGCTGTGGTATGCTGATAGGTACGAGTACCATGTTATGTAGACCGTCCCTCCGGCGGGCTACCCGGAATGAATCAGGAGGCTGAGCAATGAAACGAACCCTGCATCCCCTGCGGCGCGTGGGCGCCGCACTGCTGGCGCTGGCGGTCTCGGTGTCGCTGGCGCTGCCCGCGACACCACCCTGCACCAGGGCACCGCCCTGTCCCGGAACGTGTTCTGGAGCAGCACCTACTCCGACCTGCGGACGGAGAACCTCATCACCTACTCCCCCTCGAGCCAGGTAAAGCCCATGGTGACCTTCGGCGAGAGCCTGACCCAGTGCCGCAGCGTCTCCACCGCCGCCAAGGCCCTGGAGGACCAGGGCTACCGGGTGGTGGCCGGACTCAACGGGGATTTCTTCAACACCAATAACGGCCTGCCCATCGGCCTTGTCATCACCGAGGGGGAGCTGCGGTCCTCCGACGGCGGGTACTACGGCATCGGCTTCCGGGCGGACGGCAGCGCCGTGCTGGGCAAGCCCGGCATCAAGGTCACGGCCTCCCTGGGCTATCAGCTCAACGGGGTGGACCTCATCCGGACCGTCACGGGCGTCAACAAGGCCCGGGTCTCCACCGGCGGCATCTATCTCTATACCCATGACTTCAACGCCAAGCACACCACCGGCACCACCGACCCCGGGGTGGACGTGGTCTGCTCGGTGCTGAGCGGCAGTCTCAGCGTGGGCGGCAGCCTGGAGCTGCTGGTGGAGCAGGTGCTGGACGGCGTTTCCGCTACCTCCGTGCCGGAGGGCAAGGTGGTGCTCTCCGTTCACGGCGAGAGCAGCAGCTACTACGCCGACGCCCTCCGGGGCGAGAGCGCGGGCAACACCATCACCGTCAGCGTCACCGCCAGCCAGGAGGGCTGGGAGGACGTGCAGTACGGCGTGGGCGCCCTCTACTCTCTCGTGGAGAACGGGCAGGCGGTGTCCGGACTGCCCTCCGGCTCCTCCCCCCGGACCGCCGTGGGCCAGAAGGCCGACGGCAGCCTGATCTTCTACACCATCGACGGCCGGAAGGTCGGATACTCCATCGGCGCCAGCCTCAGCCAGGTGGCGGCGCGGCTCATCGAGCTGGGCTGCGTCAGCGCCCTCTGCCTGGATGGCGGCGGCTCCACGGCCCTGACCGTCACCACGCCGGATGCCACCGCCTCCGCCCTCACCAACACCCCCTCGGAGGGTTATGAGCGGGCCGTCACCAACCAGATCTTCCTGGTGGCGGACAGCCAGGGCAGCGGCGTGCTGGACCACTTCTACGTGACGGCGGAGAGCGACTACGTTCTCGCCGGCAGCAGCGTTGCCATCACCGCCCAGGGCGTGGACACCCGCTACATCCCCGTGGACGTGAGCTATCGGCTCTCCGCCACCGCCGGGACCCTGACGGAGAACGTCCTGACGACCCCCGCCAGCGGCGGGGACATCACCGTCACCGCCAGCGGCCAGGGGCGGAGCGGGTCCACCGTCATCCACGCGGTGAAAAATGTGGACTCCCTGCAGGTCCTCTCCGGCGGGAAGGCCATCACGGCCCTGACGCTGAATCCCGGCAAGAGCGCCGCCCTCACCGCAGCGGCAGTCTCTAACCACTTAAAGCTCAAGACGGACAACGCCGCCTTCACCTGGACCGTCACCGGCGACGCCGCCAAGTGGGAGAACGGCAGCGTGGCGGCCGTGGCCCCCGGCAGCGCCACCCTCACCGTCACCGGCGGCGGGAAGACGGTGACCATTCCCATCACCGTCACCACCCTGGCTCTCAAGACCGTGGAAGGCTTTGAGACCGCGAATACCGGCTTCTACGCCGGCAGCGGCAGCGGCCTGAGCCTCAGTCGCTCCACGGCGGCGGACAGCGTCCGCATGGGCCGGGGCGCGGGCAAGGCGGACTACACCCTCACCGAGGAGCTGGGCTATACCGCCGAGTGGCGGCTGGGGACCGGCATCGCCGTGGACGGGGTCTACAACCAGCTGAACCTCTGGGTCTGCGGCGACAAGTCCGGCAACACCCTCTCTCTCCTCTACCGCAATGACACCCTGGGGGACCAGAAGGCCGAGCTCTGTAAGCTGGACTTCTCCGGCTGGAAGCAGCTGAGCTTCGCCATCCCCCAGGAGGGCGGCATCACCCTCCTGGGCTTCACCCTCAGCGCCGGGGCGGCCACCGCAGTGGACGACAGTCTCGGCGGCGTCACCGTGACGTATCCCGAGACGGCCCGGACCGGGACGGTGTATCTCGACCAGATCACGGCGTCCTTTGTGGGCGTGGTGGACAACGCGCCCCCGGTCATCACCCTGGGCACGGTGACGGAGGCCGGGCGGCTCACCGCTACGGTGAAGGACGCCGCCGACGGCATCCTGCCCAAGTCCCAGATCTCCGTCACCTGGGACGGGGCCGTGACGGAGTTCACCTATAACGCCGAGACCGGGGCTCTCAGCGTCTCCGCCGTCTCCGACGGCGCGCCCCACCGCATCACCGTCTACGCCAAGGACGGCTCCGGCAACATCGGCCGGGCCTCCTACGACTGCCCCGTCACCGAGGGCAGCCACCGCTTCACGGACACCGAGGGCTACTGGGCGGCCACCTACGTGGATTACCTTTACACCGCCGGCATCACCACCGGCTACGCCGACGGTACCTTCCGCCCCGGGGACAAGATCACCCGGGTGCAGTTTGCGGCCATGCTCTTCCGCTACCTGGGCCTGAGCGAGGACCAGTACAAGAACGTGACCCTGCCCTTCGCGGACGCCGACAAGATCCCGGAGTACGCCGAGACCGCCGTCAAGGCCCTCTACACCATCGGCGTGGTGGGCGGCGTCAACCGGAACGGCAAGCTCTGCTTCGAGCCCAACGCCACCCTGACCCGGGCCCAGGCCGCCGCCATGATCGGCCGCACCCAGGAGAAGGGCTTCGGCAGGGCGGAGCTCAAGTTTACCGACAGCGCCAAGATCCCCGCCTACGCCAGCTTCTACATCCAGACCATGGTGTATCAGGGCATCCTCAGCGGCTATGAGGACGGCAGCTTCGGTCCCGGCGCCAGCATCACCCGGGGCCAGATGGCCAAGATCCTCTATCACCTGCTGTGACCCCCAAGACCCCCGGGCAATGCGCCCGGGGGTCTTTTTCCGGTGGGGAGGAGAACTTTCCCCGGGAAAGATGGTTGAAATTCGGATTTTTCCTCCCAAAACGCGGATTTTCCCTTTACAAAGGCCGGGAGGGTCTTATATAATAAGGGGTACTGCAAAGACGGGCCCAGCCCCCCGGCATTCCGGGGGCGGCCTCCGGGGCGCTGCCGCCCCGCCCCGGGCATCCCCCGGGAGACCGAAGGAAACGGAGATACGATACCATGGCTGTGATCGAATACGACGCCTATAAACAGAAGCTGAACGCCCTGGAGCCGGAGCTCACCAAGCTCTCCGCCGCCCTGGACATTGAGAGCGCCAAGCAGGAGGCCGCGCGGCTGGAGGAGGAGACCGCCCAGGACGGGTTCTGGAACGACCTGGCCCGGTCCCAGAAGGTGCAGATGCGCCTCAAGCAGCTGCAGAACAAGATCCAGCGGCAGGACAAGCTCATCGCCACCTGGCAGGATCTCGTGGCCCTCTGCGAGATGGGCCAGGAGGCCGAGGACGAGGAGATCCTGGCCGAGATCAAGGCCGAGTACGGCGAGCTGGAGACCAAGATCGAGGAGACGAGGCTGGAGACCCTGCTCACCGGGGAGTATGACGCCAACAGCGCCATCCTCACCTTCCACGCCGGGGCCGGCGGCACCGAGGCCCAGGACTGGGCGGAGATGCTCTTCCGGATGTACACCCGCTGGGCCGAGCGCCACGACTTCAAGTGCGCCACCCTCAACTATGAGGAGGGGGACGAGGCGGGCATCAAGTCCGCCACCATCTCCATCGAGGGGGAGAACGCCTACGGCTTTTTGCGGAGCGAGAACGGCGTGCACCGGCTGGTGCGGGTGTCCCCCTTTGACGCCAACGCCCGGCGGCAGACCTCCTTTGCCGCGGTGGAGGTCATGCCGGAGCTGCCCGACGACATCGAGGTGGAGATCCGGCCCGAGGACATCGAGATGCAGGCCTGCCGCTCCTCCGGCGCCGGCGGCCAGCACATCAACAAGACCTCCTCCGCCGTCCGCCTGACCCACCTGCCCACGGGCATCGTGGTCTTCTGCCAGACGGAGCGGAGCCAGTTCCAGAACCGGGATAACGCCATGAAGATGCTGCGGGCCAAGCTCCTGGAACTGAAGATCCAGCAGCATGCCGAGAAGATCAGCGACATCAAGGGCGTGCAGATGAAGATCGAGTGGGGCAGCCAGATCCGCTCCTACGTCTTCATGCCCTATCAGCTGGTGAAGGACACCCGCACGGGCTTCGAGACCGGCGGCATCGGCGCCGTGATGGACGGCGACCTGGACGGGTTCATCAACGCCTACCTCACCCAGCAGGCCACCGGAGAGTTAAAGAAGTAAACTGACCCGAAGGGGGACGCGCGGCGTCCCCCTTCGGTATGTCGAAAAACTTGCCGCGGAAAGCGGCCGGAAAGGAATTTTTGACCCATGGATATGGAAAAGACCCCGCTGAAGGAAAACAAGATGGGCGTGCTGCCGGAGGGGAAGCTCCTGGCCGGGATGGCGGTGCCCATGATGATCTCCATGCTGTTCCAGGCCCTCTACAACGTGGTGGACAGCGTGTTTGTGGCCATGCTGAGCCAGGACGCCATGAATGCCGTGTCCCTGGCCTTCCCCCTGCAGACCCTGATGATCGCCATGGCGGGCGGCACGGGCGTGGGCATGAACGCCCTCGTCTCCCGGTCTCTCGGCGAGAAGCGGCAGGAGAACGCCGACCACGCCGCCAACGTTGGCATCTTCCTGAGCCTCTGCAGCTTCGTGCTCTTCGCCGTCATCGGCCTCACCCTGGGGCGGCTCTTCTTCCTGGCCCAGACGAAAAACCCCGTCATCGTGGACTACGGGGCGGACTACATCGGCATCTGCCTGGGGGCCTCCATCGGCCTTTTCAGCCAGTTCTGCCTGGAGCGGCTGCTGCAGGCCACGGGCCGCACCAAGCTCTCCATGATCTCCCAGATCGTGGGCGCGGCCATCAACATCGTGATGGACCCCATTTTGATCTTTGGCCTGCTGGGCTTCCCGAGGCTGGAGGTGGCGGGCGCCGCCATCGCAACGGTCCTGGGCCAGGTCATCGCGGCGGGATTTGCTCTGTACCTCAATCTCCGGCACAACCCGGAGCTGCACCTCCGCTGGCGCTTCCTCCGCTGGAACGGCCCCATCGCCCGGGAGATCTACCGCATCGGCGTGCCCTCCATCATCATGCAGTCCATCGGCTCGGTGATGACCTTCGGCATGAACAAGATCCTCATCGGCTTCACCGAGGCGGCCACCGCCGTCTTCGGGGCCTACTTCAAGCTGCAGAGCTTCATCTTCATGCCGGTCTTCGGCCTGAACAACGCCATGGTGCCCATCGTCAGCTACAACTACGGCGCGGGACGGATGGACCGGGTGAAGCGGACCTTCCGCCTGACGGTGACGACGGCCATCGTCATCATGTGCGTGGGCTGCCTGCTCTTTGAGACCATCCCGGCCCCGCTGCTGGGCTTCTTCTCCCCGTCGGAGGAGATGCTGGCCATCGGCCCCGCCGCCCTGCGGATCATCGGCGTCACCTTCCCTCTCGCGGGCTTCTGCATCATCGCGGGGTCCATGTTCCAGGCCATCGGCAACCCCCTCCACAGCCTGGTGGTCTCCGTCTGCCGGCAGCTGGTGGTGCTGCTGCCCTCGGCCTATCTGCTCTCCCTCAGCGGGCGGCTGGAGCTGGTCTGGCTCAGCTTCCCCATCGCAGAGGTGGTGAGCCTGACCCTCACCGCCATCTTCCTCCGCCAGACCCTGCGGGCGGCAGACGCCCGGATGGCGGCCCGATAATGGAAAAAAGCCCGCCCGGCTCCCTTGGGCGGGCCGCACGAGACTGGCAACAGGCACAGCGGAATGATCCGCTGTGCCTGTTCCTGTTTTTTCGGAATTTTTCAAGCGGCTTTCATGGCACGCTTTTATCCGCCTTTTGGCGTACCGTGCGAGCCCCGCTTGCCTCTCCCTTTGGGAGAGGTGGCTGAGCGCGGCGAAGACGGAGAGGGTCAGCCATGGTCATGCCGAAAGACGGCCCTCCAAAAGACTGCAAGACCCTCTCCGTCACCTGCGGTGACAGCTCTCCCAAAGGGAGAGCCAAGGGCGGGCGGGCTTTTCCTTAGCCGCTGATATACTCCCTTACCCGGTACGTGGCGCCGATCTCCTCCTCGCAGATGCGGCGGCAGGACTCGATCTCCTCCCTGGGGATGGTATCCACCACGGTCATCATCACCTGGGGGACGTACTGGCGGACCTCCTTGGCGAAGGTCTTCATGGCCTCGTAGGCGTCGGGGTAGATGGGGTGGCAGAGGGCGTTGTACTTCTCCGCCGTGTCGGTATTCAGGGAGATGGAGACCATGTCGAAGCGGCCGGCAAAGTCCGGGGCGGTGTCCCGGCCGTGGATGAGGGAGGCGGTGCCGTTGGTGTCCATCCGGGTGAAAATTTTCTTGCCCTTCTTTTTCAGCTCATCGATGACCCAGCAGATGTCCGGCAGGCGGTAGCTGGGCTCACCGAAGCCGCAGAAGACCAGCTGGGCGTACTTTGTGAGGTCATGGCTCTCGATGGAGGCCAGGATCTCCTCCTTGGTGGGTTCCCGCTTTAGCCAAAGGTTGTCGGTATAGATGCTGCCGGGGGCGTTGTGCCGGAGGCAGAACTCGCAGTGGAAGTCGCAGCGGTTGGTGCTGTTCACGTAGAGGTTGCCGCCGTACTCATAGGTGATGGTGAAGCCTTTCTCCATGGGGGTCACGTCCTTTTTGGGGGAATCTCACGAAATTTCGTGGAAAACTTCGTGGAAATGTCGAAAAACTGGTTTTTATGGGATGCGGTAGAAGCGTTTTCCGTTGCGGAAGGTGATATCCTCCGCCTCCTCCGGGGAGATGCCCTGGTGCCGGGCCACGGTCTCCGCCACGGCGGAGAGCCAGTCGCTGCGGTTCCGCTCTCCCCGGTGGGGGACGGGGGAGAGATACGGGGCGTCGGACTCGATGAGGATACGGTCCAGGGGCACGGAGGCGATGACCTCCAGGGCCTTGCGGGCGTTCTTATAGGTCACGGGGCCGTCGAAGCCCAGGTACCAGCCCCGCTGCCAGAGGATCTTCGCCATCTCGGCGCTGCCGGAGAAGCAGTGGAAGACGCCGTCCAGGTCCGGGAACTCCTGGACCATGGCGAGGCTGTCCGCGTGGGCGTCCCGGTCGTGGACGATGACGGGGAGATCCAATTCCCGGGCAAGCTGGAGCTGGCGGCGGAAGACCGCCTGCTGCTCCTCTTTGCCGGGGTTATCCTCCCAATGGTAGTCGAGACCGATCTCGCCGATGGCGACGACCTTGGGGTGCTTCGCCAGCTCTCGCAGGGTCTCGTAGTCTTCCTCCGTGGTGCCGCCGCACTCCTCCGGGTGGATGCCCACGGCGGCGTAGACGAAGTCGTACGCCTCCGCCAGGGCCACCGCCCGGCGGGAGGAGGAGATGTCGCAGCCGGGGTCCAGGAGGAGGCCCACGCCGTTTGCCTGGAGCTCGGCGAAGAGCTGGGCGCGGTCGGGGTCATAGATGGGGTCGTCGTAGTGGGCGTGGGTGTCAAAGATCATGGCTCAGTCCTCCAGGTCCAGCAGGACGGGGCAGTGGTCGCTGCCCAGGACCTCGTCCAGGATGTCGGCGGTGCGGACCTTGGGCAGCAGCCGCTCGGAGAGGATAAAGTAGTCGATGCGCCACCCCACGTTCCGCTCCCTGGCCCGGGTGCGGAAGCTCCACCAGGAGTATCGGTCCCGGGCATCCGGGTGCAGGCGGCGGAAGGAGTCCGCAAAGCCCGCGCCCAGGAGCTCCTCCAGCTTGCCCCGCTCCTGGTCGGAGAAGCCGGGGTTATTGTGGTTGGTGTCAGGGTTTTTCAGGTCGATGTCCTCTCTTGCCACGTTGAGGTCCCCGCAGAGGACCACGGGCTTCGTCTTATCCAGCTCCGTGAGGTAGGCCCGGAGGTCATCCTCCCAGAGCATCCGGTAGTCGATGCGCTTGAGGCCGTCCTGGGAGTTGGGGGTGTAGCAGCAGACGAGATAGAAGCCCTCGAACTCCGCCGTGATGACCCGGCCCTCGTGGCGGTGGATGTCGTCGCCAAAGTCATAGGTGACGGAGATAGGCTCTCGCCGGGTGAAGACGGCGGTGCCGGAGTAGCCCTTTTTATCGGCGCTGTTCCAGTAGCGGGTGTAGCCCGGCAGCTCGAACTCCGCCTGCTCCGGGCGCATCTTGGTCTCCTGCAGGCAGATGACATCCGCGTCCACGATGTCGCAGAAGTCCAGAAATCCCTTGCCGAGACAGGCCCGCAGGCCGTTGACGTTCCAGGAAACCAGTTTCATGGGAAAGCCCTCCATTCACACAGTTGCAGTCTCCCAGAGTATACCCCAGGCGGCGGGAAAAAGCAAGCCTGCCCGGGCAGGGGACACTTGCAAGCCCCCGGAAATTCTGCTACAATGAATTTGTTCCTGTCCTCGTGAAAGAGACAGGCTGGCCCCGGGCCGCCGGGGCAGGAAGGAGACATCGTATGGACGTGAAAGACATCCTCAGCCGCTGCGACCACACGCTGCTGGCCCAGGGAGCCACCTGGGCGGAGATCCGGGCCCTCTGCGACGACGGCGTGGCCTACGGCTGCGCCAGCGTCTGCATCCCGGCAAGCTATGTCGCTCAGGCGGCGGAGTATCTGGGCGGGAGGCTGCCGGTCTGCACCGTCATCGGCTTCCCCAACGGCTACGACACCACCGCCGCCAAGTGCTTTGAGGCGGAGGACGCCGTGAAAAACGGGGCCGACGAGATCGACATGGTCATCAACATCGGCTGGGCCAAGGACGGCCGCTGGGAGGACCTGCTCTCGGAGATCCGGGCCGTGAAGGCCGCCTGCGGCGATCATATCCTGAAGGTCATCCTCGAGTGCTGCCTTCTGACGGAGGCGGAGAAGATCAAACTCTGCGAGATCGTCACCGAGAGCGGGGCGGACTTCATCAAGACCTCCACCGGCTTCGGCGGGGGCGGGGCCACGAGGGAGGATGTTGCCCTGATGGCCGCCCACGTGGGACCCAAGGTGCGGATCAAGGCCGCCGGAGGCATCGCGAACCTGGAGGACGCCGCCGATTTCATCGCGCTCGGCGCCTCCCGCCTCGGCACCAGCCGGGTGGTGAAGGCCGTGAAGGCTCTGGAAGCCGCCAAGTAAGGAAAACCGCGGCCCCGGGAAGGTGCCGCCAAAGAATAAAAGGAGGAAAAACTATGTCCAGTCCCCACAACAGCGCCGCCAAGGGCGAGATCGCGAAAACCGTCCTCATGCCCGGCGATCCCCTCCGGGCCCAGTTCATCGCGGAGAACTTTCTGACCGACGCCAAGCTCGTCAACAACGTCCGGGGCATCCACGGCTACACCGGCACCTATCAGGGCGTCCCCGTCAGCGTCATGGCCTCCGGCATGGGCATGCCCTCCATGGGCATCTACTCCCACGAGCTCTTCGCCTTCTACGACGTGGAGAACATCATCCGCATCGGCTCCGCCGGCGCCATGACCGCCAAGCTCAAGCTCCGGGACGTGGTGGCCGCCCAGGCCGCCTGCACCAACTCCAACTACATCGCCCAGTTCGGCATGCCCGGCACCTTCGCCCCCATCGCGGACTTCGAGCTGCTGGAGACCGCCGTTGCCATCGCCCGGGAGAAGGGCGTCCGGATGCCCGTGGGCAACGTCCTCTCCTCCGACAACTTCTATGACGCCTCCGGCAAGACCATGGACTGGGCCAAGATGGGCGTCCTCTGCGCGGAGATGGAGTCCGCCGCCCTCTACGCCAACGCCGCGTATCTCGGCAAGCGCGCCCTGAGCCTTCTCACCATTTCCGACAGCATCGTCACCGGCGAGGAGCTGCCCGCCGCCGACCGGCAGACCACCTTCACCCAGATGATGGAGATCGCCCTGGGCGTGGCCGTGGCCATGGCCAAGAAGGCAAATTGATCATCAGCAATTGACAATTAACAATTGACAATTGATAATTGAGAGGCCGCGATCCCCCCATTCAATTCTCCATTCTCAATTCTCAATTACACTCGTGGATATCTGGGTGCTGGGGCGGAGGTCCCGGCACCCATTTTCCCAACAGGAAGGAAGGTCACACATGAAGGTCCTTGTCATCAACGGCAGCCCCAAGCAGCACGGCTGCACGGACACCGCCCTCAGCGAGGTGGAGGCCCAGCTCCACCGGGAGGGCATCGAGACGGAGCGCCACTGGGTCGGGCGGCAGCCCGTCCCCGGGTGCCTCGGCTGCAACCACTGCGCCGAGGCCGGAAAATGCGTCTTCCATGACGGCGTCAACGAGCTGGCGGACCGGGTGGACGAGTTCGACGCCCTGGTGGTGGGCTCCCCGGTTTATTACGCCGGCCCCTCCGGCCAGATCCACTGCTTCCTGGACCGGCTCTTCTACGTCACCGGCAGCACCTGGGCGGGCAAGCCCGGCGCGGCGGTGGTCTCCTGCCGCCGGGGCGGCGCCAGCAGCGCCTTTGACCAGCTGAACAAGTACTTCACCATCTCCAACATGCCGGTGGTCCCCTCCCAGTACTGGAACCAGGTCCACGGCAACACCCCCGAGGAGGTCCGTCAGGACCTGGAGGGCCTGCAGACCATGCGGACCCTGGCCACGAACCTGGCGTGGATGCTCCGCTGTCAGGAGGCCGCCGGGAAGAACGGCGTCCAGCGCCCGGCCTACGAGCCCCGGGTCGCCACCAATTTCATCCGCTGAGTCCAGACAGCAAGCGGGCCGCCCTGAGGCGGCCCGCTTTTCTTACGGCTGTTCCTGGCGGTGGAGGTCATCCAGGGCGGCCTGGACGGCGGCCACCACAAAGGCGGAGAACGTGCAGTCCTGGCCCTGGATGGCGGCCTCCACTTCCTCGATCATGGGGTTGGGGAAGCGGATGGATTTGGAGGTCGTAGGCGGGATCTTCGGGATCTTGAAAGCCATGTATATCACCTGTAATATAATTTGTATCACAAGTGCATTGCATATTCTCCCAGTTTGATGTACTGTAGATAAAAGACAATTGCATTGCAATCGAGTTGCAAGGAGGAGAGAATATGGAGGAAAACACAGCGAAGGTCCCGGAGGAGCGCCAGGCGGACTATCGGGAGATGTACCTCGTGATGGCCCGGGCCATGGAAAAATGCGTGCGGGAGCTCATCGAAGCCCAGCGGCACTGCGAGGAACTGTACCTGCGGTCCACGGAGGAGTAAGCCCCTGTGCCGAGGCGGCTCCGCCGCGCCTGGGGCTCGGTAGGGGCGGGGAGGCGTCCCCGCCCGTTGTCCGGGGTCGATGGAGCTTGCAGGAGGATCGTAGGGGCCGACCTGTGTGTCGGCCCGTAAGCGGGTCCCGTGCGGAGGTGTGCCCGGGCGGACACATCGGTCCGCCCCTACACGGGGTGGAAGGTATTCCGAACCAACGGAAAATTGGTGCGAAGGCAGACCTTGCCAACGGGGCGGGACAGAGTCCGCCCCCTACGGGGGCAACAGAGCAGGGCGGTCTACGGCGGGGTGCGCCTGGGGTGTGGCTTCCGCCAGCCAAATTCCGAAACGAAATTTGGGGCGTCAGTCAAGGTCACCCCGCCCTACGGAAGCGCCACAGGTGGTGCGCAGCGAAGGGCCGATGTACCTAAGGCATGGCTTCCGCCGACCAAATTTCGTGCCGAAATTTGGGGCGTCAGTCATAGTCATCGGCCCCTACGCCCCGCGGGGGGACGAGGGACGAGGGATGGCACGCCGGGTCGTCGTGCCCTACGGCCTGCGGGGGACGGGGGTTCGGCGGGGTGAGGTCACCCCGCCCTGCGGGGGGGGGGACGAGGGACGGGGGTTCGGCACGCCGGGGTCGTCGTGCCCTACGAATCACGGGAAACTTGACCTTGGGGGCGGAGCTTGCTGGGTCTGGTGCCCAACAGATAGTCCGCCGAGACATTGTAGAGCTTACAGAGCGTCACCAAGTGGCGGACAGGCAGTTCATTGGCGCCCCGTTCATAACGGGCGTACATCGTCTGGGATGTCCCTAGTATCTCCGCCACCCGCTGCTGGGTCAGGTCGTTGTCCTCCCGAAGGGCCCGCAGCCGGTTCAGATCCATAGCACCACTACTTTCCTTCCATTTTTATAGGGTGCCGCAATCATATAATAGTAAACATCTTTACTGTTGACTTTAGTAAATATATTTACTATAATGTTGGTATAGCTAGCCTAAAATAGAAAGGGAGGGTTTCCTATGGTATGTCCAAGCTGCGGACATGAGGTTTCGGAGGGTGCGAATTTCTGCCTCAACTGCGGGGCAAAACTCGAAATGGAAGCGGCGGAAACGCAAGCCCCGATAGAGCAGGTGTCGCAAGGAGCAGAAACGCAGACACAAGATCAGAAGCAATCAACGGCGTCAAAAGCCATGTCAAACGCTCCGTTTAATGTGCTATCTATCGCCGGACTGGCTGTTTCCTGTCTATCCTTGGTCCTTGGCCTCTATGGACTCACAGGAATTGCTGGCGTCATACTTTCTGTACTCGGATACCGTCAAATTAAGCATACTCAGGAGCGGGGAAAGTCATTGGCTTTAGTCGGAATTATTCTTGGTTGTTGCTCTGCTATTTTCTGCATTGCGATCTTGCTGTTTACAGTAAAAGCATATGTTAGCGTATTCTCTTGAAAAACTCTATGCCAACAATTGTCCGGAAAACGCAAAGAGGCGGGAGCACTGGTGCTCCCGCCTCTTAATTTCCTCTTTAGGGTTTGGCTTACTTGAAGTAGCGCTCCAGCAGGCCCTTGAGAGCCTTGCCGTGACGGGCTTCGTCGCGGGCCATCTCGTGGACGGTGTCGTGGATGGCGTCCAGGCCGTTCTTCTTGGCGCAGGAGGCCAGGTCGAACTTGCCCTTGGTGGCGCCGAACTCGCAGTCCACGCGCCAGGCCAGGTTGGCCTTGGTGTCGGCCTTCATGTTGGGCTCCAGCTCCTCGCCCAGGAGCTCGGCGAACTTGGCGGCGTGCTCGGCCTCCTCATAGGCGGCCTTCTCCCAGTAGAGGCCCACCTCGGGATAGCCCTCGCGATGGGCGATGCGGGCCATGCAGAGGTACATGCCCACCTCGGAGCACTCGCCGGTGAAGTTGGCGTGGAGCTGCTCCAGGATGTAGGCCTTGTCGGCGTCGCTGATGTCGGGGTTATTCTTCACGGTCTTGGCGTAGATGCCGTACTCGTGCTCGGCGGCCAGCTTCTCGTCGCCCTTCAGCTCGGTGAACTTGGAGCCGGGGACCTTGCAGACGGGGCAGACCTCGGGGGGAGTGTCACCCTCATGAACGTAACCGCAAACAGGACATACCCACTTCTTCATAACAATTTCCTCCTGAATTTATCATTTTTTTCGTTTCATTTGTTTCGGCGGAGCTCTGTGCCCGCCCCTGTTTTCTGACGTCAGTATACCCCATGGGACGGGAATTTGAAGTTGCTTTTGCAACATTTCAAAAAATCTTTGAAAAAGTTTTCCCAACGCTGGAACATCCAGGAAAACGGGGAAGACCGGACGGTCTTCCCCGTTTTGGGATCGCTTATTCGTCGGCCAGGGCCTTGGCCTCGTCGATGGCCTTCTGCTGGGCATCGGGCGGGCACTGCTCGTAACGCACGAAGTGCATCACGAAGGAGCCGCGGGACTGGGTCATGGAGCGCAGGTCGATGGCGTAGCTCATGAGCTCGGCCTCGGGGCACTCGGCTTCGATGACCTGCTCGCCGTCGCCGGTGGGGTTCATGCCCATGACGCGGCCGCGGCGCTTATTGAGGTCGCCCATGACGTCGCCCATGTACTGATCGGGGACGGTGACCTTCAGCTCGCAGACGGGCTCCAGCAGAACGGGGGAAGCCTCGGGCATGGCGGCCTTGTAAGCAAGGTTCGCGGCGGTCTTGAAGGCGATTTCGGAGGAGTCCACGGGATGGTAGGAGCCATCATAGAGGACGGCCTTCAGGTTCACCACGGGATAGCCGGCCAGGGGACCGTGGAGGCAGGCCTCGCGCAGGCCCTTTTCCACGGCGGGGAAGAAGTTCTTGGGCACGGAGCCGCCGAAGACCTCCTCGGCGAAGACCATCTCCTCGGACTCCTCGTTGGGCTCGAAGCGGACCCAGACGTCACCGAACTGGCCGCTGCCGCCGGTCTGCTTCTTATGACGGCCCTGCTTCTGGACGGTCTTGCGGATCTTCTCGCGGTAGGCCACGCGGGGAGTCTCCAGGGTGGCGTCCACGCCGAAGCGGGTCTTCAGCTTGCTGACCAGGACATCGATCTGGATGTCGCCGGCGCCGGCGATGACGATCTGATGGGTCTCGGCGTTGTTGATGACCTTGAAGGTGGGGTCTTCCTCGTTGAGGCGGTTGAGGCCGGTGCCGATCTTCTCCTCGGTGCCGCGGACCTTGGCCACGATGGCGCGGAAGTAGCAGGGCTCGGCGTAGGGCATGCCGGCCAGCTTCACGATGGCCTTGGCATCGCAGAGGGTGTCGCCGGTGCGGACCCGGTCCATCTTGGCGATGGCGCCGATGTCGCCGCAGCAGATCTCCTTGGTCTCCTCGTTCTTCTTGCCCCGGAGGGTGTAGAGGCGGCCCAGCTTCTCGGTGTTGCCGGTGGTGGTGTCATAGAGGGACATATCGGGGGTGATCTTACCCCGGACGACCTTCACCAGGGAGTACTTGCCGTACTGGTCGGAGAGGGTCTTGAAGACGATGGCGGCGGTGGTGCCGTTGGGATCGATGGCGACGGTGACTTCCTTGCCGTCCTCATCCTCGGCCTTCTCGGCGGGCATGTCGGTGGCCAGGGGAACGAGATCCACGATGGTCTCCAGCAGCATCTCAACGCCCAGGCCGGAGAGGGCCGCGCCGCAGAGCACGGGGGCCACGGTGCCCTCCCGGACGCCGGCCTTCAGGCCCTTGGCGATCTCGGCGGGGGTCAGCTCCATGGTCTCGAAGAACTTCTCCATGAGCTCCTCGTCGGCGCCGGCGGCAGCCTCCATGAGCTCGGCGCGGAGGGTCTCCACGTCGTCGGCCACGGCGGCGGGGATGGCGCAGGAGACGGTCTTGCCGCCCTTGACCTCATAGGCCTTGTTGTGCAGCAGGTCCACGATGCCGGTGACCTTCTTGTCGCCGTCCAGCACGGGAACGACGATGGGGGCCACGGCGGTGCCGAACTTGGCCTTCAGGGCGTCCAGGCAGGCGTTGTAGTCGCTGTTGTCCTCATCGGTGCGGGTGATGAAGATCATGCGGGGCTTGGAGCCCAGCATCTTCCAGGCGCGCTCGGCGCCGACGCTGAGGCCGTCCTTGGCGCCGCAGACCAGCAGGGCGCACTCGGCGGCACGGATGCCGGAGAGGGCCTCACCCGCAAAGTCAAAGTTGCCCGGAGTGTCCAGAAGATTGATCTTCACGTCCTTGTACTTGACGGGAGCCATGGTGAGGGAGATGGATACGCCGCGCTTGATCTCCTCGGCGTCGTAGTCGCAGACGGTGTTGCCGTCGGGGACACGGCCCATGCGGTCGATGGCGCCGGTGGCGAAGAGCATGCTCTCAGCCAGAGCGGTCTTGCCGCTGCCGCTGTGGCCCAGCAGGCAGACGTTGCGGATGGTCTCGGTGGAATAGCTCATTGTCGTTACACTCCTTATGTTGATGCTGTCGACTGGGGCCGGAGGGACGCCCGGAGGGGGCCCGTCAACGGTTGCGATTGTCTAACGTACAAATTATATAACTTTCCGGCAGGCAATACAACAAAAATTTTGGCAAAGCCCACATTTTTGGCAGTAAGGCAAAAAAAGCCTTCAAAATTGTGGTAAGTGAATAAAAACCCCCGCCTCCGGCAGGGGAGGCAGGGGCTGCGGCGGCTACTTGCTGGCCCCCTGCAGCAGCTCCGCCAGGTTCCGGGCGAAGAGGCGGGCGGCCAGGGCCGCCTCCTCCGGGGCGTTGCCGGCGGCACCGACCTCCACCAGGAGGGAGCCCGTGGAGGCGTGCTGGTTGTAGCGGGATTTCCGCAGGAGGATGGGGCGCATGAGGGTGGGCTCCTGGCCCGCGATCTGATTCTGAAGGGCCACGGCCAGGCGGAGGTTCTCCATCCAGTCGGGGTGGGGCAGGCCGCTGCCGTCGCTGCCCACGATGAGGGTCAGCTGGGCGGCGGAGCCCTGGGAGGTCTCGGAGAGGACCTTGTATTCGTTGCCCTCCGCGTCCTCGATGGCGTCCCGGTGGACATCCAGGATAAACCGGAGGGAGGGGTACTCGGTGAGAGCCGTCTCGATGGCGGCGAGAGACCGGTCGTAGGCCCCGGAGTAGCTGGGGTAGTCGTAGAGGGTCCGGTCGTGGAGGACCGGGATGCCCGCCTTCTCCAGCTCCTCCGCCATGACATCCCCGGCGGCGACCACGTTGTAGCGGCTGTCGGTGCTGCGGTGGTTGCCGGAGTAGAGGATGTCGGCCCCCGGGGCGGGGGTGTAGCACTCGCTGCCATGGCTGTGGAGGATCAGCACCTGGGGCCCGGCCTCGTCGCTGAGACGGGCGGAGAAGGGCCCTCCCGCCTCGGCGGCGGAGAGGGTGTCCGGCCGGGTGGAGTGGATGTAGGCAAGGCCCGAGACGGTGTAGCCCTCCTGGGTGGTGGGGATCAGGGTCCGGGCGGGGACGCCGTTGTCCGCGGCGGGCTCCACCGTCACCGGGGTCTCCCGGACGGGCTCCGTGGCCGGGACGGGGTCGGTGGTGTCCGGCGGCTCCGCCCCGTCCCGGCGGGAACGGAGCTCCGCCACCGCCTGCCGGGCGGAGAGCAGCAGGGAGGACTCCCCCAGGGTCAGCACCGCGGGGACACTGAGACCGTCCCCGCCGGCCAGGTCCCCCAGCTCCCAGCGCAGCAGGGCCACCGGCAGCTCCCGCCCCAGGGCCTGGGCGGCGCTTTTCGGGCTGCCGGACCCGGCGGTGACGCTAGCGGCCCAGAGAGTCGCCCCCGCCAGAGCCAGCGCCCCCAGACGGGCTGTCCAAGCGGCATGTTCCATCACTCTCCCCTCCCTTCGGGACAAGTCTATGAGAAGAGCCCCGCCGCTATGACACTGCGGATGCTGACAGTCCCGGTGGCCTGCTTGCTTCGCACTGCCAATACTGCACCCGTAGGGCACGACGACCCCGGCGTGCCGCCCTCTCGTCCCCCCGCGGGACGTAGGGGCCGATGCCTACTACATCGGCCCGTTGCTGCACACCACCTGTGGCGCTTCCGTAGGGCGGGGTGACCTCACCCCGCCGCCACAGGTCTGCGCCAATGCCTCTGCAGGGGGCGGGCTCCGTCCCGCCCCGCTGGGAGAGGTCCGTTTTCGCGTTAATTTCCGTTACTTCGGGACACCCTCACCCCGCGTAGGGGCGGACCTATGTGTCCGCCCGTGGGCGGGTCCCGCGAAGGACCGTGGCCGGGCCGACACATCGGTCGGCCCCTACAGATCCTCTTGAAGCCTCTATCAACCCCAGGAGGAGCGGGCGGGGGCAAAGCCCCGCCCCTACCGGTCGCCAGGCAGCGGACCATCAGGGACGCCGCCCCTACGAAGTGCCTGCGGGCGACAGCTCCCTTGACACAAGGGAGCCCTTGGGGACGGGGGCTCAGTGGGGTGTCATAGCGGCAAAAATACGGTCAGGCCCGGAGGGGGCTCCGGGCCTGGCCGTATGAAGGTGCCGCGGGAGAAAACAGAAGCGCTCTCTGCCCGCCGGGGGCGGCGGAGCGGGGGCGCGCCGGAGGACCGGAGGAGGAAGCTCGCGGCCCTCCGGCCCGCCCCCGGAGAGGCAGGCGAAAAGGGTCAGTTTTCCGCGCGCTCCAGGGGGAAGGTCACCCGGATGCGGGTGCCGTGGCCGGGGGCGCTGGTGAGTTGAATGTCTCCGTGGTGAAGGGCCACGGCGTGCTTGACGATGGAGAGGCCCAGGCCGGTGCCGCCGGAGGCCTTGGAGTGGCTCTTGTCCACCCGGTAAAAGCGCTCGAAGACCCGCTCCTGCTCCGCCTGGGGGATGCCGACGCCGGTATCCTCCACGGTGAGGGAGGCGGCGGTCTCCCCGCTCTCCACGGTGACGGTGACGCTGCCGCCGTCCACGTTGTACTTCACGGCGTTGTCGCAGAGGTTGCCCACCACCTCCCGGATGAGGGCCGGAACGCCGGAGACGACGGCGCTCTCCCCCTGCAGGGTCAGGGTGATGCCCCGCTTGGCGGCGGCATCCCGCAGGGAGTCCACGCTGTCCTTCGCAACGGCGCAGAGGTCCACCGGCTGGAAGGCCGGGAGCTCCCCCTCGTCCAGCTGGGAGAGGCGGATGATGTCCCCGATGAGAGCCATGAGGCGCTGGGCCTCGGAGCGGATGTGGCCCACGAAGCGGGGGACATCCTCGCTCTTCACAAGGCCGTTTTCCAGCAGCTCCGCGCTCCCCAGGATGCCCTGGAGGGGGGTCTTCAGCTCGTGGGAGACGTTGGCGGTGAACTCCCGCCGGGTGCGCTCGGCGCTCTCCCGGTCCGTGACGTCGAAGGCAAGGATCACTGCGCCGATGGCCTTGCCGTCGGAGTCGATGCGGCTGAGGTCGAACTGGTAGTCCCGGCCGCCCCGCTCCTCCCGGAGCTCGCTGTGACCGCTCTCCATACAGGCCCGGAGGGCCAGGCTCATGTCATGGCTCCGGTCCACGGTGAGGAAGTCCTGGCCGGAGTGGCTGTCCTCCGCCTGGAAGGCCCGCCGGGCGGCGGGATTGATGCTGAGAACGGTGCCCTGGGCGTCCAGAAGGACCAGGCCCTCCCGCATACTGGCGGTGATCTGCCGGAACTCGTCGCTCTGGCGGCGGAGCTCCGCGAGCTGGCGGTCGATCTGCTGGCGCTGGCGGTGGATGCGGCCAAGCAATGGCGAGAGCTCCTCATAGCAGTCGTTCTCCAGGGGGTGCTCCAGGTCCAGGGCGTTGAGAGGCTCCACGATCCGCTTGGAGAGCCGGCTCGCGAGGAACGCGCTGAGGGCCAGGGCCGCTGCGAAGATCACGAGAAGGGGCTGCAGCGTCCCCAGCAGGAGCCGGGCCACGGTGGCCCGGCGGGCGGAGAGACGGAGAACGGTGCCGTCCCCCAGGCGCTGGGCCCGGTACATGGTCTCCTCCAGCAGCGTGGCGGAGGTGCGGCTGTCCGAGCCCTGGCCGTAGGCCAGGGCGTCCCGGATCTCCCTGCGGTCCGCGTGGTTTTCCATGGAAGCGGGGTCCGCCTCGCTGTCATAGAGGACGGTGCCGTCCCCGGCCACCCAGGTGACGCGGACGGTGCCGGGGGCCAGGGTCTCCAGATAGTCCAGGCCCCCCCGCTCCACCGCCGAGGCGGTGAGCTTCAGCTCCTCCCCCAGTTCCCCTTCCTGCAGGTCGCTGAAGTAGGGATAGAGGATGCCCATCACGGTGGCAAGGCTGGCCAGCAGCGCCACGGCTGCCGCCAGCAGGATGGATCGAAAGATCTTTCGGGTCATGGCTTTCCCTCCAGACGGTATCCCACGCCACGGACGGTCTCGATGCGGTCCCCGTAGGGGCCCAGCTTGCCCCGGAGCGTGCGGATGTGCATATCCACGGTGCGGCTCTCGCCGCAGTAGTCGGTGCCCCAGATCTCGCTCATCAGCTGCTCCCGGGTGAAGGCCACGCCGGGATGGCTGAGGAAAAGACGCAGGAGCTCAAATTCCTTATAGGTGAGGGCGGCACGCTCCCCGTCCACGGTGACGGTGCGGCCGGAGAGGTCCATCCGGACCCCCTGGAGGCCCAGGACCTTCCCCGGCTCCGCCCCGCCGCAGCGGCGGAGGACGGAGCGGATGCAGGCCAGGAACTCCATGACGCCGAAGGGCTTGGTCAGGTAGTAGTCCGCCCCCAGGTCCAGGGACTGGACCTTGTCATACTCCGCCCCCTTGGCGGTGGCCATCACCACCGGGATGGCGGAGAGTTCCGGCCGCTCCCGGATGCGGCGCAGCAGCTCCACGCCGTCCACGCCGGGAAGCATGATGTCCAGCACCACAAGGTCCGGGCGCTCCCGCTGGACGGCCTCCCAGAAGGAGCTGCCGTCCGCAAAGCCCCGGGCGGCGAGACCCGCCGACTGCAAGGCGTAGACCTCGATATCCCGGATGCTGCCGTCATCTTCCACACACCAGATCATAGATGGACCTCCCCATGCACACCGGTGACGGAAAAGATGACCCACTCTGCGATGTTGGTGGCGTGGTCCCCGATGCGCTCAAAATATTTTGCGATCATGAGAAGGTCCACGGCATACTCGCCGTCCGTGGGATCGGCGGCGATGCGTGTGATGAGGGCGGACTTCACCTGGTCGAAGCAGGCGTCCACGGTGTCATCGTCGGAAACGACCTTCTTGGCCAACATTATATCATGTTTTACGAAGGCTTCAATGCTTTCCGTCACCATTTGGATGGTGGCGGTGGCCATTTTCCGGACGATGTCCATGGTCTCGGGACCGTGGCCCTGGACGGTGCGGACGATCTCGGCGATGTCCTCGGCCTGGTCGCCGATGCGCTCCATGTCGGTGATCATCTTCAGCGCGGCGGAGATCTGCCGGAGATCCCGGGCCACCGGCTGCTGCTGGAGCAGCAGTTTCAGGCACTGGGACTCGATCTCCCGCTCCTTCTGGTCGATCTCCCGGTCCAGGGGAGCGACCTTTTCTGCCAGGGTGCCGTCCCCCGTCAGGACGGCCTTGGCGGCGAGGGCGATGACCTCCTCGCAGAGGGCTCCCATCTCGATGAGAGCCCGGTTCAGCAGCGAGAGCTGCTGGTCAAAGCGGCTGCGCATGGCAGATTCCTCCTTCCGCCCGGTGGGCGATGATGTTGGGCGCCCTCCGAAACGGGCGATGGACAATTGACGACGGAGAATTGAGAATGGAGAATGGATAATTGAGAATTCGGATCAGCCGATACCGTGGGGAGTGTACGGGGAACCGCACGTTTCCCGAAAGTCTCTGCTGACAATCCCTCAGTCGCCCTGCGGGCGACAGCTCTCTTTACACAAGGGAGCCTGGGGGAAGGGGGTCAGCCGAAGCGGCCGGTGATGTAGTCCTCGGTGCGCTTGTCCGTGGGCTGGGAGAAGAGCTGCTCGGTGTTGCCGCACTCCACCAGCTCTCCCAGCAGGAAGAAGGCGGTCTGGTCCGAGATGCGGACGGCCTGCTGCATGTTGTGGGTGACGATGACGATGGTGTAGCGCTCCTTCAGCTCTAGGGCCAGCTCCTCGATGCGGGAGGTGGAGATGGGGTCCAGGGCGCTGGTGGGCTCGTCCATCAGCAGGACCTCCGGCTCCACGGCCAGGGCCCGGGCGATGCAGAGCCGCTGCTGTTGGCCGCCGGAGAGGCCCAGGGCGTTCTTCTTCAGGCGGTCCTTCACCTCGTCCCAGATGGCGGCGCCCCGGAGGGAGCGCTCCACGATGTCGTCCAGCTTGGCCTTGCCCCGGACGCCGTGGGTCCGGGGACCGTAGGCAACATTGTCGTAGATGCTCATGGGGAAGGGGTTGGGCTTCTGGAAGACCATGCCGATCTCCCGCCGCAGGGCGCTGACATCCACGTTGGGGGCGAGGATGTTCTGGCCCTTGTAGTTCACCTCGCCGGTGATCTTCACGCCGGGGATCAGGTCATTCATCCGGTTCAGGGTCTTGAGGAAGGTGGACTTGCCGCAGCCGGAGGGCCCGATCAGGGCCGTGATGCTCTTCTCCGGCACGGAGAGGGAGACGTCGTGGAGGGCGTGATGCTCCCCGTACCAGAGGTTCAAGGTTTTTGCTTCCAGGATGTCGCTCATAGGCTCCTCCTTTTCCGGAAGTACCGCCCCACGGCGGCAGCTGCCAGGTTGATGAGCAGGGTCAGGCACAGCAGGATGGCGGCGATGGCGAAGGCCTCGTCAAAGCGGCCGTCCTCCTTGGCGTAGAGGTAGAGGGAGACGGTGAGGGTTGCGCCGGAGGTGTGGAGACCTTTCCACAATCCGTTGATGGCGTGGCCCAGGCCCGCGGTGTAAAGGAGCGCCGCGGACTCGCCCACGATGCGGCCCACCGCCAGGATGCAACCGGTGATGACGCCGTCCACGCAGCCGGGGAGCACCACCGTGCGGATGACCCGCCACTTGCCGGCCCCCAGGCCGAAGGCGCCCTCCCGGTAGCTCTGGGGCACGGTCTTGAGGCTCTCCTGCGTCGTGCGCATGACGGTGGGGAGGTTCATGATGACCAGGGTCAGGGCGCCTGCCAGCAGGGAAGAGCCGTTGCCGCAGAACATGATCATGCCGACGAGGCCATAGATGATGGAGGGGATGCCGGAGAGGGTCTCCGCCGCGTACTCGATGACGGAGATCATTTTTTTGTTCGAGGCGTACTCGTTGAGGTAGACGGCGGCCCCGGCGCCCAGGGGTACCACGATGACCACCGTGGCCAGCACGATGTAGACGGTATTCAGGATGTCCGGCAGGATGCCCACCCGGTCAGCAAGGATGCTGGGGGCGGTGGAGAGGAGCTCCCAGCTGATGTGGGGGATGCCCCGGAGCAGCACGTAGCCCAGCAGGAAGAGCACCAGGGCGCAGGTGAGCCCCGCCGCGAGGCCCATCAGGCCCCGGACGGCGAAGATCCAGCGCCTGCGCTGGGAGGAAAGTCCCGTTTTCATTTGCCGCCCTCCTTGTCCCGTTTCAGGAAGTAGTTCAGCGCCGCGTTGATGAGGAGGATGAAGAGATAGAGCACGAGAGCGATGGAGAAGAGGGCCTGACGCTGGAGGCCGCTGGAGTAGCTCATCTCGCTGGCCACGGCGGTGGTGAGGAAGCGCACACTCTCAAAGAGGGAGGGCATGTTGGGGGCGTTGCCGGAGACCATGATGACGGCCATGGCCTCGCCCAGGGCCCGGCCCACGCCCAGCACCACGGCGGCGGCGATGCCGCTGCGGGCCGCCGGGACGGAGACCCGGAACCAGGTCTCCTCCTTCGTGGCCCCCAGGGCCAGGGAGGCGTCCTCATACTCCGGCGGCACGGCCTCGAGCGCCGTGACGGAGACCTTGATGATGGAGGGGAGGATCATCACCGCCAGCACCAGGATACCGGCAAGGAGGCTGGCGCCGTCCGGCAGGCCGAAGAGCTTCCGGATGCCGGGGACCAGCACCATCATGCCGACGAGGCCATAGACCACGGAGGGGATGCCCGCGAGCAGGCTCACCGCTCCGGAGAGGGCGGCCCGGAGCTTGGGCGGGGCGGCCTTGGCGAGATACACCGCCGTGAGGAAGCCCACCGGGACACCCAGGAGAATGGCCCCGGCGGTGCCGTAGACACTGGTGAGGAGGAAGGGCAGGATGCCGAACTTGGGGTCCGCCGCCGTGGAGGCCCATTCCTTCCCGAAAAGGAAGTTCCAGAGGCCGATCTCCCGGATGGCGGGGATGCCTGAGAGCACGAGATACACCGTGATGGCCAGCACGCAGCCCACGGTGATGAGCCCCAGCAGCAGGAAAACGCCGTGGATGGCGGCCTCCAGGACTTCCCGGCTCCGCTTGGCTTTCTTCATGGTTCTCTCCTCCTCTCAAGCGGCCTTACCGGGGGACGAAGCGTCCCCCGGAAGGCAAGATCTCTTCTTTAGCCGTTGGCGGCCACGGCGCCGGCCTGGGCGATGATGGGAGCGGCCTCGGCGGAGGTGGCGTAGTCAAAGAAGGCCTGGGCGGCGGGGCTGAGGGTGACGCCGTCCTTGGTCACCAGGACGAAGGGGCGCTGGATGAGGTAGCTGCCGTCCTTGACGGTATCCTCGCTGGGGGCGACGCCGCCGACGCTCAGGGCCTTGACGCTCTCCTTCACGGCGGAGAGGGAGGCATAGCCGATGGCGTTGGGGTTCTGAGAGACGGTGGCGATGACGTCGCCGGTGGAGGTCAGCTCCTGACGGTACTGGCAGGCCTCCTCGGTGCCGGTGATGGACTCAAAGCCGTCCCGGGTGCCGGAGCCGGCCTCGCGGCCGATGAGGACGATCTCAGCGTCGTTGCCGCCGACCTCGCTCCAGTTGGTGATCTTGCCGGTGTAGATGTCCGCGATCTGCTCAATGGTCAGGTCGGAGACGGGGTTCTCGGGGCTCACCACCACGGCGATGCCGTCGTAGGCCAGGACGGTCTCGGTGAGGCCGGAGGACTTCTCATCGTCCTTCAGGCCGCGGCTGGCGAGGCCGATGTCGCAGCGGCCCTCGCTGACGGCCTGGATGCCGGAGCCGGAGCCGGTGGGGTTATAGGTGAAGGTGACGCCGCTGTTGGCGTTCTGGAAGGACTCGCCCAGGGCGCCGATGACGGACTTCATGGAGGTGGAGCCGTCGGTGGCCACGGAGCCGGTGAGCTCGGTGTCGCCGCCGGAGGGGGCGGAGGAAGCGGCGGAGGAGGCGGGGGCATTGCCGCTGCTGCCGCAGCCGGCGAGCAGGGTCAGCGCCAGCGTGGCGGAGGCAAGAATGGTCCAAAACTTCTTCATACAGATCTTCCTTTCTGAATCGTAAGGTCAGAGTTTTTCGAGGGATTCCCTTCGGGGGATATCGTCAGCGGGCGGAGCCCGCAGTGCCTTTCCCTCAGGACAGCTTCATTCTCGCACCCGGATGTAAAGTGAAAAACCCCGCTTTCGTAAAGTCCCGGTAAAATCGGGCAGAAAAAAGCAGACGCGCCGGAAAGCGCGTCTGCTCTCTCTTCTCTTAGGGCTCCGCAGGGGGATCGGGCTCATTGGGCGCTTCCTCCGGGGCGGGTCCGGAAGTCTCCTTGGGCTCCTGGGCGGAGGTTTCGGAAGTTTCCGCTTCCTCAGGCTTCTCCTCCTGGGGCTCCGGGGCCTCGATCTTCTCGGAGATCATGTGGACCTTCCGGGCGGCGGGCTCGATGACCTCCGGCTGGGAGGGACGGAAGCCGTCCTGCAGGCCCTTCGGCTCGGTGGAGGCGTAGGCATCCTCCACGGTGGCGGGGTCCCGGCCCTCCAGAATGGCCACCATCTCGCCGCCGGTGATGGTCTCCTTCTCCAGGAGGTAGGCGACGACCTTGTCCATGTCCTCCCGGCTGTCCTTCAGGATGCCCACGGCCTTGGCGTAGCACTCGTCCAGGATGTTCTTCACCGCCTCGTCCATGGCGGCGGCGGTATCCTGGGCGCAGTCCATGCCGTAGCCGCCGTCCAGATACTGGCTCCGGCGGGAGGCCAGGGCCATCATGCCGAAGCGGTCGCTCATGCCGAACATGGCCACCATGTTCCGGGCGATGGCGGTGGCTTCCTGGATGTCCTGGCTGGCGCCGTTGGTCATGGTGTTCAGCACCACTTCCTCGGCGGCCCGGCCGCCCATGGAGACGGCGATCTTGCTCATGAGCTCGTCCTTGGTGCGGAGCTCGGTCTTGTCCTCCTCCGGCATCAGGAGGGTGTAGCCCAGGGCGCCCTGGGTGTGGGGGACGATGGTGATCTTCTGGACAGGCTCGGTGTTCTTGAGCTTATAGGCGACCATGGCGTGGCCCACCTCGTGGTAGGCAACCAGCTTCTTCTCAAACTCCGTGAGGACGCTGCCCTTCTTCTCCGTGCCGGCGATGACCAGCTCGAAGGCGGCCAGCAGGTCCTCCTGGGTCACCAGCTTGCGGCCCTTGCGGACGGCCCGGAGGGCGGCCTCGTTGACGAGGTTGGCAAGGTCCGCGCCCACGCAGCCCGCGGTGGCGAGAGCCACCTTTTTGAGGTTCACGTCCTCCGCCAGCTTGATGTTGCGGGTGTGGACCTGGAGCGTTGCGAGACGGCCCGCCAGGTTGGGCCGGTCGATGGTGATGCGCCGGTCGAAGCGGCCGGGGCGGAGGAGAGCCTGGTCCAGGACCTCCGGGCGGTTGGTGGCCGCCAGAAGGATGATGCCCTTGGTGGGGTCGAAGCCGTCCATCTCCGCCAGGAGCTGGTTTAAGGTCTGCTCCCGCTCGTCGTTGCCGCCGAAGCGGCCGGAGTCACGGGTCTTGCCGATGGTGTCGATCTCGTCGATGAAGACGATGCAGGGGGCCACCTTCGCGGCCTCCTTGAAGAGGTCACGGACACGGGAAGCGCCCACACCCACGAACATCTCCACAAAGTCCGAACCGGAGATGGAGAAGAAGGGGACGTTGGCCTCGCCGGCCACGGCCTTGGCGAGCAGGGTCTTGCCGGTACCCGGAGGGCCCACCAGCAGGGCGCCCTTGGGGAGCTTCGCGCCGATCTCGGTATACTTCTGGGGGTTATGGAGGAAGTCGATGATCTCCGTCAGGGACTCCTTGGCCTCGTCCTGCCCGGCCACGTCCCGGAAGGTGACGCCGGTCTGCTTCTCCATATAGACCTTGGCGTTGGCCTTGCCCACGCCGCCGATGCCGCCGATGCCGCCCATGCCGCCCTTTTTGGACATCCAGCGCCAGAAGAGGGAGAACATCAGCATGATGAGGAGGAAGGGCAGGACGTAGCTGATGAGGAGGGCCATGCCCGTGGACATGGGGGGCGAGTAGGGTCCCGCCGTGTAGCCCACGCCCTTCTCGGTGAGGAGGGGGATGAGGTCATCGTTGCTGATGGGGACGGTGTAGAAGTTCTTGCCGGTGAAGGCCTTGCCGTCCTCGTCCGTATAGGTGTAGTCGGCCTTGGTGGTGAGGCGCAGGAGCTGGGCATCCGAGTCAAAGCGGACGAACTCCGCCTTGTCCTCCTCAATGAGGTCGATGAAGGTGGAGTAGGGGATCTCCGCTGAGGCGGCGTTGCCGGTCTTGCTGTTGATGTAGAGCCCGGCGTAGCGGAGCACCAGCGTCAGCAGCAGGGCCCAGGCCACCAGGCGCAGCACGCCCTGCAGGTTCTTGCCGCCCTTGTTGTTTTGGTCGTTTCGCTTGTCGTTTTGATTCATCAGAGGGGTCTCCTTTCCGCGGGGGAAGGGCCGGAACGCCCCGGCCGTGGCAGTATCGCGGGGATACGGATTTTCCAGGATATCATAGCACGGAACGGCGGTACAAACAAGGACAGGCCATGGAATTTTGATAAATTTTCTGTGAATCTTCTTTCCTAAGAGCGTGGGTTATGGTATACTGGAGCGGAATTCCCGATCCCGCGGGGGCAGGTCTCCCGCTTTCCGGAGGACATCCATGGACAATGAGAAGAAAAACGCCCTGACGGCGGAGGCCGACGGCCTCATCGAGGGCCGCAACGCCGTCATCGAGGCCCTGCGCGCCGGAACGGCCATCGACAAGATCTACCTCCAGAAGGGGGAGACGGACAAGACCCTGGGCCACATCGCCTCCAAGGCCCGGGCCGCCGGGACGGTGGTGGTGGAGGCGGACCGCCGCAAGCTGGACGCCATGAGCCGCACCCACGCCCACCAGGGCGTCATCGCCCTGGCCAGCGTCCGGGAGTATGTCAGCGTGGAGAGCATCCTGAACGCCGCCCGGGAGAAGGGGGAAGCCCCCCTCCTTGTGGTCTGCGATGAGATCTCCGACCCCCACAACCTGGGAGCCATCATCCGCACCGCCTACTGCGCCGGGGCCCACGGGGTCATCATCCCCAAGCGCCGCAGCGCGGGGCTCACGTCCGTCGTCGCCAAGACCTCCGCCGGGGCGGTGAGCTATCTGCCCGTGGCCCGGGTACCCAACCTCCCGGCCCTTCTCAAGGACCTGAAGGACCAGGGCGTCTGGGTCTTCGGCACCGCCGCCGGCGGCACCACGGACCTCTACCACGCGGACCTGAAGGGTCCCGCCGCCATCGTCATCGGCAGCGAGGGCGAGGGCATGAGCCGCCTGGTGGAGGAGAACTGCGACTTCCTTGTCAGCATTCCCATGAAGGGCGGACTCAATTCCCTCAACGCCAGCGCCGCAGCCGCCATCCTCCTCTACGAAGCCGTCCGCCAGCGGATGGGATAATAAAACCAGCGCCCCCGGCGGACACAGAAAGGAGCGTCTATGGCCTCAAAGCAGGACAAAACTTCATATGACGCCCTGCTGCGGGACGCCCGGGCCATGACGGACGATCTGGACCTCACCCAGGAGGAGGACTACTCCCTGGAGGAGATCCTGGCGGAGTACGGCGGCGGTCGGGAGCGGAAGATCCTGGCGGACGTGGAGCGGGCCGTGGCCGGAGAGCCGGAGAGCGCCCCCGAACCTCCGCCTCCGCCCCAGCCGGAGAGCAAGCCGGAAGCCAAAGCGGAAGTCAAACCGACTCCTCCGGCGGACGCCGGCGAGACCCGGCGCTTCCCCATCCCGGAGGCGGCGAAGCCCGCCCCGGAGCCGGAGCCCGAGCCTCCGGCGGAGAAGTCCGGCTCCAAGGTGCGGCTCTTCCGCCGTCCCAAGGAGGACCCCGTCCCGGAGGAGCCGAAAAAGGACAGCCCCTTCCCTCCGCCGCCCCAGCCCATCTCCATGGAGGAGGTGGTGCAGCGGACGGTGGCCGCCGTGATGGAGGAGGAAGGGGAGCCGGAGCTGCTGCCGGAGAAACGGCGGCGTCGGGGCCTCTTCTCCCGCAAGCCCATGGAGGACACGGAATCCATCTACACCCCCAAGCCCGAGGACGAGGAGCCGGAGGAGGAAGACGAGGCGGAGACCATCGGCCCGGAGCCGGATCTGGAGGACGTGGCCGCCGCCTACCGGCAGGCCTATCAGCGGCAGAAGGCCCCCCTGGGCTGGGCGCTGCTTTTCAGCCTTGTCCCCATCGCCCTGCACGTAGCGGAGGACCGGGGCTTTTCCATCCCCTTCTGGTCCACGGACGCTCTTATCCGGAGCGGCTCGGAGCTGGGCGTTTTGCTGCTGGTGATGCTCCTCTGCCGGAGCGTGATCGCCAAGGGCTTCCGGCTTTTGGGCAGGAAGCGCTTCTCCGGCGAGCTGATGCTGAGCCTCTCCGCCCTGGTGTGCCTGGCGGACGGCGTCAGCCGCTTCCTCCTGCCGGAGCGGACCGGGGCCGACGGCTACGCCGCCGTGGCCTGCCTGGGCCTCACCGTGGCCCTCTGGGGCTGCGGCCGGGAGAGCCGGGGCTGGTACGACACCTGCCGCACCGCCGCCCTGACGGACGCTCCCCCCTATCTCGTGACGGACACGCCCCAGGGCGCCTGCAAGCAGCGGGGCAGCCTGCCGGGCTTCTATACCGCCGCCGCCAGGGACGACCTGCCCCTCCTCTGGAGCACGGCCATCCTGCCGGTGATCTTCGTGGGGACGGCGGTCTTTGCGGGCCTCTCCTCCTTCGGGCAGGGGCGGGGGCAGGACTTCCTGCTCTCCTGGTCCGCCATCCTGGCGGCGGCGGCGTCCTTCGCCCTGCCGCTCGCCTTCCCGCTGCCCTTCTCCGCCCTGGCAAGGCAGCTGCAGCGGGGCGGCTGCGCCGTGGCGGGCTGGTTCGGCGCGGAGCGCATCAGCGCAAAGCGCGCCATGATCCTGACGGACGCGGACCTCTTCCCGCCGGGCTCCGTGCGCCTGAACGGCATCAAGGTCTACGGCACCACCCTGCCGGATGCCGTCTCCTACGCCTCCGCCCTGGCCAGCGCCAGCGGCAGCGGCCTTGCCCGGCTCTTCGAGGGCCTGGTCCGCAGCGAGGGGGGCACCACCCTCACCGCCCAGGACTTCAGCTTCTATGAGGAGGGCGGCTGGGCCGGGACCATCCGGGGGGAGAGCGTGCTCCTGGGCAGCGCCTCCTTCCTCCGGAAGATGGACGTGCGGCTGCCGGCGTCCCTGAACCTCAAGACCGGGCTCTTCCTCTCCGTGGACCGGGAGCTGGCGGCGGTCTTCGCCGTGAAGTACCACGCGGCGGAGAACGTGGACTGGGCGCTGCGGATGCTGCGCCGGGGCCGGATCACGCCCATCCTGGCCGCCCGGGACATGAACATCACCCCGGCCCTCCTGCAGCGAAAGTTCCAGCGGAAGGTGAAGGTGGAGTATCCGCCCCTCGCCGCCCGGGTGGCGCTCTCGGAGCAGGAGGAAGGCCGCGGCCTTCCCCGGGCGCTCCTCCTGCGGGAGGGACTGCTGCCCTACGCCGAGACCGTGACGGGCAGCCGCCGCCTCTGCTCCGCCGCCCGGAAGGCCACGGTCCTGGGCCTTCTGAGCTCCGCCGCCGGGGCGCTCCTGGCCTACTACCTCTGCATGCAGCGGAGCTTTTCCCTGATGGGCCCCGTCACCATGCTGGCCTTCCTGCTCCTCTGGCTCCTGGCCGCCCTGCTCCTCACCGCCCGGGTGGGAAGAGGGTAAGACCCAACAAAAAAAACCCCGCCCCCGGAAGCCAACGCTCCCAGGGGCGGGGGTTTTATGGAGAAAATGAGAAATATCGGTCAGATGACGCCCTTTTCGGACAGAGCCGCCAGGTCCTGGGGCGTGTAGCCCAGGGTCTCCAGGATGCGGGCGTTGTCCTCGCCCATCACCGGCGCGGCCTTGATGAGCTTGTCCTCCTCGTAGGAGATCTTGATGGGGGTCCCGGTGATGGTGATCCGGCCCATGCCGGGCTGGTCCACATCCCAGAGCATGTTGCGGGCGGTGGTCTGGGGGTTCTTCACCACCTGCTCCACATCCTGGATGCGGCCGAAGGGGATCCCGATGGCCAGGATGGCCTCCTCCAGCTCGTCCACCGTTCTGGTGGTGCTCCAGCGCTCGATCTCCGGCTTCAGGGCGGCGTAGTTGCAGCAGCGGTCGTAGTTGGTGGCATAGCGGGCATCCTCCAGGAGGTCCGGCCGCTCCATCAGGCCGCAGAGCTTGGCGAACATCCCATCGGTACCGCAGGCCAGGACGAACATGCCGTCCTTGGCGGCGAAGGAATCGAAGGGAGCGATGCTCTGGTCGTTGTTGCCGCTGCGGCTGTGCTTCTCGCCCAGGATGGTGTAGTCGATGATGAAGTGGTCCAGAATGTGGATCATGGTGTCCACCATGGCCACATCCACATGGCCGCCCTCCCCGGTGCGCTCCCGCTTGTAGAGCGCCATGAGGATGCCGATGGCCAGCAGCGCGCCGGTATAGTTGTCGGCAATGGCGGGACCCACCTTGGTGGGCAGGCCGCCGGCAAAGCCGGTGACGTCCATCATGCCGCCCATGGCCTGGGCCACGATGTCATAGCAGGGGCGCTGAGCCAGAGGGCCCTGCAGGCCGAAGCCCGTGATATTGGCGTAGATGATCCGGGGATTGATCTCCCGCATGGCCTCATAGGAAAAGCCCAGCTTCTCCAGCACGCCCACCTTGTAGTTCTCGCAGACCACATCCGCGGTCTTCAGCAGGCGGCGGAAGACTTCCTTGCCCTCCTCCGTCTTCAGGTCCAGCGTGATCCCGTACTTGTTGCGGTTGAGGCAGGCGTGGAAGCCGCTCTCGCCGTCTTTCATGGGTCCCCAGGTGCGGACCTGATCCCCCGCACCCGGGCGCTCGATTTTGATGACCTCTGCGCCGTGATCGGCCAGGTTCATCGTACAGAAGGGGCCGGCATACGCCTGAGATAAGTCGAGTATCCTCACTCCTTCTAATGGTCTCATAGTGTGTTTTCCCTTTCCAAGTTAAAATCTGCGGTTTTCCACCAGCATGGCGATCCCCTGCCCGCCGCCGATGCACATGGTAACAAGGCCGGTCCTGGCGCCCCGGTCCCGGAGCTCGTCCAGCGCCTTGATGGTGAGGATGGCGCCGGTGCCGCCCATGGGATGGCCCAGGGCGATGGCGCCGCCGTTGACGTTGACCCGGTCCATATCGAAGCCCAGCTCCCGGCAGCAGGGGACTGCCTGCGCGGCGAAGGCCTCGTTGATCTCGATGACATCGATGTCCGCCAGGGACTTTCCGGTCTTTTTCAGGAGCTTCGGCACCGCCGCCATGGGGCCCATGCCCATAAAGTGGGGGTGCACGCCTGCCACGGCGTAGCCCGTGACCTCACCGATGGGGGCAAGGCCCAGCTTCGCCGCCAGGCTCTCCTCCATCAGCACCAGGGCGGCGGCCCCGTCGCAGAGGGGAGAGCTGTTGCCGGCCGTCACCAGGTCGCCCCGGTAGGCCACCGGCTTCAGCCGGCCCAGGGACTCCATGGTGGTCTCGGGACGGATGGTCTCATCCTTCCGGACGTGCAGGGGCTCGCCCCTGCGCTGGGGCACGGTGACCTCCACCACGCTCTCGTCGAAGAAGCCCCGCTTCCAGGCGGCCTCTGCCAGCTCGTGGGAGCGGAGGGCGAACTCGTCGCACTCCTCCCGGGTCATGTGGAACTTCTCACCCACGTTCTGGGCGGTATCCACCATGGGGCACTCCCCGATGGTCTCCGTGACACTGGGGGGATCGTAGAACATCTCCGGACAGGGGACCTGGAAGGCCTTCTTGGGCTTGGCCATGATCCAGGGACGGGTGGAGTCGCTCTCCACGCCGCCGGCCACCACCACGTCATAGAGCCCGGCCTGGATGGACATGGCGGCAAAGGCCACCGCGTTGGCGCCGGAGCCGCACTCCCGGTCCACCTTGATGGCCGGGACCTCCATGGGAAGGCCGGCGGCCAGGGCGGCGGCACGGGCGATGTTCTGCCAGTCGTTGTTCAGGATATTTCCGAAAATAACGTCATCCACGGAGGCGGGGTCGATGCCGGAGCGGCGGACCGCCTCCCGGATGGCGATGGCGCCCAGGTCCGCCGCGCTGATGGAGGAGAGTCCCCCGCCGACCCGGCCCACCGGCGTCCGCGCCATGGAAACGATAACAGCTTTTCTCATGCTGAACGATCAATCCTTTCTGTTGCGCCGGGAGCCCAGTCAGGAAGCGCCCACGCAGCAAGCTGTGAATCAGGTCCGTGCGGCGCGGCGCCGCCGCGCCGCACGGAGTTCCCTCCCGGAGGGGTCCGGGAGAAAGTGCTGGGATCAGATGGCCTTGATGTGGTTTTTCATGGTGCCGATGTGCTCGATGTAGGACTCCAGGACCTTGCCGTCGTAGCTTCTCAGGTCGGCGTTGTCGAACTCCTTTTCGTTGAAGGAGATGACGGTGCCGCAGGAGCAGAGGTCGCCGGGCTTCAGGGTGTGGGCCTGGCTCAGGTAGGGGATCATGTAATCCACCTGGAAGAGCATCTCGTTGGTGGAGCCCTCCTGCATCTTCTTGCCGTCCAGATAGGCCTCCATCCGCTGGTCGAAGGCCTGGTCGATGGAGAGCTCGTCCACAGTCACGAGCCAGGGACCCATGGGAGCGAAGGTATCGAAGCACTTGTAGCGGCCGGGATACATGACCTTCTCCTGCTTGCCCTCGCCGTTGACGCAGATGAGCCACTCGCGGTTGATGCGCAGGGAGAAAGCGGTGATGTCGTTGTGGCAGGTGAAGCCGTAGATGTAGTCGCGGGCCTCGGACTCGGGGATGTTCTTGCCGCCCTTGCCGATGACGAAGACCATCTCCACCTCGGTGCCCACGATGCCGATGTCAGGGATCTCGATATCGTCATAGGCGCCGCAGAGGCAGGAGTTGTACTTGCTGAAGTACAGGGGATGGGCAGGGCCCTCGGGCTTGATGCAGCGCTCGAACTCGAAGCGGTTGTTGATAGCCATGGAGAAGATCTTCTCGGGGTTGGGCACGGGAGCGCGGAAATGGATCTCGTCGCAGTCATAGAGGATCTTCTCGCCGCAGGGACCGGCGGCCTCGGGATGCTCCTCCAGGAAGGCCATGGCCTTCCGCAGCTCGGCCTTGCCGTGCTCGCCGCACTCGATCATGGAGAGCATGTCGGAGGGGACCACCACGTCCGCCAGCTGCTGGGCCTTGGCGGCGCCCTGGTCCGCCTGATAGACGGCGTAGGCATAGTTGCAGTCGGCCACCTTGCCGCTGGGCATCAGGACGCCGATACGGTTGATCTTACCAACATTAAAGCTGCACAGTTTCATAGTCGTTCACCTTTCTTTTGACCTTTTTGTTTTGTTATCTTTCATTAAGGCCCAGAAGCCAACCGGGTGTGACGACGCCCATCTGATGGATCTGCTCCTCACTGACATGGAATTTTTCCCGCAGGAAGCCGGCGAAGTGGATGAGGCCTTCCACGGGCTCGATGTTGCCGTTCTGGCCGTAGTCCGAGTCGATGACCAGGCGGTCGGCAGGGATATTCTCCAGCATCTCCCCGACGATGTTCAGATCGCCGTCGGCAAAGCTGGAGACGGGGTCGATGTCGCAGGCGTTGAGCTCCAGCATGGCGCCCATGCCGGCCCAGCGGACCATCTGCTCCATGGAGGCATTCACGAGGCAAAAGGGATGGTTCACCAGGATGCGCTGGATGCCCTTGGCCGTGGCGGCGCTCAGCAGGACGTCGGTCTCGGCGGGGGAGCCGTGGCCGGTGGCCAGGACCACCTCCGGCTGCTGGGCCAGGTAGTCCAGCAGGGCCTCCACCTCGGGCAGCAGGGCGCCCTTTTCATCCAGATAGCAGATGGGCGTCTCGGGGACGCTCTCCTTGCCGCCGCCGACGAAGGTCTTGTTGGCGTAGGCCTGGATGTGGTGGGCAGAGGAAACGGTGGGCATGGTCACGAGCTTCACGCCCATGCCGCAGGCGGCGTCCACCGCCTTGAGGTTGATGCCGCCCTGGGCGTTGTTCAGCACGATCTGGCCGAAGATCCTGGGGGCATCCTCCGCCTGACCGAAGTGCTTCTGCACGATCTGGGCGCTCATCATGGTGGGGAAGTAATGATCCTTGATGACGAGGCCCCGGTAGCCCTTGGCGGCGGCGTTCTGATAGACCTCCAGCGCGTCCACGCAGCGCTTGGAGATGGAGGGCCCTGCGTGGATATGCAGGTCGCAGAGCCCCTGAATGGCAGTTTCAAGCGTCATAGCACGATCCTCCTTACGCGAAGACGGTGGGCAGCCACATGACCACCTGCGGCAGATAGGCCAGAGCGATGGTGATAAGCATTGCCACTGCGGCAAAGGGCAGGACTGCCTTGCAGATCTTCGACAGACTGATGCCGGAAACGTTGGATGTGACAAAGAGAGTCATACCCACAGGCGGAGTGACCAGGCCCACCGTGATCAGCAGGCAGTACACGAGACCGAAGTGGATGGGGTCCATACCGATAAGGTCCGCCAGGGGAGTGAGCACCGGAATGAAGACCAGCATGGCGGCGGTAGCGTCCATGACGCAGCCCACGGCGATCATCAGGGCGATGCAGATCAGCAGGATGAGGTACTTATTGGTGGTGATGGCCAGGACCGTGGTCATCACCACCTGCTTCACGCCGGCGATGGCCAGGGTCCAGCTCATGATGTTGCCGAAGGCGATGATGATGAGCAGCGCGGCGGAGACCATACCGGCCCGGACCAGGGCGCCGGGGAGCTTCTTCAGGTCCAGGGTCTTGTAGAAGAGGCCCACGATGATGGAGGCCACCACGGCCACCACGCCGGACTCCGTGGGAGTGAAGATGCCGGTGAGGATACCGCCCATCATGATGATGGGGATCAGCAAAGCCGGGATCGCCGCCACAAAGGCCTTGCCCAGACGGCTGAAGTTGAACTTCTGGGTGGGGGCGGGGTAAAGATGATAGATCTTACCCTGGATGAAGATCACAGAGATAAAGCCAAGGGCCAGCAGGATACCGGGGACGATACCGGCCAGAAACAGCGCCCGGACGGAAACGCCGGTGAGAACGCTGTAATAGACGAAGGTAGTGCTGGGAGGGATGATGGGACCGAGCACGGCGGAGGAGGCGATCAGCGCGCCGCTGAACTCCTCCGGATAGCCGTCCTCCTTCATCTCGGGGATGGCCACCTTGCAGAGGATGGAAGAGACCGCGTTGGCAGAGCCTAGGATCGCGGCCAGCACGGCAGAGACGATAACGACTGCGTAGGCAAGGCCGCCCCGGATCTGGATCACCAGTTCCCGGAACAGGGTGAAAAGGCGCTTGGTGATGCCGCCCTCGTTCATCAGCTCGCCGGCAATGATGAAGAAGGGGATGGCCAGAAGGCCAGTGGAGTTCAGACCGGCGAACATCCGGTTGATGATGGCGCCGTAATAGCTGGGGTCACCCAAATATGCCACATGTGCCAGCCCGGTAAGTCCCAGGACAAACGCGATGGGTACGCCGATCAGAAGGCACACCACAAAAATCAGAACAACGATCAACTCAGACGTCCTCCTTTCCCGATTTTTCTGCCTTGTGCTTTGCGATCCGGTTTGCGATGCTCCCCAGGCAGAAGAGGACCATCAGCGCAAATCCAATGACAAATGCCGCGTAGGGGACCGTCATCGGCAGCTTCAGTCCGGAGGACCTGGCGATCCGCACACCCTTGGACATGATCGTCTGGATGCTGAGCACCAGCCCGGTCCCCAGCAGCACCAAACTGAACAGGTCGGTGATGATGCCGCAGAGGAAACGGCCCTTCTGATTCAGGTGATTCAGCAGTGAATCAAAGCAGACCAGCTCTCCATAGCGATAGGCAACTGCGCCGCCCACCATGCCGACATAGACCATCGTGAACCGGGAAAACTCATCCGACCAGCTGAATGTCTGGCCGAGGAAATACCGGCGGAACACCTCAATGAAAGATATGATAACGGTCGCCGCGATCAATACGGCCAGAAAGCCTTTCACGATCCGGCAGATCCAGTCCATCGCTACGTTATACTTTTGGAGCATGAACACTCTCCTTTCTTTGCTTCTGCTCTCCCATCACGCCGGTTTGACCGGCGTGATGGGAGGATGGGATCAACCGAGGTTGCGGGCCATCTCCACGAAGTCCGCGATCAGGGGATCCTTGGCGGCGTACTCGTCCACGATGTAGGCGGTAGCATCCTTGAATTCCTGGAGCTGTGCGTCATCCAGAACGGTGATCTGCATCCCGTTCTCCTCGCACTTGGCGCGGGCATCCTCGTCCACGCCCACGATGTGCTTCTCAAAGGTGTTCTTCACGGCCAGGTCGCTGGCGTCCAGGAAGATCTGCTGATCCTCGGCGCTGAGGCTGTTCCAGAAGTCCAGGTTGGCAATGACGATGCCGGGGAAGCAGTACATGCCGACCTCAGTGAGATAGCTGACGACCTCGTAGTGCATCTGGCCGGCCAGGGTGGAGTAGTTGACCTCCTCGCCGTCCACCACGTTGTTCTGCAGGGCGGAGTAGAGCTCGGAGTACTGGATGGTGACGGGGTTGGCGCCCAGAGCCTTGATGGTCTCGGTGAGCACGTCGCTGGTGGGGATGCGGATCTTCAGTCCGGCCAGGTCCGCCATGCTGGTGACGGGCTTCTTGGTGGTGGCGAAGTGACGGATGCCGTTCTCGCTGGTGAAGAGGATCTTGATGCCCAGCTGCTCGCCCACGGCGTCGCAGATGGCGCGGTACTCGTCGCTGGTGAGGGCGGCGTATTCCTTCTCATAGTCGGTCAGCAGGAAGGGCAGGGAGAGGACTTCCAACAGGGGCGTGTACATGCTGAAGGTAGTACCGCCAACTGCGCTGACCTGCAGGGTGCCGTCGATGACCTGCTTCAGGATATCCTCGTCAGTACCCAGGGAGGAGGAATCATGCACCACGAACTTGAAGCGGCCGTTTCCCGCTGCCTCAATCGCAGAAATGAAGTCAGTGGTCGCCATATAGGGAGCCTGCGTCGGCAGGCCGGTGGAGGCAATGCTGATGTTGTACTCCGCGTCGCTGCCGGTGCTGCTGGCATCGGACCCGGCGGGAAGCTGCACGTTGGCATCGGCGCCGCCGCAGGCGGCGAGGCTCAGGACCATCGCAAAAGACAGTACGAAGGCAAGCAGTTTTTTCATGTTCATTTTCTCCATTCAAAATTTATTGGGGATACGTTCCGGGGATCAGTCGTACAGCGACTCACCTCCCAGGTAGGTCCGCACAACGGCGACCTGACTGATTTCCTCAGGGTCGATCTGGAAGATGTCCCTGTCGAGGATGATGAAATCGGCCAGCTTTCCGGCCTCCAGAGTCCCCTTGCGCTGCTCCTCATGCCCGGCGTAGGCGGCGTTGGCCGTGAACATCCGGACCGCGGAGTACACATCGATGCACTCCTGGGGATTCACCATGGTTTTCCCGTCGAAGGCCTTGCGGCTCACCGCGCAGGCCATGCCGTGGAAGGGGTCCATATCGGAAAGGGGACCGTCGGTACCGCCGGTGACCAGGAGCCCGGCATCCAGGAAGGAGCGGAGGCTGTGATAATAGCGGTTCAGATCCCCCAGCTTCTCCTCCCCCCTCAGCGTGGTGGGGGCGGCAATGAAGATGGGCTGCTTGTGGATGACCACCGGGAGCTTTTTCATCCGCTCCAGCTGGTCCGGCCGGGTCACCGCGCAGTGGATCAGCTCAAAGCGGCTGTTTCTGGCAGGGTCCCAGATCCGCTCGATGAGGTCCAGCACGATGTCCAGGGCGGCGTCGCCGATGATATGGATGGCGACCTCGTTGCCTAAGGAATAGGCCCGCTCCACCTTGGCGCAGAAGGCCTCCGGCTCCAGGACCATGGTCCCCCGCCAGCCGGGCCGGTCCGCGTAATCCTGAGAGAGGTACGCCGTCCGCTCCGACATGGCGCCGTCGGCAAAGAACTTGCAGGCGCTGAGGCGGAGCATGTCATCTCCCAGGCCGGAAACGATGTTCATGGGGTCTTCATAGCAGTCGCAGTAGCACATGTTGACCCGCATGGGAAGGGTCTTCTCCCGCTCCATCTCCTCGTAAAGCTTTGCACGGTCCAGCACGGAGGAGGAAAAGCCCAGAATGGAATGCATGGTGGTGTAGCCCTGGCGGGAGCTCTCCAGCAGGCGCTGCCGGATGGCTTCCTTGGCGTCGCTGTCGTCGGCGTAAAGGGAGGGGCAGCGCTGCATGATATGGGCAGAAATGACGGCTTCCTTGAAAATGCCGGTGGGCTCGCCGTCCTTCATTTCCACGATCTCGCCTGGGAGGGGCTGATAGTTCGTCCCGATGCCCACCGCCGCCAGCAGCGCGCTGTTTCCCATATAGCTGTGGCCATCGAAGGACATGATGTAGATGGGGACCTCCCGGCTGACCCGGTCCAGATCCCGGCGGTCCGGCAGCTGCTGCTCCGCCAGCAGGGCGGAAGAGAGTCCCCGGCCCAGCAGCCACTGGCCCTTTTTCAGGTCGGGCAGCCGCGCCGCCAGGAGATCCAGGACCTCCTGGATGCTTCGGGCATGCTCCAGGTCTATCTTCCGGCTGTCATCCACCATCTCAGGGATGTGGCAGTGGGTGTCGATGAGGCCGGGGATCACCGGCCGTCCCTGCAGATCGATGGTTTCCCGGACGGGGTAGGCTGCGATCTCCTCATCTGTTCCGACGGCCAGGATCTTTCCGTCGTGGACCAGCATCGCCTCGACGCAGGCCCCGCGCTCCTTCATGGTGTAGATCCTTCCGTGGAGGAATGCCTTGTCAAACATCAGCAAAACGCGTCATCTCCTTTTTCGTTCTAACTTCAAATCAAATTCTAACGTCTCTCAGCAAAGCCATGTGATGGCCAGGGTCGCCAGCAGGTAGTAGGGGATGGCGAACGGGAGGTTCGCCCGGAGGCACATGCGCAGGGGCGGCTCCTGAAGCTCGTGGGAGAGCGTCAGGATCAGGCCCGCGAAGGGGGAGAGCATGTAGGAGAGGCAGCAGCCCAGGGACATGGTCAGGCCCAGCTGCAGCGGCGTTACCGGCAGCGGCAGTCCCGCCAGGATGGGCCCCACCATCAGCACCGAGACGAAGGGGTGCAGCCCCACCAGGGAGAAGGCCACGATGGCCAGCGGCAGCAGCGGCAGCACCAGGGGTCCCAGGAGCCCGCTGTGCCCGGCGCAGAGCTTCGTCAGCCGGTCCCCGAAGCCGGAGTACTGGATGGCCGCGGAAAAGACGCCCATGGAGAGGAAGAAGGCCGCCAGGTCCTGGTTTTTCGGCAGGTAATCCTGCCACCACTGCCGCAGCAGCGGGGGCGCCTCCGGCACCCGCCCCTGGGCAGTGAGCCACACGGCGGTGACCGCCAGGATCGTCACCAGCAGCCGCCCGGTAGAGGTGCTGAAGCCCAGCCGCTCCAGCAGGGCCACCGCCGCCACGATGACGGCCAGCACGCCTGCCAGGCGCCGGAGCTTCCGCCAGGCCCCCGGGGAGACCGTCTCCGTCCCGGCAGACGCCAGGCTCTGGCCCCGGAAGCGGAAATGGGCGATCCCGGCCCCCAGGGCAAGGCCCAGGAGGGACAGGGCGAAGGCCGGGGGGAAGTAGCTCTGCCAGTCCAGGTCAAAGACCTGCATGCTCATCAGCACCGTCACCGTGCCGGGAGCCCAGAGGAAGAGCGTGCAGTAGCCCCAGGAGAGGGAGGCCGCCAGAAAGCGTCGGCTGTCCGGCAGGCGCTGGCGCACGGCGGGGGAAATGGCCGCCAGGATCACCACCACGCAGCCCAGGCTCATAACCCCGGCCAGCAGGTGGGACAGCAGCAGGATCAGGCAGAAGAGCCCGGCAAGGCTGCCGGAGCGTCCGCAGAGGCACTCTGCCGCCGCCTGCTCATAGCCTCCCCGGCGCATGGCCAGGGCCAGACCCTGCATCACCACCAGGATCACCACGGTCTTCATCATGGAGGAGAGCCCCTGCTCCCACTGGCTCAGCGGCGCCCGGCAGAAAAGCAGGACCGCCGCGCCCAGCAGGAAGAAGATCCAGGCCGGCAGGCGAAAGGTCTTTCCCATGAAGGGGAGGTCCAGCAGCAGCACCGCTGCCGCAGCGGCGGCGGCCGCCGCCCCCAGCGGCAGGGGCAGCAGAAGATCCAGGACATAGAGCAGCGTCATGAGTGCCAAGGCGGCAGAGGCAGCGGTCTTCCGGACCCGGCTCCCTCCCGTCTTTGTTTCCTTCATGCCATCACCGCCCGTTTTCTTGGTCTTCCCCGCGGCAGTTTGCCGCTCTTGCCTAACTAAAAGCAAAGTCCGTGCCAAAACCGCCATTTTGGGCTCAAAAAATAATGTTTAATTTCTACGGATTTTCTCTTTTCTTTTTGTGCAGAATGACGTTGTTTCAAGGGAAAATCGGGCGTTTCCCGCCTGTTTCCCCAGAAAGCGGCAGAAAACGGTAAAAAGCGAGTCAAGCCGGTGAATCATTGACTCATCAGCTTGACTCATTTTGTGAAATCTTGACTCACCGGGGCCGGTTCAGGCGCCCGACGGGTGCAGTCCGTATTTCTTCAGCTTGCGCACCACGGTGGACTGGCTGGTGCGGAGCATGGCCGCCATCTCCCGGGTACTGCGGCAGAGCGCGGCGGCGGTCCGGTAGCGCATCTCCTCGTCCTCCTCTCCGCCGGCGGGAGCGGGCTCCGGCGGCAGGTACGGTTCCCCGCCGCCCTCGTTCTTCTGGAACTCCCTCCGGAGGTCCCCGTCCGTGATGACGTTCTTCTCCGAGCAGAGCAGCAGGCGCTGGATGATGTTCTCCATCTCCCGGATGTTGCCGGGCCAGCTGTACTCCAGCAGGGCCGTTTTGGCGTCGGGAGAAAAGCACTTCTGCACGCCGAACTTCTCGCTGTACTGCTGCAGGAAGCTCTGAGCCAGAGGGAAGATGGAATCCTGCCGCTCCCGCAGCGGGGGCACATAGAGATTGACCACATTGATGCGGTAGTAGAGGTCCTCCCGGAAAAGGCCCCGCTCCACCAGCCGGCGGAGGTTGCGGTTGGTGGCCAGGATCACCCGGACATCCACCGGGATCGCCTTGCTGCCGCCCACGCGCACCACCTCCCGGGACTGCAGGACCCGCAGCAGCTTCACCTGGCTGGAGAGCTGCATGTCCCCGATCTCATCCAGGAAGAGGGTGCCGTGGTTCGCCTCTTCAAAGTAACCGGCCCTGCCGTCCCGCAGAGCGCCGGTGAAGCTGCCCTTCTCATAGCCGAAGAGCTCAGACTCGAAGAGGTTCTCCGAGATGGCGGAGCAGTTGATCTTCAGGAAGGGCTTGTCCCGGCGGTCGCTGAACTGATGGAGGATGTTGGCCACCACATCCTTGCCGGTGCCGGTCTCGCCGGTGATGAGGACGGTGGTGTTGAAGGCCGCGATGCGCTTGGCGATCCGGAGGATCTCCGTCATCTCCGGACCGTGGATCACGATGTTGGCCGGGATATTGTCCGGATGGGCGCTGCGCTCGTTCTGGCAGTAGTAGAGGCCCCGGATGCGTCCCTCCGCGCTGGACTGGAAGCAGCGGACCAGCGCCGGATACTGCCGCAGCAGTTCCGTGCAGAAGTCCACATGCCCCTCGATATAGCCCCGGTAGAAAAGGAGGTTCAGTTCCTTGCCGATGCCCTCCGCGCCCAGGCCCGCGGCGGAGTAATGGGCGGCAGGGTTGGCGAAGTACACCGTGCCGCGCTCCCGGCTCATAAGGATGCTGAACATCTCAAAGCCCGGGGTGCTGCTGCAGTCCACGATGAGGTCGATGGCCTGATCTCCCAGTTCCCCCTGGATCTGGCGGCAAGCGGTGAGGGGGTCGCTGCCCTCCGCCAGGAGGATACGGTCGGCCACCTCCAGGCTCTCCAGCTCCGGCAGAATCTCCGGGCGCATGGTCACCGCGATGAGCTGGCCGCTGTTCCCCAGCTTCTGCCGGAGGGAGAAGAGACTCAGAAGGCCCACCTTCTCCGCCGCGCCCACCACCATCACCGTCATATCCGGGCGGCAGAGGAGGTTCGCCTGGTAGCCGGAACCGGCCTCTGCCACCACCGGGAGAAAAACGTTGGTGGGGATGCCCTCCGGGACCCGGGCATAGAGCCCGGTCTCAAAGAGGATGCCGTAGCCCTCCACCTCCAGCTGGCCGGTGTGGAGATCCACGCTCTTCACCTGCTCGATGACCAGGGGCGTCAGGCTCAGGGAGACCAGGGTGCAGATCTCATCCCCCGGCTGCAGGACACCATAGGCCGGGTGCCGGGGGCCGATCTCCTCCACCACGCCGGCCAACGTTCCGCCGGAGCCGGTGATGGGGTTCTGCATCTTTCCCCGCATGGATACGATGCTGCGGATCTTCTGGATCAGCTGGGCCGGGTCGTTGTCGGCATCCAGGCGAAGCCGCTCAAAGCTGGCGGCGTTGATGTTCAGCGTCTTCATCCGGATCAGAAGCTCATTCTCATGGATCGGCAGCGACGGGTCCAGCTTCCAGGCCAGGTGGGGCAGCGTTCCCTCCGGATCGATGCTGCGATGGGAGCCAAATGGGCAGGCTGCAGGCCGCATTCCCTTCTGCATGGGATGCCTCCTTTCAAAAATACACACCCATTCATTATAGATGGAGGGCCCGCAGGATGTAAAGGGCTAAATCCTGGAGACCGGCGGCAAAAAGAGCGGACGCCTCCCGGCGTCTGCTCTGATCCGCTGATATTACTTTGCCAGGAACTCCCGCAGGGCGGGGAGAGCGTCCAGCATGGCCTTGCGGCCCTCAAGATAGAGTGCCTCCAGGCGCTGGGGGTCCCGCTCCAGGCGGCCGACTTTGGCCCGGCCGGTGGGGCAGAGGAGGAAGGCCTTCCCCTCCCGCTGCAGCCGCTCCAGCTCCTCATACTGGCGGTTGAAGATCTTTTCCTCCTGCTCCAGGCGGCGGTAGAAGGCCGGGTAGCGGCTGTAGATCCGCCGCCAGAGGCGGCTCTCCGCCTTGGGGGAGGGAGGCGTGCGGTAGCCGGAGGGCCGGGTCAGGATGACCACCAGCTTCCCGTACCCCAGGTCCAGGCCCCGCTGGTAGGCCACGGGGCAGGCGCAGCCGCCGTCCAGATACGGCACGCCGCGGATGCGGATCATGTCGCTGAAGGCGGGCATGCTGGCGGAGGCCATGCACGCCAGCTCAAAGTCCTCCCGGGGGACCTCGTCCTTGGAGAAGTAGGCGGGCAGGCCCGTGAGGCAGTCCGTGGCCACGGCCTCAAAGCGCTGGGGGGAGGTCATCAGGGCCTCCCAGTCCATGGGGATGCGCTCCCCCACGTCCCGGAAGAGGAAGGGGAAGTTGAAGACGCCCCCGGCCCGGAAGCGGTTGCGCAGGCTCAGGAAATCCGGGTCCGTGCAGAAGGTCTCGTTGACCCTCCGGGTCCGGCCGTTCTGCCGGGAGAGGTAGTTGCAGCCCGCGAGAGCCCCGGCGCTGACGCCGTTGACATAGGAAAACCAGAACCCGTGCTCCATCAGCACGTCCAGGGCCCCGGCGCTGAACATGCAGCGGAAGGAGCCGCCCTGCAGGATCAGGGCAGCGTCGGTAAGAGGCAGCATGAGGGTGCTCCTTTCAGGATTTTTTCGCTATTTTACCACAGCCCCCGCCCGGATGGGAAGAGGCATTTCCCGGGAAATGACAAAAAGCCCCGCCGGTTTTTCCGGCGGGGCTTTCGCTGTGATGCTTACAGGAAGCGGCGGAGATCCTCGGAGATGGTCTCGGGGTCTGCGCTGAGGGTGACGGTGAACTTGATGTTGTTCTTCTCGCCGAAGGTATCCATCCAGTGGAGCAGGTCCTCGGTCTCCTGCATGGAATCCGCGTTGATGGTCTTGCCCAGGTTGTCCACAAAAATGTGGGAGATGTCGTAGTTCCCGGCGTAGAGGCCGCTGACGAAGCCCCGGAAGGCGTCCTTGCTGCCCAGCTGGTACTCCTTGGCGTCGATGAGGCGGATCTGATAGTGGATGTCGAACATCATGGCGGAGTCGGCCTCGATGCAGACCACGCTGCCGGGCTCGTCCTTCGCGGCGTTGTTGATCATTTCAATGAGCTGCTTGGTCTTGCCAGAGCCCTTCACTCCCAGAATCAAGCGAACCATAGTCAATCACTCCTGTTTCATTCTAGATTACGGCCATCCCCCAGCAAATATATGTAAGGGGATACTTCTCTGGCCCCAGCATACCACAGCGGCGGGAAAAAAACAATGGAGAAACGCAAGTTTCCGGATTATTCATATTTCCCGTCCATCCGGAGCCGTCACTCGTGGGAGAGCTTCTCCTCCAGTTCGGCCCGCTGGGCCTCGTAGCCGGGCTTGCCCAGCAGGGCGAACATATTCCGCTTGTAGGCCTCCACCCCCGGCTGGTCGAAGGGGTTCACGTCCAGAAGATAGCCGGAGAGGCCGCAGGCGTACTCAAAGAAGTAGATGAGCTCCCCCAGGGTCTCCTCGTTCCGCTCCCCGCACTCCAGGATCAGGTTGGGGACGCCGCCCTCCGTGTGGGCCAGCAGGGTCCCGGCGAAGGCCTTCTCCCCGATCTCGTCCAGGGTGCGCCCGGCCAGGAAGTTGAGGCCGTCGCCGTTCTCCTCGTCCGCGGGAACGGTGAGGTGCCCGGCCCCGGGGGCGAAGCGGACGGTGGTCTCCAGCATCAGCCGCTGGCCCTGCTGGAGGTACTGGCCCATGGAGTGGAGGTCCGCCGTGAACTCCACGCTGGCGGGGAAGAGGCCCTTGCCCTCCTTGCCCTCGCTCTCGCCGAAGAGCTGCTTCCACCACTCGCCCATGAAGCGGAAGGCGGGCTCGTAGCAGCTGAGGACCTCCACGCTGCGGCCCGCGCGGTAGAGGCGGTAGCGGGCGGCGGCGTAGCGCCAGGCGGGGTTGGTGAAGTCCTGGGTCTCGCAGACCTTGCGCATCTCCTCGGCGCCCGCCAGGAGCTTCTCCACATCGATGCCGGTGACGGCGATGGGCAGCAGGCCCACGGCGGTGAGAACGCTGTAGCGCCCGCCGATGTCATCGGGGACCACGAAGGTCTCCCAGCCCTCCCGGTCCGCCAGGGTCCGGAGGGCGCCCTTGTGGGCGTCCGTGGTGGCGAAGATCCGCTCCCGGGCGCCCTCCCGGCCGTACTTCTCCACCAGGAGCTGCCGGAAGAAGCGGAAGGCGGCGGCGGGCTCCGTGGTGGTGCCGGACTTGGAGATGACGTTGACGGAGAAGTCCACGTCCCGGACC
>SFLD01000006.1 GCA_004553545.1 Clostridiales bacterium | reverse complement strand
GCCCTGTCGGACAGCTTGGTTAGAATATCACGCCCTCCCTACAAAGTCAACCCCTTTTTCCCATCTTTTCCGAAAACCCGACATCACCGTGTTGATACATACGGATCCCATCATTTCTCCTTATATTCCGCCCCACTTTTCTCCCCTACGCCCCCTCTCCCCATTAACCGTCCTTATTCCTCCCTCGTTTCCACGCTGACAGGGACGGGCTCCGGCGCATAGACTGGGCATGAACCCGATCCCTTGCAGCAAAGGAGGCATGCACAGGCATGATGATCGATCTCCAACATGTGGCCCTCACCTACCAATCCCCGGACGGGGAGGTGGAGGCTCTTCGGGATATCAGCTTTCAAATGGAGGAGGGAGAGTTCCTCAGCATCGTGGGCCCTTCCGGCTGCGGCAAGTCCACCCTGCTGAGCCTCATTGCCGGATTGGAGCGCCCCACTGCCGGAAAGATCCTGGTGGACGGGGAGGCCGTCCGCGCCCCCACTCCCAAGGTTGGGTTCATGCCCCAGCAGGACCAGCTTTTCCCCTGGCAGACCATCTGGGCCAACGTGACCCTGGCCCCCGCCATCCGGCACGAGAACACCCCCGAGACCCAAGACCGGGTCCGGGAGCTCCTGGCCCGGTACGGTCTCACGGATTTTGCCGGGAAACTGCCGGGACAGCTCTCCGGCGGGATGCGCCAGCGCTGCGCCCTGATCCGGACGCTGGCAACAGACCCCAAGATCCTGCTGCTGGATGAATCCTTCTCCGCGCTGGACTATCAGACCCGGCTCTCGGTCTCCGCCGACATCTGCCGCATCATCCGGCAGGAGCGGAAGACCGCGCTTCTCGTGACCCACGACATCTCGGAAGCCATCAGCATGTCCGACCGGGTGGTGGTGCTGAGCCGCCGTCCGGCGGAGATCCGCGCCATCCACGATCTCGCGCCCCTTCAGGGGCTGGGTCCCATGGAACGCCGGGACAGCGAGGCCTTCCGTGGCTTTTTCAATCTCATCTGGAAGGAGCTGGAGCTGGATGAATGAGCCCTCGCCTCAGCGCCTTGCCTATCTGCGGCAGCGGCGGCGCAGGCGCTGCCTGATCCGCGTTCTGCAGGCGGGGCTGCTGGTATTTCTCCTGCTTCTCTGGGAGCTGGCGGCGCGCTGCGGGGCCATCGACGCCTTCGTGGTGAGCTGCCCTTCCCGGGTGGCGGACACCCTGGGGAGCCTGTTCCGATCCGGGGACCTCTGGCGGCACATCGGGACCTCGTGCCTGGAGACGGTGCTGGGCTTTACCCTGGGCACCGTGGCCGGGACAGTCATCGCCATCGGTCTCTGGTGGAGCGAATGGGCCTCCCGCATCTTAGAGCCCTATCTCGTGGTGCTGAACGCCCTGCCCAAGACGGCCCTGGGCCCCATCTTTATCGTCTGGATCGGGGCGGGGACGGCGTCCATCATCGCCATGACCGTGGCCATCTCCATCATCGTCACCATTCTTAATATGCACTCGGCCTTCCTCTCCACCGACGGGGAAAAGATCCGACTGCTGCGGACCTTCGGGGCCAGCCGCCGCCAGATCCTCCGTTACCTGGTCTTCCCCGCCAACTACGCCGCCCTCTTCAACACGCTGAAGGTCAATGTGGGCCTCAGCTGGGTGGGCGCCATCATGGGGGAGTTTCTGGTCTCCAAGGCGGGACTGGGTTACCTCATCGTCTATGGCTCCCAGGTCTTCAACATGGACCTGGTGATGGCCAGCATCCTGATCCTGTCCGCTGCCGCTGTGGTGATGTACCAGGGCGTGCTGCGGTTGGAAAAACTTTTGGGAAACCGTTTAGGAGTGATGCTATGAGAAAAACTGCCGCAATTCTCGCCGCCCTGGGGATCCTGGCTGCCGCCGCCTGCGGCTGCGGTGCCCCAGCGGAGCAGGAGGTCAAGACCCTGCGCCTGTGCGAAGTGACCCATTCCGTCTTCTACGCTCCCCAGTATGTGGCCCTGAGCCAGGGCTTTTTTGAGGAAGAGGGCCTTGCCATCGAGCTCAGCAACGGCGGCGGGGCCGACAAGGTGATGACCGCCGTGCTGACAGGCCAGGCGGACATCGGCCTCGCAGGCCCGGAGGCCTGCATCTACGTCCATAACCAGGAGAAGGAGGACGCCCCTGTCATCTTCGCCCAGCTCACCAAGCGGGACGGCTCCTTCCTGGTGGGCCGGGAGGGCGGCAGCTTCTCCTGGGAGGATCTCCGGGGCTGCACGGTCCTGGGCGGCCGCAAGGGCGGCGTACCGGAGATGACCCTGGAATATGTCCTGCGGCAGAACGGTCTGGAGCCCGGCGTGGATGTCACCGTGGACACCACGGTGCAGTTCAACATGATGGCCGGGGCCTTCACCGGCGGCACCGGGGACTATACCACCCTCTTCGAGCCCACCGCCACCGAGGTGGAGCAGGCCGGCAAGGGCTACGTCCTCTGCTCCATCGGCCAAGAGAGCGGTGAGATCCCCTACACCGCCTACTTCACCGCCGCCAGCGATCTCCGGGACAACGCCGACGTTATCCAGCGCTTCACCCGGGCCATCGCCCGGGGCCAGGCCTGGGTGCAGGAGCACACGGCGGAGGAGATCGCCGCCGCCATCGCCCCCCAGTTCCCGGACAGTGATCTCTCTGTCCTCACCGCCGTCACCCAGCGGCATCTGGACATCGACGCCTGGAACGCCGTGCCCCGGATGGAGCAGGCGGCCCTGGAACGGCTGGAGACCGTGATGGAGGGTGCCGGAGAGCTGACGAGAGAGCAGTGGGTGGACTATTCCGCCATCGTAGATAACACCTTCGCCGACGCCGCCGTAAAGTAAGGCGCGCAGCAAGAGAGGGAGGGCCGTGTCCGGCCCTCCCTCTCTTATCATACTCCCTTAAGAAATTCTTTCATTGCTTTTCCCCGGGGTTGTGGTATGCTGGTAGCAGTCTTTTCCCACTACTATCATCACCGGAGGCGGCGCTATGCAGCACTTTTGGGATACCGTGGACACCATCCCCGCCGGGATGGGCTTCTCCTACTTCTACCCCTTCCACCTCTGCTGGCTGGGGGGCATCGCCCTGGCCATCTTCGCCCTCTGCCGCCTCTACCGGCAGAGCGATGCGGCCCGGCGGCAGCGCATCCGGCGCTGTCTCGCCCTTCTCACCGTGGCGGACGAGCTCTTCAAGGACGCAGGGCTCCTGATCGGCGGGAACTTTGACCCCAGCTACCTGCCACTGCATCTTTGCAGCATCAACATCTTCCTCATCGCCCTCCACGCCTGGAAGCCCTCCAAGCTGCTGGAGAACTTCCTCTATTCCTTCTGCATCGTCCCTGCGGCGGCGGCCCTCCTCTTTCCCGTCACCTGGTCTTCCCTGCCGGGAGCCAACTTCATGGTGATCCATTCCTTCACCGTCCACGGTCTTCTGCTCTGCTACCCCATCCTGCTGCTCTCCGCCGGGGAGCTCCGGCGGGACTGGCGGTACTTCCCCCGCTGCTTCCTGCTTCTCGCGGGCTTTGCCGCCGTGGCGGTGGCGGCCAACGCGGTCTTTGACACCAACTTCATGTTCCTCAGCAGGGCCACGGAGGGCAACCCCCTCTACCTCTTCCAGACGCTCCTGGGGAACCACCTCTGGGGCTATCCCATCCTGATGGTCCCCCTCTTCCTGGTCCTCTACGGCCCCCAGCTCCTGCGGGAACGGAGGGAAAAGCACCAGGAAGCGGCAGTGCGTTAAGAAAGGCGAAACCATGCTCCCCCCCTTTTGTCGATCATCATTCTGCTCCTTTACATTGGCCTGCTCATCGCCCAGCGCCGGAACAAGGGCAGCGTCAAGCTCACCGCCGCTGTACAGGCCCTCCAGGCCATCCTCTGGGGCCTGATCGCCATCGACAACTGGGCTGACAGCCATACCGCGACCCGGATCGCTTACCTGGTGATCGTTCTTTTCTCCCTCCTTGCGGCACTCCAAAGCGTTTTCCACAGCAAATAACGAGCGTCCACCCCCGCCCTCCGGCGGGGGCTTTTTTCTCCCCTTGGCAAGGGCGGCGGGATGGTGGTATAATAGCGTCATTCTCTCCCGGCCTCGGAGAGCACAGCAGACTCTGACTCTGTATGGCTCCCGCCGGGAAGTTCCGAACCGACGAAAGGGGAACTCACCATGCGCAAAGCGCTGAAAGTCCTTTTGCTCCTGCTCCTGGCGGTGCTGGTGCTGGCCGCCGCCTATGTGGCCTACGTCTTTCTGGCCTACCACCGCATCCCGGACAACCAGGTCCTCACGGTGGAGGGCTCCGCCGCTAATACCCTCCGCCCCGGCGGGACCTACCGTGCCCTCAGCTACAACATCGGCTTTGGAGCCTACGAGGACGACTACAGCTTCTTCATGGACGGCGGCACCGAGTCCTGGGCCTGGTCTGAGGAGCGTCTGAAGGAAAACCTCGACGAAATCGCCGCCCTGCTCCAGAAGGCGGACGCCGACTTCTATCTTCTGGAGGAGGTGGACGTGGACGCCACCCGGACCTACCACTTTGACGAGAGCACCGTCCTCCGCTCCGCCTTCCCGGACCGGACCTGCGTCTACGCCCAGAACTACGACTCCCCCTTCCTCCTCTACCCCTTCACCCAGCCCCACGGGGCCTCGCAGGCCGGGATGCTGACCTTCTCCCGCTATGAGATCAGCTCCGCCCTGCGGCGGAGCCTACCCATCGAGGGCGGCTTCCGGAAATTCCTGGACCTGGACCGCTGCTACAGCGTCTGCCGCCTGCCGGTGGAGGGCGGACGGGAGCTGGTGCTCTACACCCTCCACCTCTCGGCCTACAGCGCCGACGGCAGCATTTCCGTAGAACAGCTGAAACTGCTGCTTTCCGACATGCAGGCGGAGTACGAAAAAGGCAATTACTGCGTGGCCGGGGGCGACTTCAACAAGGACCTCCTGGGGGATTCCGCCCGGTGGTTCGGTGAGGCGGACCAGGACTACACCTGGGCCCAGCCCCTGCCGGAGGGCATCCTGGACGGCACCGGCATCACTCTGGCCGCCCCGCTGGATGAGAACGCTCCCGTCCCCAGCTGCCGCAACGCCGACGCCCCCTACCACGAGGGGCAGTATGTCCTGACGGTGGACGGCTTCCTGGTCTCCGGCAACGTAACGGTGGAGGAGGCCACGGTGATCGACACCGGCTTTGCCCACTCTGACCACAACCCCGTCTCCCTGACCTTCACCCTTAATGCGGACTGACCCTGAAAGGAGCCTTTATGCGCGAGAATACCGGCATCTGCCTTCTGAACGATTCCTTCCCCCCGCTGATCGACGGCGTGGCCAACGCCGTGGTGAACTATGCCCAGCGCCTGACGGAGCGGGGCGACGCCGTCACCGTGGCCACCCCCGCCGTTCCCGGGGCGGATGACAGCGCCTTTCCCTTCCCGGTGCTGCGCTATCCCAGCTTTGACACCCGGAAGAAGCTGGGCTACGTCTCCGGCCGCCCCTTCTCGCCGGAACTGGCCGCCCGGCTGCAGAAGGAGGGGGTGGGCGTTCTTCACACCCACTGCCCCATCGTCTCCACCTTCCTGGCCCGGGAGCTCCGGGACGTGGTAGACGCACCCATCGTCCTCACCTACCACACGAAGTTCGACATCGACATTGCCAAGGCCGTCCGGGGAAAACTCCTGCAGGAGAGCGCCATCCGTGCCCTGGTGCAGAACATCAGCGCCTGCGACGAGGTCTGGACGGTGAGCCGCGGTGCCGGGGAAAACCTCCGGTCTCTGGGCTATCAGGGAGACTACCTGGTGATGCCCAACGGCGTGGACCTGCCCCGGGGCCGTCTGACGCCGGAGGAAGTCCGGTCCGTCACCGCTTCGTATGACCTGCCGGAAGATGTCCCCTGCTTCCTCTTTGTGGGCCGCCTCATGTGGTACAAGGGCATCCGCATCATTCTGGACGCCCTGGCATCCCTCCGGGACCAGCCCTTCCGGATGGTCTTCCTGGGCGGCGGCATGGACGAGGCCGACATCCGGAAGTACACGGAGGAGCTGGGCCTCACGGACCGCTGCCTCTTCCCCGGCAGTGTCCGGGACCGGCAGGCCCTCCGGGCCTGGTACTGCCGGGCAGACCTCTTCCTCTTCCCCTCCACCTTTGATACCAACGGCCTCGTGGTCCGGGAAGCCGCCGCCTGCGGCCTCCCCGCCGTGCTGATCCGGGGCAGCTGCGCCGCCGAGGATGTGATGGACGGCGTCACCGGCTTCCTCATCGAGGAGAATGCCCCCTCCCTGGCCACCTGCCTCAGGGAGCTGCTGCGCTCCCCTGAAAAGCTCCGCGCCGTGGGCCGTGCTGCCGAGGAAAACCTCTACCTCTCCTGGGCGGATGCGGTGGACCACGCCGCCGCCCGGTACGAGACCGTGATGGAGCGTTACCGCTCCGGCCCGCGCCGCAAGCCCACCCTCCCGGACGAGATGTTCCGCTCCGTAGGGGAGTTGATGGCCCTCTCTGGCCAGATCAGCGCCTTCGGTGAGGAGCTCACCCAGGAGCTCCGCTGCAGCGGCAGCGAGATGGCGCAGAAAATGCGGGCGGGATACGAGGAAACACGGGAAAAATTCGCCGCCGGCAGTGAGGAGTTCGCCCGCAAGCTGCGGGAAAGCCAGGCCGAGACGAAGGAAAAGTTCCTTGCCACCGGTGAGGAGCTGGCCCGGAAGATGCGGGAGAGTCAGGCAGAATCCCGGGAGCGCTGGGACTCCTTCTGCCAGATGCTGGACCGCTACCTTTGAGATGCCGCCGGGGGAGCCGTGCTCCCCCGGCGTTCCCTTTCTCTGAAAAAATCCGAAAAAGCCCTTGACTCTCACACCCTGTCAGGGCTTACCCTCTTCCTGAGCTCAGAAAACGAATGGGAGGTACCCCCATGCTGAAGATCGGAGAGTTCTCCAAGCTGTCCCGGGTCAGTATCCGGATGCTGCGCTACTACGACGCCATCGGACTGCTGAAGCCCGCCGAGACCGACCGCTTCACCGACTACCGCTACTACAGCGAGGCCCAACTGCCCGTGGTCTGCCGCATCACGGCCCTGCGGGACATGGGCTTCCCCCTGGCGGAAGTCCGGGCCCTGTTGCCGGTCTACGGCGACTCCGAAGCTTTGGATGCGCGTCTCGCCCAGCGCCAACGGGAGCTGGAAGCCCAGCGGGAGGCGGTCTGCCATCAGCTCCGGCTCCTGGACAGCGCCCGGAGACGCCTGAGAAAGGAAGAGAGCATGAACTACAATGTCACCATCCGCACCCTGCCGGAGCGCTACGCCGCCACCTGCCGCCTGACCATCCCCCGCTATGAGGACGAAGCCCAGGTCTGGCGCGTCCTCTGCCAGGAGACCGACCACCTGCCCCTGATCCCCAGCGACCCCTGCTACTGCTGCGTGGCCTTTCTGGACGGGGAGTTCAAGGAGCGCGACGTCACCGTGGAGGCCCAGAAGACCGTGAAGGGACACTACGCCGACACGGAGCACGTGAAGTTCCGTACCCTCCCCGCCGTCACCTACGCCGGCTGCACCTTCCAGGGCGGCTATGAGCAGATCAGCGACGTCACCGCCGCCCTCACCGCCTGGATCGAGGCCAACGGCTACGCCTACGACGGCCCCATGTTCGACATCTACCACGTGAGCCCCCACGAGACCGACGATCCCGCCCAGTTCGTCACAGAGGTCTGCTACCCCGTCCGAAAAAAGTGATTCCCTCGGCACACGGAAAACATCAAGAAGCACCCCTCCGGCGATGCCGGAGGGGTGCTTTTCTATGCTGTCGATGTCTCCAGGCCAGGTAAAGGCTCAGCCCTTTTCGGACGTATAGTACTGGGCCTGCGCCTCCCACAGGGCGTGGTAAAGGCCGTTCTCTGCCGCCAGCAGGTCCTCGTGCCGCCCCTGCTGGACCACCGCGCCCCCGTCAAAGACCGCGATCTCGTCGCAGAACTTACAGGAGGAGAGCCGGTGGCTGATGTAGATGGCGGTCTTGTCCCCGGCGATGTCGTTGAACTTGCTGTAGATCTCCGCCTCCGCCACCGGGTCCAGCGCCGCCGTGGGCTCATCCAGAATGATGAAGGGGGCGTCCTGATAGAGCGCCCGGGCGATGGCGATCTTCTGGGCCTCGCCGCCGGAGACCTCCACGCCCTCCTTGTCCAGGTCCTTGTAGAGGTAGGTTTCCAGGCCCTTCGGCAGGGACGCCAGCCGCTCCCCGAAGCCCGCTTTAGCAAGGCAGTCCGCCGCCCGACCCCGGTCATAGTCCCTCTGGGCGGCCACATTCTCCCCCAGGGGCAGGGCCAGCAGCTGAAAGTCCTGGAAAACCACAGCGAAAAGGTCCATGTACTCCCGGTAGCGGTATTTCCGAATGTCGATGCCGTTGAGCAGAATCTGCCCCTCGGTGGGATCGTAGAGCCGGCAGAGGAGCTTGATGAAGGTGGTCTTTCCGCTGCCGTTGGGGCCCACCACGGCAAGGCGGCTCCCCACCCGGAAGCGCATGTTCACATGCCGCAGGGCGTAGTCCGCCCGGCCGGGGTAGCGGAAGGACACGTCCCGGAACTCGATGTCATACTTCCGGTCAGAGCGCTTCTCCGTGGTGAGGCTCCCCTGGTACATGCCGTTGGGGATGTCCAGAAATTCGAAGAGCCGCTCCAGGAAGGGGCTGTTGCCCCGGATATCCACCGCCGCCTTGAATAGGCCGGAGATGCCCAGGAAGAGGTTGGTAGCGACGCCGATATACTGCGTCACCTCTCCCAGGCCAAAGGCTCCGCCCCAGGCTTTCAGGCAGACGTAGAGATAGACAACGCCCGTGAGCGCCACCGTCACCGCGGCGGAGGCCGCCGACCAGAGGCCCATAGGGCCCTTGGCGCTGCGGGCGATGGAGGAGCCTGGGCGAAAGCCCTTGTCCCGGACAAAGTACACCTCGCAGACGTTCTCCTGCTGACGGTACATCCGCAGGTCCGGGGCCCGCTGCCGCTCCCCGCTCATGTAGCCGTAGAAGCTGAAGGCCCGGTTGCTGAGCCGCCCCTCATCCACATAGCGATCCACATAGGCGTTCCGCTTATCGCCGCAGTAGGGAGAAAAGGCTGCGGCCGCCAGCATGGCAGCCAGCACCGCGAGAGAGAAAAACGGAGAGTTGAGGAAGGCCACGCCGCTCCCCTCCGGCACCCGGGCCTGGAAAAGGCTCACCGAGAGGGCGAGGCCTCCCACCACCTGGAAAACCGGCGTCAGGGTCTTTTCAAATTGCTCCCGGGCCTCCAGCAGGCCGTAGCCTGTGAAGTTCTCCGTCTGGGTGATCCGGCTGAACTGGTCATAGACCGCCTGACTGTCCACATCGGGATAGTCCATCTCCAGCCATTTCTTCATGTAGGTCTCTTGGTAGACCAGCCGCCGGGCGCTGTCCTCCTCCACCGTTTTCCAGTGAGAGAGGATGGCGTTCAGCAGCGTCAGCGCCGCCGAGGAGAGCAACAGCGCCAGCGCGTCCCAGCGAAGGGCCACAGGGTCCCGGCCTCCTGCCAGCTCGGAAACCAGCCTCGCCGTGAACCACACCGTCACATAAGGACTCACGGCCTTCCCCAGGGAGGAGAGCCCCACGGACCAGAAAAAGGCCGGGCGGCACCCGCGGTAGATCCCCCAGGCCCGAAGTGTCCGCGCCAGGTCCTCACGCCATTTCCGCTTCTTCACGCTCATCCCCTCCCTCCTGATAGTATTTGCTCTGCACGGCGAAGAGCGCCGCGTAACCGCCGCCCTTTCTCAGCAGTTCCTCGTGGGTCCCCTCCTCCGCGATCCGCCCCCGCTCCAGAAAGAGGACGCGGTCGCAGAAGCGGGTGGAGGCCAGCCGGTGGCTGATGAAGACGGAGCTCTTCCCTTCCGTCATGGCGCTGTACTTCTGATAGATGTCGTTCTCCGCGATGGGATCCAGGGCCGCCGTGGGCTCGTCCAGCAGCAGAATGGAAGCGCCCTTATAGAGGGCCCGGGCCAGCATCAGCCGCTGCAGCTCCCCGCCGGAGAGCTCTACCCCATCCTCAAAGACCTTGCGGCCAATGGGCGTCTCCACGCCCTTGGGCAGGGCATTCACCTTCTCCGTGAGGCCCGCCTGGGCAAGGCATACCCAGACCTTTTCCTCGTCGATGCCGTCCACCCGCTGGGCGACGTTCTCGGCGACGCTGGCCTCCAGCACGGAGAAATCCTGAAAGACCGCCGCGAAGAGGGCATAGTACGCCCGCCGGTCAAAGTCCCGGATATCCCGCCCGTTCAGCGTTACCCGTCCCTCCGTGGGGTCCAGGAAACCGCAGAGGAGCTTCACCAGCGTAGTCTTGCCCGCCCCGTTGAGACCCACGATGGCCAGCTTCTCCCCGGGATGGACGGTGAGGTCCAGATGGGAGATGGTGTCCTTCTCCGCCTCGGGATAGCGGTAGGAGACATCCTCCAGCGTCAGGGTATATCCCCCCTCCGGCAGCTTCTCTCCGCCGCCGAAGCGGAAGGGCTCCGGCCAGTCCAAAAACTCCCGCAGGACGGAGATGTCCAAGCTCTCCCGGTGGAGCTCCGTGAACTTGTCCAGAAGTCCCGTCACCCACTGGGCAAAACCGCTGACCGCCCCGAAATAGAGGAGGAAGCGGGAGACGCTCAGCTCCCCTTCCGCCGCAAGGCAGAGAAGATAGGCGTAGGCCGCGCCGTTGCGCAGCAGCGTCAGCGTCAGGTCGATGACGTTGGCCCAAAGGTAGGTCTTCTCCCGCTTGATGACCCAGGCCCGGTAAAGCCGCAGGGCGTCCTGCCGGAGCTCCATGATCCAGTTCCCCAGGCCCAGGATGCGGATATCCTTGGCATACTTCCGCTCCGTGGCCACCTGATAGGCGTAGCTCACGCGGTTTTGCTGCCGCTCCCCCTCCTGGCGGTGGCGGTAGCCCCACTCCAGAATACGCTTGCTGGAGAGGTAGCTTCCCGCTGCCGTGACGGCGACCAGTGCGATGATCCACGCGTCCAGTCCCGTGAGAAGGGCCAGATACACAGCAAAGCCTATGAGATTCGTCAAAATCTCCGTCCAGGTGGTCCAGATCTTCTCCGTGGCGACATCGTTGTCCTTCAGTATCTCCCCAGACTGCTGCTCCGCCTGGATGAAGGCCGTGTCCAGCAGATTGGGGTAGCTGGTATTCGCGATCTTCCGGGCCCGCTGCCGCAGCAGCTCACAGCGCACACCAATGCGGGCAAAGATGGCGTTCTGGTCCAGATAGGCGTTCAGCGCCGTGAACCCCAGCAGCACCGCCGTAAAGCCGCCGATGGCCCCCAGCAGGGCGGCAAGGCTCTCTCCCCGCTCGATCTTTCCCAGGATCATGGGGGCCAGCAGCAGCTCCGCCACGGTCTTGCCCGCCGCCGTAGCCGCCATGGCAAGGCAGAGAAACGGTACACTCCGAAAGGTCCCCCATGCCGTTTTCAGCATAAAGGCGCTGTTCTGCCAGAGGTTATATTTGGGCTTTCGCTTGGTTTCCTCCACGGTATCACTTCCTTCGCTTTTCTGCTGCCCAGCATAGCACAAAAATTCGTCCCCGGGCCGGTCCGGGGACGAATCGTCAAATTCCGGGGATGAACCGCACCGCCAGGGCCGCCGCGCTTTGGGCAAACTACAGCTGCGGGATCAGGATCTCCGTGGTGAAGGCCCCGTCCTCGCTGTTGCGGCTGAGATAGCCCTCCAACCGCTCCACGATGGCGTCGATGCGGACAAGGCCGAAGCCGTGGCCCTCGCCCTTTGTCGTGAGGAAGCGGCCACCCTGCTTCTCCCGCTTCCCTCCGGCGGTGAAGTTGGTAAAGGAGAGGTAGAGCTGGGTCCCCTTCATGTCCATGTAGACCCGGATGAGCCGCTCCTCCGGCGGCAGGGCAAGGCTCGCCTCAATGGCGTTGTCAAAAAGGTTCCCGATGATGCAGCAAAGGTCCAGCTCGGACATCTTCAGCTTCACCGGGATGTGGGCATCCACCTGCACCGGGATATCCCGGGACTTGGCCAGGGATATCTTGCTGTTGAGGATGGCATCCGCCATGGCGTTGCCGGTCTTCACCGCCAGGTCCACGGTGCCCAGGTCCGTATCCAGCCGGTCGAGATAGTTCCGGATGCCTTCCAGGTCCCCGCTGCTTGCCAGGACCTTCATGGTCTGGATGTGGTTTCGGTAGTCGTGCCGCCAGCCCCGCATCTGGCGGTACATGTTCTCCACCTCCTGATAGTGGGTCTCGATGAGCTGGCGCTGGTAGGCGGCGATGCGCCGGTCAATGAGTTTTGCGAAAAGCTGCATGGTCTCCCTCCTTACGTCCGGGCGATGATGGCCCGGTTCAGCGGTTCATAGGCGCCCCGGGGCAGGGGCAGGGCCGTGCCGTCTGCCAGGTGGACCTCCGTCCGCGTCACCCGGCGGATCTGCCGGAGGTTCAGGATCATGCCCCGGCCTGCCCGGTAAAAGTTCCCGTCCAGCTCCCGCTCAAACTCCCGCAGGCTGCGCTTCACCGTGTAGTCGGCTTTTGCATGGACCGTGACATAATTCTGATGAACATCCAGATAGCGGATCTCATAGAGGGGGATGCGTACCATCTCGCCTGAGAGCTCCAGGTTGAGGCAGCGCTGGTTCTGCCGCAGCTTCTCCGCCGCCCGGTCCAGGACGGAGAAGAGCTTTGTCCGGTCCACCGGCTTCATGAGGTAGTGCAGGGCAGCCACGTCGTAGCCCTCCGCGATGTAGTCGGAGTAGCCGGTGAGGAAGACGATCTGCACGGCTTCATCCTCCCGCCGGATGCTCCTTGCCAGGGACACGCCGTCCATGCCGCCCATCTCGATATCCAGGACCAGGAGATCAAAAGTTTTGTCCTCGGCATAGCGGAAAAGGAAGCTCTCCGCCGAGGGGAAGACCTCCCAGCGGACCTCCTGCCCCCGGGTCCCGCTCCACTCCGTCAGCAGCTTTCCCACAAAGGCGGCATCCTCCGCCCGGTCATCGCAGATCGCGGCCCGCATGGCTTCCCCTCCCTTTGTTTTTTCTCTATCCTACACGGTTTTTCCCGGAAAGTCCAGTCTTCCCCCGCCGGCATCAAAAAAACAAAACCGGATCACTTCCTTTCCCTGGCTTTCCGGGCAGTTTTTACCGACGGAAAATCCGCATACTCCCGCGGATTCGAGTCAAACTATGGCTGCGATACCCCACAAGACCCGATCGCAGCAAGAAGATGAAAACGAAAAGGAGATCATGATTATGTCTAGCAAGAACAGCAACAAGCTCAACATCCCCCAGGCCCGCGCCGCCATGGATAAGTTCAAGATGGAAGCCGCCTCCGAGGTCGGCGTGAATCTGAAGGACGGCTACAACGGCGATCTGACTTCCCGTCAGGCCGGCTCTGTCGGCGGCCAGATGGTCAAGAAGATGATCGAGTCCTACGAGAAGAACCTGTAATTTCCCCCTGAAACCGGCAAAGGGCCCCGGCGGAAATTTCCACCGGGGCCCTTTCCTCTAGAAACGCGCAAGGCGCGGGACAGAAGGTGTCCCGCGCCTTGCGCGTTGCAGAAAGGAGGACTGATCTGCAGGGTTCATTGGGAAGCGAACTCTTCCCAGTCGAAATCCCAATGACCCATGCAGGCAGCAATGCTGCGCTCCGAAGGTCAGATCGTTGCACACCAGATACCAATGGCCCACACTCCAAACGCTAACCTCAGCGCCAGGTTACTGCAAGTACGTACGCGCTCATCAAAGTTAGTATCAATGTCACAAGCTTTCTCATCAAGAAAGTTATTCACATCAATGTAAAAAACTTTACTTATAGCTGATATAGGTGGTGACAGGATCATGGAGTTAAAAAACAGATTGCAGTATCTTGATAAGCTCATTTCCGTTCAGGATATGGAGGTCATCAAGGTCGTGACCGGCTCCAACGCCTACCCGCTCTCTTCCGAATTGTCCACCTATCTGTCCGGGCGCTATGTGGAGATCAAAATGCCGCCGCTGTCGTTCCGTGAGTTCTTGGATTTCCACGGCTACCTGCCGGAGGAGTACAAAGCGCCCAACGGCAGCACGAAACAGCGCGTCAAGGGGAAAGGCGGCGAAGCATATGAACTGCGCGCCCCGTTTGAAGCCTACGCGCAGTTTGGCGGAATGCCCGCTCTGGCCGAGGCAGCATTCAATCATTCCATTTTATCCCAGCAGAAAAGTATCTGCTCGCTGAGAGAATAACGCAGCCGCACTTGAGATTCCACCACTTTCCAGAATTCCGCCCTTTCGCGTTCATGCAACCCTTCAGCGCCGTTATGGCATCCGACGCAAAAAAGGCCCCGTCCGGTCCGCTGTCAGCTTGCGGGATCGGGCGGGGCTTTTCTCTCTTTTACCCTTCGTCGCCGGTCGTTCTGCGGCGGAACAGGCCGACCGCAAGAAGCAGCAGCCCGGTCATCAGCAAAAGCGGTACCGGCCACCAGACCTGACCGGTCTGGGGCAGGGTCGGACCGCTGGGCGTCGGCTTCGCGGGGTCCGGCGGCAGCGGCGCCTCCGGCGTGGGATCGTCCGGGATCTCCGCTGCATAGGTATTGGTCATCACAAAGGTGATCCCCTCCCGTTCGACCCGGACCGTATAGCCCTCGCACGCCTTTTCGACCACCGTCCAGGTGCAGCTGTCGTCCAGCCCGGACCATGTATGGCTCCATCCGTTCCCGGCGCTTAAGGTCACCGTATCATATACCGCGCCATCCCGGAGCAGCTGCACCGTGACCTCCGTCGGGCGGTCCTTCTCGCTGCCCGCGTCATCCCACACCTTCAGCACTTTGCGGGTGATGGCAGACGGCGTATCGGGGATGGCAGAGGCTTCAAACTTCGGGCTCACGAGCACGTCATAGACCCACGCGTTCCTCTCCGTGTCCTGGGTCGGCAGCATGACCATGAACGGCATCGGATCATAGCGCTGACCGCCCTGGGTATGGCGGGACCCCAGCACCAGATACAAGCCCGGCGTCAGTTTCCTGCCGTCCGTCGGGAAGTGCAGCTGCCCGTCCGCATCCGTCTTCCCGCTGTCTGCCGGAGCGACGCCGTCCCGAAGGACATATCCCTCCAGCGTGGAGGCAAGCGCTCTCCATGCCTCATCGTTCTTACCGCGAATGTCCACCTGGAACGAATCGAAGTCATCCGTCGGGGTCAGTTCCCCGGTCTCATCCACGGAAGCCACAAGATATGCGGAAACACCTTCCTCGGGTCCACATTGGCAGCCTTACACAGTCCCTTCATCTGCGCCCAGATCATTTTCCGCCCCATCGGCTTTCCGCTCCGCGTGAGAAAGATCACGCCGGAGCGGATCTTTTGCTTTCTGGCATAGTTCAAAAGCGCTCTTCTCAGTTTGCCGGGGATCAGAATGACCCGGGTCTTCGCCTTGCAGTTCACGGAGATCTCTCCGCGCGTCACTGCCTCCACGGTGAAGAAACGCAGCTCCGACACCCGGATGCCGGTCCCGCAGATCGCCTGCATCACCAGCCAGAGCTGTTCCTGCCTTTTCGCCGCGTGTAAGAGCCGCTGATACTCCAGCCTGGTCAGTTCTCTCTCCTCTGTACAGTAAACCTGCTTCTGCAGCTTGACCGATCTGACTCTGCAATCCGCTCGCCCCAGGAATTTCAGAAAACCGTTCAGACTGGCCAGCATGGAATTGATCGACCGGACCGCATACCCACTTTCCAGCAGATGCTTCTTGAACTCGATCACTCCGCTTTTCGTAACTTCCCTCTTCCCAAGGAATGCAGCAAAAGCGCGGACATCCCGAATGTATTTCTCTACCGTCGCTGCGCTTTTCTCCTCACGGATCAAGTATCGGCAATAGGCCTGTATCGACGCCTCGTTCACTTCTCTCATCGGTCTCTCTCCCTCTGCTTTGATATCGGTGCGCACCATAGCGCGAAAAGGCTACGCTCCATTATCAATTATCGCACAAAAAGCGCTGTATCAGACAAGCCTTTCCTTCCGTCGACATCAAAAAATCCCCCCTCCGTTCCGCCGCCGGCAAGTGCCCATCGCAGTTCTCTTTCGCAAAACAGCCGAGGAAGCGGCAACCGCCTGTCCTTCGGCTGTTTCATTTTAAGCGAACGATTTTCTCGTACAGTATGACAAATTACGGAAAATACGGCATACTTGACGCAGCCCCGGAAAGTGGTCCGCGCACAGCGAAAAAGGATCCACAGCAGACCTTGCAACTCATGTGATCGAAATCGCTAGTACCCAGTGAAAATGCGCTCCCCCTTTGTGAACATGCGTCAAATGGACGAAATGCAGATGCAGCAGTGATTTTACAGCAGTATGGATCAAAGAAGGCCGGTATCCATGGAGAAAGATTTTGATAAACACGATATTGAAAGAGAATAGCACTCATCCTATCCGTACATAAGAAATGTTTCGTGACCACCGCAAAATGTTGCATGCATCCTGCCGAAATTTTTCAACCTCTCACAAAATCAGCTCCTCGTTTTCACTTGCCCCAAAGAAGTCAACGTGGTACAATGCAATTCCGCTCTCTACCAACGCACACAGGAGGAACACCATGAATCAGAAGGAACTGAATGAACTGCGCCGCCGCTTCCGGCCGGACCGGTGCAATATCTCAAAAATCTTCGGCTGCTATGTCAACAGCAATAAGGAGATCATCGCCTGGATCGACACCTCCCTTGGCCTCATGCAGCCGGAGGAGCAGGAGATGTATCTGGCACTGCTGAAAAAGACACTCTCCGGCTCTCTGGGGAAAAACCTGGTAGACATCGTCTTCTCCACCGAGCAGGTCGCGGACAGTGACGAGCACCGGCTCCTCCAAACGATCCGCCAGACGGAGGGCAAGGACCCCAACGCCCGGGAAGCCCTCTTCCGCAGGATCATCGACGCCCTGGACATGCAGGAAAGCAACTACCTTATCCTCCTGGCTGCCGATGCCTATGATGTCCCCCATCGGGGCAAGGATGACATTCTGCTGGCAGACGCCGGAGATACCGTTTTCCGCTATTTCGTCTGCGCCGCGTGTCCGGTAAAGGCCCCCACCCTGGCCCTCCGCTATGACATCGAGCGAAATGAGTTTCATCCCGGCTCCACGGGGCATGTCGCTCTGGCGCCGGAGTTTGGCTTTCTGTATCCCGCCTTCGATGATCGTGCCGCCAATATCTACAATGCCCTCTTTTACGCCAAGAACCCCGCGGAGCTCCCCCAGGACGTCATCGACGCGCTCTTTCGGGTAGAGCCTCCCATGTCCTCCGCCGAGCAGAAGAACGCCTTTGACACCGCTCTGACGGAGGCCCTGGACCGGGATTGCAGCTACGATGTGGTCCAGGCTGTCCATGAGCAGATCCGCGCCCGGATAGAGGATCACCGTGAGACCCATGACCCGGAGCCTTTGACCCTTACCGCCCGGGACGTCGGCGGCATCCTGGCCGACAGCGGCGTAGCGCCGGAGCGGATTGAGACCTTCCAGAAAGCATGTGCCAAGCGTTACGGCGAGGACGCCGCGCTGGCCCCCGGCAACATCATCGAGAGCAAGAAATTCGAGGTCACCACGCCGGAGGTGAAGATCTCCATCGCACCGGAGAACAGTTACCTCATTGAGACCCGGATCATCGACGGCCGAAAGTACCTGCTGATCCCCGCCGACGAAGGCGTGGAAGTCAACGGCATCGGCGTTTGCATTCGGGAGTAAGGTCTTCTCATTCCGTCCCCGAAGATGCTCCCCCTATCAGTACATCATATCGCAGCTGCTTTCCCGCACGGTCTGCCCGAAAACGCTCTTTCTGGGTAGGACCTATCCGTCAGCGCTTGCTTCGGAAACACAGCTGGCAAGCGCCACACTGCAGCCCTCGCTTTCACGCAAAGGACCCCTCCGGTTTTGCCGGAGGGGTCCTTTCTGCTGCATGGGTGTTTTTTGCGTCAGGTTTCCGTCGGTCTCAGCCGATCCACTCGCAGTAGCGGTGCAGGATGGCCGCGACCTGGCCGCGGGTGGCGCTGCCCTTGGGGCTCAGGGTCGTTGCAGTGGTGCCGTTGATGATGCCGGCGCCCACAGCCCACTGGAAGGCCGGGATGGCGTACTCCGCCACCTGGGCGGCGTCGGGGGCGTTACCGGCCACGTTGACGGCCTCCAGCGCGTCCACATAGCCGTCCTCTGTCTTGAGGTAGCGGTTGGCGGCGGCGATGCCGGAGACGTGGGAGCCGTGGGAACCGTTGGAGTCGTTGTCGTGGGTCACGTCAAAGTTGCCGTCGATGTAGTTGTAGCCAAAGGGGGCCTTGGCATTGACATAGAGCTGGTCGGCGGTGACGGTGTTCTCGGCCTCGGCGTTCCGCTGATAGGCGTTCAGCTGGTCCAGGACGGTCTCGATCTTGCCGGTGGTCAGCAGCTGGCTGGCGTAGTTCACGCCGCTCTCCTTGGACGCCTGCTCCACGCCATAGGGCACGTTGGCGGAGATCACGTTGGTAGCCAGGGTCAGGTTCCAGACAACGTCCAGCTTCTGACCGTCCAGAGCCACCCTGGAGATCTTGCGGCTCAGCGTTTCCTGCTGGGCCTGCAGGCTCTCCCGGTAGTTCATGGCCCGGGCGCTGTCGGTGGCCTCCTGGGCGGTGTAGCCCGCTTCCAGGGTGGACTTCTTTTCCAGGACGATGGACACACGGACCATGTCGCTGGCCGCGTGGGTCTCCTCCTGTGCCGCGTTGGCCGTTTGCTGCTGTCCGGGCAGCTGTGCGGTCACAAGGTCGTTGTCGATCTGCTCAACTGCCAGCTGGGTCAGATCGTTCCTGCCGGCCGCAGCCGCAGGGATGACCAGACTTGCCAGCAGTGTCACGGCCAGCAGAAGCGCAAGGATCCTGCTGCCAGTGGCCTTCTGTTTCATTGCTGTTCCTCCTTTTGAATCGCCAACGATCATTGTCCAAGTGTTCTATGGTCATATGGCATGTTAGTCTTCATGTTACGACACCATGCGGGCAATGTCAACCTTTTTCTCTATAAACCGTTAAATCGCTTCCGACAAAAGAAATCGTTTACCATGCGATTGTATAGTTTGACGGCTTGGACCAAATGTGACATAATAGTTCCATTCTGTATGAACGGGTGATCCAATCGATGCGATATCTTGCTGAACCGAATCTAATTCTGGAATCCTTGATCTATCTGGGGCTGCGGGCCTCAAAGCTGGACCCGGAGCTGCTGGAAAAGCGGCTCATCAAAATGGGCTGCACAGACCTTGCCCCTTTCCACAGCCACTATACCCCATTCCGCCAGCTGCTGGAGCAGCTGGACCGGGAGGCCGCCCTGCCGGAGGAAGCGCTGGCGGAGCTTTTCACGGACCTTGCAAGGTTCCCCCGCTCCACCGCCGGGGCCTACTCCCTGGCGCTGCTGCTGTTCCTCCCCGCCGCCAGCCAGCACACCGGTGACCTGGAGACCTTCCTCTCCGCCATGGCCTGCCGGACGGAGGAAGACGTGATCCGGGATTTTCTCGTCTCCCTGGACCTGGGCCAGGAGATCACGGAGGAGACCGACTGCGCTGCCCTGCTGAAGAAAAAAATGCCGGAGCTGCCCCTGACCAAGCGCAGCCGGAAGACCCTGCTGGATGCCCTGCGGAACTATGGCCAGGTCCTGGCGCAGACGGCGGCGTGCCTCCGCCCGGTGTATGCGGCCTTCCTGGCGCTGCTGCCCACCCTGAAAGAGATTGCCCGGGGCGGCAGTGCGGAAATGTCCTCACCGGAGATGGAGCGTTACCTCCGGGAAAACAGCGTCTTCCAGCTGACCCCCGGCGCAGAGTATACCATCCGCCCCCTGCTTATCGATCCCTGCTCCAACCTGTTTTTCGAAACAGGAACGGACGGCCCCGTTCTCTACTGCGGACTGATGCAGCAGTTCATGCGGCAGCAGCAGCAAATGGCGTCCGGCTCCCGGGAACATATCTGCGAGTGCCTGCACCTTCTGGGGGACCCCACCCGGTTTGAGATCTTCTGCTACCTCCGGGAGCGCCCGGCCTACGGTCAGGAGCTCTCGGAACGCTTTGGCCTGGCCCGGAACACCATCCACTACCATATGACAAAGCTCTTTGACGTGGGCCTGGTGCGGTGCATGGTCAAGGGGGCTTGTGTGTACTATTCCATTGATGAGGCCCATTTCAGCCATCTGCTGGATCACCAGCGGACCTTGTTCCTCCCTCACTACAGAGGAAAGTAACAGGATTTCCGACGGCAAGCTCCGCCAGCCGGTATCTATGTCGGTATCGCCGGAACTCCGTCAGAACCGGGAACGGCGGATAAGCTCCCTGATACGCAGGAGCAAGAGATCCTGTCTCCGGAATCCACGCCGTATCGCTATGTTGGCGCATACGCGGGATCGTCAAGAATTACACCGTTGTGTTCCGTATGGATGAGGCTCGCGAAAGCAGCTCTTCGGGACTGTTTTCGCTGTCCAAGCTGATCCGCGCCGAACAATCCGCAGTCGGCTTTGCCGCGCAGTACGGTCAAAATAGAATTATGATATTGCCATCCAGGAGGTCGCCGCCAGGAACATCCGTCCTTCCGCCTGTCTCGGCCGCGTGATTGAGGGGGCCTGCGCGATGGGGGATGACCTGACGCATCGTGATCTCGGACCGGACCAGGCAGATGCCGGCCAGCCGCATCCGCTTCCCTGCCAAAGTCAGCAAGAGCACCGCGACAGAAAAGAAGCGGCAGATCGTCCGTTAAATGAGTGATTCTGACCAACGGCTGTTTGATAATCGAGTCCTTCGAGAAGGGCCTGTAATTTCCCCCTGAAACCGGCAAAGGACCCCGGCGTAGGTTTCCGCCGGGGTCCTCGTCATCGGAAACGCACAAGGCGCGGGACGGAAGGTGTCCCGCGCCTTGCGCGCTTTACAGGAAGGAGAACTTACTATCTGCAATATCCGCCCTTCCTGCCATGCCGGGGCATGGACAGGAGGAACAGTCATGCTGGCAGAGAGAACGGCAGAGGCGCTCTGCCGCGCGCCGTCCCGCGCCGGGGGCAGGGCCGCTTTCACGGCGCCCGCCCCGGCTCAGGGGTCGGCTGCAAAAAGGGTATCATCCTGCCCGGAGGGAGGATCCGGGCGGAAACTCAGAAATCCGTGAGGTCCGCGGGGCGCTTTTCCAAGAAGGCGGTCATACCCTCCTTCTTATCGTGGGTGGCGAAGGAGAGGCCGAAGTTGGTGGCCTCCAGGCCCAGGCCGCTGGCGAGGTCCGTGTCCATGCCGCTCTCGATGCTGGCCTTGGCCAGGGAGATGGCGTAGCTGCCCTTGCTGAGGATGCGGCCCGCCATGGCGCGGCACTCATCCAGCAGGGCGTCCTTGGCCACCACCTTGTTGGCAAGGCCGATGCGGTATGCCTCCTGGGCGTCGATGCGGTCGCAGGTAAAGATCAGCTCCTTGGCGCGGCCCTTGCCCACAAGGCGGGCAAGGCGCTGGGTGCCGCCGAAGCCGGGCAGGATGCCCAGGCCGCACTCCGGCTGGCCGAAGACGGCACTCTCCGCCGCGATGCGGATATCGCAGGCCATGGCTAGCTCGCAGCCGCCGCCCAGAGCATAGCCGTTGACGGCAGCGATGGTGACCTGGGGCATCTTTTCCAGGCGGGAGAAAGCCTCGTCCGCCAGCAGAGCCATGGCGCGGCCCTCGGCGGGGGTGGCGTTCACCATCTCAGAGATGTCCGCCCCGGCCACGAAGGCCTTGGGGCCGGCGCCGGTGACGATGACCACCCGGATGTCCTTGCGGACCTGCAGGCTCTTCAGGCAGTCGTTCAGCTCCTGGAGGGTGGCGGAATTCAGTGCGTTCAGGGACTTGGGGTTATTGATGGAGAGCAGGGCGATGCCGCCCTCCTCCTGCAGCAGCAGATGCTCATACATAGCGTTCACGTCTCCTTTGCAGTAATCACTTGCCAGCCAGGCGCAGGTAGGTCTCGGTACGCTCCTCGGCGTCCCGCTGGGCCTTGGCGAAGAGCTGGTCGGCGATCTCGGGGAACTTCCGGTACAGGGAGGAGTAACGGACCTCGCCCATCAGGAAGTCACGGAAGCTGCCGGTGGGGGCCTTGGAATCCAGGCTGAAGGGGTTCTTCCCCTCCCCGCGGAGCTCGGGGTTGTAGCGGTAGCAGTGCCAGTAACCGGCCTCCACCGCCTGCTTGGCCCGGAGCTGGGAGTTGCCCATGCCGCCCTTGATACCGTGGTTGATGCAGGGCGCATAGGCGATGATGAGGGAGGGACCGTCATAGGCCTCGGCCTCCCGGATGGCGTTGAGGGTCTGCTGGGGATCGTAGCCCATGGCCACCTGAGCGACGTAGACATAGCCGTAGCTCATGCACATCATGCCCAGGTCCTTCTTCTTGGTCTTCTTGCCGGAGGCCGCGAACTGGGCCACCGCCGCCGTGGGCGTCGCCTTGGAGGACTGGCCGCCGGTGTTGGAGTAGACCTCGGTATCCAGGCAGATGATGTTCACGTTCTCGCCGGAGGCGATGACGTGGTCCAGTCCGCCGTAGCCGATATCGTAGGCCCAGCCGTCGCCGCCCACGATCCACTGAGAGGGCTTGAAGAGGTAATCCTTCCGCTGGAGGATGGTCCGGGCAGCGTCGCTGTCCACCCGCTCCAGAGCGGCAACCAGACGGTCCGCCCGCTCCCGGGTGCCGTGGCTGTCATCCCAGCCGGCCAGGCAGGCTTCCGCCGCCGCCTGCAGCTCCGCATCCGCGGAGGGCAGCAGCTGCTCCACCTCGGCCCGGAGCCACTTGCGCACAGCGCTGGTGCCCAGCATCATGCCGTAGCCATACTCGGCGGTATCCTCAAAGAGGCCGCTGGCCCAGGCAACGCCCTGGCCGCGATCGTTGGTGCAGAAGGGGATCTCCGGAGAACCGCCCCAGATGTGGGTGCAGCCGGCGGAGTTGGCGATGCGCATATGGTCGCCGTAGAGCTGGGTGATCATCTTGATGTAGGGGGTCTCGCCGCAGCCGGCGCAGGCGCCGGAGAACTCCACGTAGGGCTTGAGGAACTGGCTGCCCTTGACGGTGGTCTTCTGCTTCTCGGGGATGGTCTTCTCCGTGACCTTCTCGGTGCTGTAGGCCCAGTTGGCCTTCATGGTATCCCGGACGGGCTCGAAGGGCTGCATGGAGAGCGCCTTGGCCGGGCAGGCCTTCACGCAGACACCGCAGCCGGTGCAGTCCATGCCGGAGAGGGAGAGATGATACTGCATCCCCTCAAAGCCGATGGCCTTCTTGCACTCGTATCCCTCCGGCGCGGCGGCGGCTTCCTCCGCCGTCAGCAGCGTGGGCCGGATCACCGCGTGGGAGCAGACGGCCGAGCAGCGGTTGCACTCCACGCACTTGGCGGCGTCCCAGGCCGGGACCTCGATGGCGATGCCGCGCTTTTCCCAGCGGGTATAGCTCTGCTCCCAGCTGCCGTCCTCGTGGCCGTTGAAGGCGCTGACCGGCAGGTCGTTGCCCTCCTGGCGGCCCATCTTGAAGAGGACCTTCTGGAAGAACTCCGGCGCGGCGGCACGGCTGTCATCGGGGACATCCTGCGCGGTGGCCCAGCTCTCAGGCACGGTGATCTTCCGGATCTGCCGGACGCCCTGGTCGATGGCGGCGCAGTTCATATCCACGATATCCTGGCCCTTGGCGCCGTAGGTCTTGCTGACCTCCGCCTTCAGATAGGCGACAGCCTCCTCCACGGGGAAGATCTTGGAGAGGGCGAAGAAGCCCGCCTGCATCACCATGTTGATGCGGCCGCCGAGGCCCAGGTCCTTGGCGATGTTCACGGCGTCCAGGGTGTAGAACTCCGCCTTCTTCTCCCAGATGCGGCGCTTGAGCTCCGCAGGCAGCTCGTGCTCCAGCTCCTCCGGGCTCCAGATGGTGTTCAGCAGGAAGACGCCGCCCTCCTTCAGATCACCGATGAGGTCATACTTATTGACGTAGGACTGGTTGTGGCAGGCGATGAAGTTGGCCGCCTTGATCTGGTAGGAGCCCTGGATCTCATTGGGCCCGAAGCGCAGATGGCTGATGGTGACGCCGCCGGACTTCTTGGCGTCGTAGGCGAAGTATGCCTGGACGTTGTAGTCCGTGTGGTCACCGATGATCTTGACGGCAGACTTGTTGGCGCCCACGGTGCCGTCGGAGCCCAGGCCCCAGAACTTGCAGGAGAAGTTCCCGTCGGGGGTGGAGTCAAAGACGGGGGAGTATTCCGGCAGGGAGTGGTTGGTGACATCGTCCACGATGGAGACGGTGAAGCCGTTCTTGGGGTTCTCAGAGGCCAGGTTGGCATAGACGGCCATGACATCCATGGGAGTGAAGTCCTTGGAGCCCAGGCCGTAGCGGCCGCCGATGATGAGGGGAGCGTTGTCCCGACAGGCGTAGACATTGCGGATATCCAGATAGAGCGGCTCGCCCATGGCGCCGGGCTCCTTGGTGCGGTCCAGCACCGCGATGCGCTTCACGGTCTCCGGGATCACCCGCAGCAGGTGCTCGGCGGAGAAGGGACGGTACAGGTGGACCTCCACAAGGCCCAGCTTCTTCCCTCTCGCGTTCCAGTAGCCAATGGTCTCGCGGATGACGCCGCAGGAGGAACCCATGGAGATGATGATGTCCTCGGCATCCGGCGCGCCGAAGTAGTTGAAGGGCTTATAGTCCGTGCCGGCCAGGGCGTTGATCTTGTCCATGTAGCCCTCCACGATGCCGGGAACGGCCTCGTAGAACTTGTTGACGGACTCCCGGACCTGGAAGAAGACGTCCGGGCTCTCGGCGGAGCCGCGGGACTTGGGATGGTCGGAGTTCAGAGCGTTGCCCCGGAAGGCCCGGAGGGCATCCTGGTCGATGAGGCCCTTCAGGTCGGCCTCGTCCAGCAGCTCGATCTTCTGGTACTCATGGCTGGTGCGGAAGCCGTCGAAGAAGTGCAGCACCGGCAGGCGGCTGGCGATGGCGCTGAGGTGCGCGATACATGCCATGTGGTAAGCCTGCTGGACCGTGCTGCCCGCCAGCATGGTGAAGCCGGTGTTGCGGCAGGTCATGACATCCTGGTGGTCGCCGTAGATGGAGAGGGCGTTGGAAGCCAGCGCACGGGCGCTGACGTGGAAGACGCCGGGCAGCAGTTCGCCGGCGATCTTGTACATGTTGGGCAGCATCAGCATGAGGCCCTGGCTGGCGGTATAGGTGCTGGCCAGCGCACCGCCCTGCAGCGCGCCGTGGATGGCGCCGGCAGCGCCGCCCTCGTGCTGCATCTCACGAACCTCCACCGTCTGGCCGAAGAGGTTCTTCCGGCCCTTGGCGCTCCACTCATCGATGAGCTCTGCCATGGTGGAAGAGGGAGTGATGGGATAGATGGTCGCGACCTCCGTAAAGGCATAGGAAGCGTATGCCGCCGCCGTATTGCCGTCCATCGTCGCCCGCTTCAGTTCTTTTTTCATGCGGATCCTCCTGTTCGTGTCATTGTGTTGGATTTTTTCCGTCATCTTACGCGAGTTTCGCTGAATTCTTCGTTTGTGTACTATATTGTAGTACCTTGTTTTATATTATAGTTCATCAAGTCACATTTGTCAACAACAAATCCCATCCCGCCCCACAAAAATCAGCAGATTTCTACAGAAATATGTGTCTGTCCCTAGTCCCGGCATCAAATTCCCGCAAAAGCGGAAGCAGCTCCGCCTCTGCAAAGCTGCTCCCGCTTTTCCCTGTTGATCTTCCGGAAATACGATTCTCAGTTCCGACAAAACCGGGCGTTTTCCGCCACTTCCGGGTTGAGGATTTTCCGCGGGAGTTTCCCGTCTTCCAGAACATCCAGAATGTTCTCCATGTTGATGGCCCGGGCATCCATCTCCGCCTCATAGGAGCTGTAGGCCGTGTGCGGCGTCATGACCACCTGGGGCAGTCCCCGCAGCACACTCTGGAAAGTTGTCTCGTCCTCAATGACATCCAGGCCAGCAGAAGCCACCTTTCCCTGGTCAATGGCTTCCTTCAGCGCCTCCTCGTCCACAACGCCGCCGCGGCTGGTGCAGACAAAGATCACCGGCTTCCGGATCGCGTCAAACTGTTTCTTTCCGACAATGTGCCGGGTCTTCGGCAGTAAGGGCGTGTGAACGGTGATGATATCACTGGTGGCAAAAAGCTCTTCCATCGTATCCAGCCGCTTCACCCCAGCCTCCTCAAAAACGCTGTCCGGCAGGAAAGGATCATATGCCTGCAGCTCTACGCCAAATCCTTTCATCATCTCTGCCGTGCGCCGGGCAATGCCGCCAAAGGACACCAGACCGTGCTTCTTTCCTTTGAGCCGATAGAGCGTCCCCCGGGCCGCCCAGTCCCACACACCAGTGCGCAGCCGACGGTCCATGGCGGAGATATGGCGCACGCAGTCCAGCAGCAGCGCGCAGGTGTGGGTCGCTACCTCTTCCGTACAGTAGATGGGAAGGTTGCTCATGCAGATCCCCCGCTCATCCGCAGCATCTGCATGACAGAAATCCGTACCCAGCGCCTGGATCGCCACGACCTTACAGTTGGGCAACCGGTCCAGCACCTCCGCTGGGAAGGGAATGTAGGCGCAGACGGCGTCTGCATCCTCCGCCTCCCGCAGGAAGGCCTCCCGGTCATCCCGGTTTGCCAGGACGATATCGTAGTCGTTCCGGCAGCCACGGCGCGCGATCACAGCGCGCTCCACGGTGTCGTCGCAAACCATGTGGTTATCGCATACGATCTTGTACTTTTTCACGGCTGTTCTCCTTATTTCAGCACTTCGTCCACGATACCGCCGTAGGTGGTGAACGCGTAGTCCATGTAGTAGGACTCGGTGATAGAGCGCGGCTTCAGCAGATCGTGCTCCTCAATGATGGAAGGCAGATACTCCACTTTTTCGTCCTTCCCCTTCCAGATATCGCCGTACCAAACATCCATATTGGTGTGGCCGATGCGGCGGAAGGCCCGGTCCTGATAACCCATCTGTGCATCGGGGTAGCAGACGAGGTTGCGGCAGGGCATCCGCATCTCCGAGTCCAGCTCATCCACGGTGATCTGTCGATCCAGCGAAATGCTGGCAGTGATGAGCTTCTCCATGTGGGAGGAAACCACGCCACCCATGCGGAAGTTCTCGCCGAACTGCGGGAAGTTGGGATTCAGGTGGAAAAGATGCACCTTCTCAAAGGTCGTGCTAATCTCGCCGCCCTTTTTCGGCAAGCCCAGGATCATACCCCGCAGGATGGAGTAATCCCGGTTCACCCAATAGTAGGCAAAGTGTTTGCACTCCAGGCTGCGGTAGTTGGCCCGGATCTCCAGGTAGCACTCGCTGTAATTGCAGCGCTCCGGCAGTTCCACCAGCAGATCATCATCGCCATTACGGGAAACGTAAGAGCAGACGTGCAGGATGCAGCCGCCCGGGTTGACCTCCGAGGGCTTCAGAGGCTCCGGAAGGAAGCGCTTGACCTGCTCCGGATCCGCCTGATAGCGAATGATCATCTCAGAGGCGCAGAAATGATAGGGCGGCGCAGGGATCAGGTTGCCCTTGCCATTGGGGGTGAAGGGGTAGGAATAACCGCCGGGCAGATCCGGCAGGTCCAGCTTTTTGCATTGATTATCCATGACAGAAAACCTCCAGCGTCAAAATTGTATTTTATATTTTTATGTTTGCATCAGAACCCGGTCATGCTGGCATAGACCAGCACCAGGCAGGAAACCACAATAAAGACCGCGGTGAAGGGCAGGAACCACTTCAGCCATTTCTTCAGCGGGATATTGGTAAAGGCCAGCGGCGCCAGCAGCGCGGTGGGCCAGATCATATTGCTGTAGCCGTCACCGAACTGGAACGCAAGGATCGCACTCTGACGGCTGACATTCACAAGGTCCGCCAGCGGCGCGATGATGGGCATGGTGGTGGCAGCCTGAGCCGTACCGGAGGGGACCAGGAAATTGAAGAGGAACTGGAAGAGGTAGATCATCAGCAGGGCAAAGGTATTAGACGTGCCGGAGAGCAGCTGCACCGCGCCGTGAAGAATGGGGTCCAGCGTATTGCCGCTCTCCAAAATTTCCATGATACCGCCAGCCATTCCCAGTACGATGCACGGGACCAGGACCATCTGGAAGCCCTCCACGAAACCGTCTGCGATTTCGTTGTAGTCGTTGCCGTTCACCACAGCCACAATAATGCCGGTGCCCAGAAGGTAAGCACCGATCTTGCCGCTGCTGGTCATGTCAAAGAAGGCGATGAGGATGATGAACACCACAAACTCCGCGATGAGGCATGCGAGAGCCACCTTCCGCCGGGGCGTCAGCTCCGCACGCTCCCCCATCTCCTCGGAAAGCTGCAGAGACTTCTTCTCCAGTCCGTAGGTCACGCTGCGGGCGGGATCCTTCTGGATGCGGCGCGCGTAGAGCCAGGTATAAACCAGGAGCATCGTCATAAAGAGCACCCAGAGCGCCAGCCGCATCCGCACGCCGGAGAACAGGGGCAACTCACTGATCTGCTGCGCCACACCGGTATTCCACATGTTCATGGGACCGCACATGTAACCGATGTTGTTGGCCACCGCCACCGCCACGAAAGCCACCAACTCATCGTAGCCAATGGAGGCGCAGAGGACCGCGATCACCGGGGTGAAGGCCCAGAAGCTCTGCTGGATGCCGACGAAGGCACCGCCAGCGGAAAACAGGAAGCTGATGAACACGATGATCAGGAATGGGGCCTTCATCCGCCGGTTTCCGCCGATGACGCTCTTGATGCCGTCGTCGATGAGCTTGGTTTTCATCAGGATGCCGAAAGCACCGCCCCAGCAGAAGACATAGGCGATGGTAGAGATGTTGCGGATGAAACCGCTGGAGATCGACTGGAGCATTGCCATGATGCCGACGGGGCTCTGTGCCACCGCATGGTAGGAATCCGGGTCGATCAGGGTACGGTTCAGTTCCTCGTTAAAGTACCGGTCATAGGCGCCGGCCGGGACAATCCAGGTAAGGATCATCATGATTACCATTACAAGAAAAATGAAAACGATCACGTTGGGCGCCTGCAATGCTTTTCTCTGCTTTTTCACACTCAGGGTTCTCCTTTCCAATGTCTGAAAGAGGCGGGCCCGCTCCCTTTACGCCTTTTACCATACCATTAAAGCCAACTCAAAGGTCAAGACGGGGCTGTGATTTTCCCGCATTTTTTCTGTTTTTAGCAAAAATACTTGGCCGGTTTCGTTAAAAACAACAGCAATCGTCTGCTTAATAAGGACAACGCGATACCCGGATGCAGAAAAACTGCCGGTGCTTCTCCCAGCACCGGCAGTCTGCCATTCCAGATTCCCCCTCTTCTCCCCCATCCCAGATTAGAGTCTATCGCAGGGTTTTCTCACAGCCTGATCTGCACCTCAAAGAAGAGGCGCTCATAGGCTTGGATGCTGTCATCCAAGCTGTAGTCACACTCACTGGCCATCACCAGAGTACCCTTCCCGTTCTCTGGCAAAAAGCGCCGCAGCGCAGAAAGATCTGCCTCCGGCGACAGCAGACGGCAGCGATAGCAGAGGTATTCCCCCGCTGGAATCTCCCGGACCTGTGGGAGGTTCTCCCGGGGCGGCTTTTCCAGATACATGAAGTATTCCAATGGAATGACTTCTCCCCTCCCCAACGCCTCCGAGTCCAGCAGATAGCCGGTCCGCTTCAGAAAGTAAAGGTCATGGTATTCCGTCCGGCTTTTCCGGGCCATCAGCCGGTAGCCGGCTGTACCATGAATCGCCTCCCCCGGCTCGTAGCGTTCTGTGAAGAGGAAGCGCCTTTCCTCCTGGCGGATATAGGGAAGCTCCGGAAAACGAGGTTGGCCGAGCCCCCCATAGTAAGCAAGGTAGTAGGAGACGGTATCCCGCAGCACACGAAGTCGCTCCATCTCCGCCTCCAGCTCCGCCTGTTTTTCCTCTAAATGCCGCATCAGCGCGGCGGCGGAAACATCGGAGAGTATCTCCCGGATCTCATCCAAGCTAAAGCCGAAAGACTGCAGATGCCGTACCCAATCCAGCGTAAAGAGTTGCAGATAGGAATAGTAGCGATATCCCGTCTGCTCATTGACGATCGCCGGTGTGACCAGATGGATCTTATCATAATACCGCAGCGCATGGTTGGAGAGTCCTGTAAGCTCGGATATCTCTCCAATGGAAAAGTAGTCTTTCATTCTCGGCACCCCTTCAGCAGCGTGTTCTCCTATCCCCGTTGATCCCGGGTCTTGAATTTATAATCAAGGTGTATTTTAAATCACTTTGCAGACTCCTGTCAATTCATCTGCCGCCCCTCCCATCCGGCGAACGATTTTTTTGAGACTTCGTATTGAAAATCCCATCGGTTTCATGGTATATTAATTTAGTTATGATCTGTCAGCCCGCCGGAAAGCGGCGGGGCACTGGGGGCGTGCGCCCCCAGAAAAGGAGCGTTCGAATGCCAAGCAATGAAGTCAACATGAAAGGTCCCATCCAATCCGTTTCCCGGGCTGCGGCGATCCTGCGCTGCTTTTTCGGCGTCAGCGAACTGAGCCTGCAGGAGATCAGTCAGCAGGTGGGCCTCCATAAATCCACCACCTCCACCCTGGTGGCCACCCTGAAAAACGAAGGCTTTCTGGAGCAGGACCCGCAAACCAGCAAGTATCGCCTGGGTATGACAGCCTTCCTGCTGGGCGCCAATGCCAGCATTGACCTCAGCACCATCGCCCAGCCCTTCCTGCTGTCGCTGAGCGGCCGTTTCCACGAGACCGTAAATCTGGCGGCCCCCTACGGCAGCGACATCATTTATCTGAATAAGATCGACAGCGCCCACTCCATGCGGACCTGCACGCAGATCGGTCACTGCCTCCCCTTCTACTGCACCGCCAACGGCAAGAGCATCTTTGCCTACTATCCGGAAAGCGCGCTGGATGCCATCCTTGATCAGCTCTCCTTCCAGCAGTTCACGGAGCATACCATTTCTGACAAGGACCGCCTCCGCAAAGAGCTGGCTGAGGCCCGCCGGAACGGCTACGCCTTCGACAGCGAGGAGCTGGAGGCCGGGCTCTGCTGTTACGCCGCGCCGATCTTCGATTACACCAATTATCCCACCGCCGCCATCAGCGTCTCGGGGCCCTGCTTCCGCATGGAGGGCAGCCTCCGCAGCGAGATCATCCCCGCGCTGCAGCGCTCCGCCCAGCAGATCACCGACCTCCTGGTCCAGTCCCACTACATCTCCTCCCGCAACGCGGGGTAAAGGGAAGATATCTCAAAAAAAACGCGATCCGGAATGATCCGGATCGCGTTTTTCACATATGCTTCGTCTCTCAGTCGAAATCCCAATGACCCTTGATGGCGGCGTCTACGCATTTGGCGGCGTCGCCGAACCAGACGTCAAAGCCGTTGTTGTGGGGACCGTAGAAGGCGATGCGGGAGGAGTTGGTGGCGCAGACATGCGCGCCGAAGTCCTCGGGATCGCCCAGGGAGGTGCAGAAGTCCTGGGTCACGATGGCGCCGGACTTCTCGATGGTGTCCAGGAAGCCCAGCTGCTTGGCGATGGCCTTGGTCTGGACGTTGGTGTGCACCAGGAACTGCACACCCTCGTGGACCTTCTTGCCGTCCAGCAGCTCCGCCACCTCGCGGACTTCGTCCAACGTGGCGTGGGGGCAGCCAATGGCGACATAGTCGATGTTGCGGTTGTTGCCGCTGTGGAGCATCTCGTAGCCGGTCTTCAGCTCCTTGGCGCCGAACTCGATGATGGCGTAGTCCGTCTTGCCGCCGAAGGCAGCCTCCAGGGTGGGAGCCTCGGGGGTCACGCCCACGCCGTGGAACATGCAGCTGTTGGACACGGTGGCAAGGCCGCAGCTCAGGCAGATGAGCTCCTGCTGGTTGGGGTTGTTCAGGTTGTCAAAGACGGGCTTCTTGTCGTTGATCTGCTTGCCGACATAGGTAGCCAGGGCGCCGTAATCGGCATAGCTCTCCAGGGGGACAGTGATCTTATAGAGAACGTCGCCGTAGCGGTTCTCCTTGCGGTGCATGCCGTAATCCGGCGTCCGGCCGGCCAGAGCGGCAGCCAGGGCGCTGGGGCCGCCCTCGCGGTTATCGCAGGCACCCAGGACGGAGTTGGAGAACATGACGGCAGAGCTCTCCGCCCAGGCCACATGCTCGCCCAGGGTGGGGACGAAGCCATACATATAAGGCGTGCAGGAGGAGGTGCCGTAGATGCCCATGCGCTGATAGGCCTTGCCCACCCGCAGCTGGGGGATGACCCAGGAGTCGGGCTGGCCCAGATCGCGGCTGCGGTCCACGGCGCAGACATTGTAGGTGGTGGGGACCCGGACGCGAGCGCCCATGTCCGCCATGCCCTCGGCCCAGCGGATGCCCGCCTCGCCATGGGTCTTGTAGGAGAGGCCCGCCACGTGGGCGAACTTGATGGGGATCATCTTCTCGGCGTCATTGATCTCGCCCAGGGTGCTGAGCATTTCCATGGCAAAGCGAAGCGGCTCGCCGCATTCGCCGTTCAGCATCCGCTTTTCTTCATCGGTCAAAAACATCGTTTATTCCCCTTTCTTCCGGATGATCTCAACGGTGCCGTTGACGGAGTCCACGCGGACCCAGTCGCCGGTCTCAATGGAGTGATAGTCCTCGTCGGAGAGGTTATCCACGGTGGGGAGCCGGCCCATGATACATCCGGCAGCCACGATGGTGTCGGTCTTGTGGTTGACGAAGGCGATGGGTCCGGTCTTGCCCTCGATGAGCTGATAGACCACGTAGGAGCCGCCGGTGCTGCCCTTGCCGTTGGGGAAGACAAAGACCTTGTCCTTGAAGCAGACGCCCTCCAGGGGATGGCCATGCTCAATGATGATGCCGTTGGGCACATCCACGCCCAGGTTGAAGCCCAGGGGCTTGGGGCTCACCAGAGCCTCGCCTTCCACCACGCCGCCCCGGGCGATGATCCTGGCTTTCATAACTTTTCCCATACTGTCATTTACCTCCTGTCAGTCTTTCTTTTTCAGAGTCTTTTCCAGATGAGGGATGAGACCGCCGTCATTGACCAGTTCCAGAATGTGCGGCGGCAGTGCGGTGCAGGTGTAGTCCTTCCCGGTGGTGAGATCCCGGATGGTCCCGGCGATGGGGTCCACCTCCAGCTCGTCCCCGTGGGCGATCTCCTTGGCCTGGGGGCAGGTCAGCACCTTCAGGCCGATGTTGATGGCGTTGCGGTAGAAGATCCGGGCGAAGGACACGGCGATGAGCACGGAGATGCCGCTGCCCTTGATGACCATGGGTGCGGTCTCCCGGCTGGAGCCGGAGCCGAAGTTGATGCCGGCCACCATCACGTCGCCGGGACGGACATTCTTGGAGAAGTCAGGGTCCGCGCCCTCCATGGCGTGCTGGATCATCTGATCCATGGGCAGCTCCATGTACTGGGCGGGATTGATGAAATCGGTGTTGATGTTATCGCCGAACAGGTAGGCGCGGCCACGGATGATTTCCTGTTTCATGGTACCCTCCTATTCAAATCTCGCGGGGATCCGTCAGGCGGCCCGTCAGTGCGGAGGCCGCGGCGGTGGCGGCAGAGACCAGGTAGACCCCGGCCTCCCGGCTGCCCATTCTGCCCCGGAAGTTCCGGTTGGTGGTGGAGGCGCAGTTCTCGCCGTCCGCCAGCAGGCCGGAGTGATAGCCCACGCAGGCGCCGCAGGTGGGAGCCAGGATGGTGGCGCCCGCCTCAGAGAGCTCGTTGAGGATGCCCATCTTCGCTGCCTGCTCCCAGACCTTCTTGGAGCTGGGAGAGACCGCCAGCTTGCAGTCCCGGGTGAGCTTCTTGCCCCGCAGGATCTCCGCCGCAGCGATGAGGTCCGTCAGGCGGCCACCGGTGCAGGAGCCGATATAGGCCCGGTCGATGCGGGTACCGGCCATCTCCGTCACGTCATGGACGTTGTCCACCGCGTGGGGGCAGGCCACCTGGGGCACCAGCTCCTCGGCCTTGTAGTTGAGGACGGAGTGATAGACCGCGTCGGGATCACTCTCAAAGACATAGTAGGGCTTGGTGTTGCCGTGCTCCCGGAGATAGGCCTCCACCTTCTCGTCGGCGGCCATGAGGCCCGCCTTGGCGCCGGCCTCCACGGACATGTTGCTGATGCACATGCGGTCGTCGATGCCCAAGTCCCGGATGGCGCTGCCGCAGAACTCCATGGCCATATAGGTGGCGCCGGAGTGGCTCACGTCCCGGATAGTCCGCAGGAACACGTCCTTGCCCATGACGCGGCTGCCCAGCTTGCCCTCCCACTGGATCTTGATGGACTCGGGCACCCGCAGCCAGATCTCACCGGTGGCCAGCACGCCCACCATCTCGGTGGAGCCGATGCCGGTGCCGAAGCAGCCGAAGGCACCTGCGGTAACGGTGTGGGAATCCACGCCCACCAACAGCGTCCCGGGCAGGTCGAAGCAGTTCTCCGCCAGGATCTGGTGGCAGGGGCCGCACTCTTCAAAGTAGTGCTCGATGTTGTACTCCTTGCTCCATTCGCGGTTGAACTTCACCACGTTGGCCTGGGCTGCGGAGCCGGAGGGGGTGTAGTGGTCGCAGATGAGAACGGTCTTGGACCGGTCCCAGATGTCCGCGCCCAGTTTCTTCAGGCCGGGGTCCACATACCAGGGGCCCAGGGTGTCATCCAGCATGGCGATATCCACCCGGCCCTGGATGATCTCACCGGCGCTGACGCTTTCCTTCCCGGCGCAGCGCGCCAGGATCTTTTCCGCCAAAGTCTTTCCCATAGTGAACCTTCCCTTCTCAGGCGCCGGTGGGGACGCTCTGGATCATGATCTGGTGGCCGCTGTAGTTGCCGGGCACCTCCGCGCGCATCTCCTTGGCCGCCTCCAGCAGCTTGGGGAAGTCGATACCGGTGCGGAAGCCGCTCTTCTCCATCAGGAAGACCAGGTCCTCGGTGGCGGTGTTGCCGGAGGCGCCGGGAGCGAAGGGGCAGCCGCCCAGGCCGCCCAGGGCGCCGTGGATCACATCCGCCCCGGCCAGGGCCGCGGCAAAGCTGTTGGCCACACCGTTGTTGCGGGTGTCATGCATATGGGCCAGGAGCTGCAGCTGGGGATAGCGCTCCTTCACTGCCCGGAAGAGCTCGTAGACCTGCATGGGATCGCCCACGCCGATGGTGTCCGCCAGCTCCACCTTGGTGATGCCGATGTCCACGCCGTGCCGGACCATCTCCAGCACCTTTTCCGGCGGGACCGCCCCCTCAAAGGGGCAGCCGAAGGAGGTGGCGATGGAGAGGGTCACGTCCAGCTGGGGCAGCTTCTCGCAGATCTCGTCCAGTGCCGCCAGAGACTGGGCGATGGTCCGCTTAACGTTGGCCATATTGTGGCTCTCCGAGGCGGAGACCACGAAGCTCACTTCCCGCAGTCCGCAGTCCACCGCGGTCTGCGCGCCCCGGAGATTGGGGATCAGGGCGTTGAAGCAGCGGTCGGGATACTTCTCCAGAAAGTAGCGGGTGACTTCCTGGGCGTCGGCCATCTGGGGGATGACCTTGGGGTTCACGAAGGAGCAGATCTGCATATACTTCAAGCCGGAGGCCAGCATATGGTCGATGTACTGCTTCTTCTTCTCCAGAGGGATCACATCCGGCAGGTTCTGCCACCCGTCCCGGGGGCAGACCTCCATGATCTCGATCTTCCGCTCTTTCACAGCACGCCTTCCTCCTTCAGGGCCTTCACCTCGTCGGCGTTCAGGCCCAGCATCTCGTGGAGGATCTCCTCCTCATGCTGGCCCAGCAGCGGGGCGGGGCGCTGGAACTGCACCGGGGTCTCGCTGAGCTTGATCTGGTTGCCGCAGATCTTCATGTCGCCGGCCGTGGGATGGGGCAGCGTCACGAACATCTCCCGGGCGCCGGCAATGTGGGGATCGGCCACGATACGGTCGATGGTGTTGATGGGAGCGGCGGGGCAGCCGGAAGCCAGGATGATCTCCACAGCCTCGTCGATGGTATAGTCCTTCAGCCAGTCCTCGATGATGGGCTTCAGGATGGCCTGGTTCTCCACCCGGTCGGGGACGTTCAGGAAGCGGGGGTCATCCACCAGCTCGGGCTTGCCCATCACGCCGCAGAGCAGGGCGAAGAGCTTGTTGTTGCCGGCGGCGATGACCATGTCGCCGTCCTTGGCGTGGAAGGAATCGTAGGGAGCGGTGGCCTCATAGCGGTTGCCGATGCGCTCGGGGATCCGGCCGCTGGCGAGATAGATCTGGTTGATGACCTCCAGGGAGGAGACCACGCTGTCCACCAGAGCCACGTCCACCATCTGGCCGACGCCGGTCTTCTGGGCGTTGATGTAGGCGGCCTCCACGCCGATGGTGAGGCTCAGGCCCGCCAGCACGTCGCCGATGGCGGTGCCGCTGCGGGTGGGGCTGCCGCCGGGCCAGCCGGTGATGCTCATGAGGCCGCCCATGGCCTGGGCCACGATGTCGTAGCCGGGCCGGTCATGATAGGGGCCGTACTGGCCGAAGCCGGAGATGCAGCCGTAGACCAGCTTGGGGTTGACTTCCTTCAGCACGTCATAGCCCAGGCCCAGCTTCTCCATGGTGCCGGGGCGGAAGTTCTCGATGAGGATGTCGGCCTTCTTCACCAGATCCTTGAGGATCTGCTTGCCCTTGGCGGACTTGAGATTCAGGGTGAGACTGCGCTTATTGCGGTTGAGATTGATGAAGTAAGCGCTTTCCCCGTGAAAACTCGGCGCATAGGTGCGGGTATCATCACCCTTTCCGGGGACTTCCACCTTGATGACGTTGGCGCCCATGTCCGCGAGGAACATCGTGCAGTACGGCCCCGCCAAAACCCGGGTCAGATCAATTACGGTAATGCCTTCCAAAGTTCCTTTGTTCATTGCTGTGACTTCCCTTTCTTAGCTAATGCTGATATCACTTGTCCGTAACAACCGCTCTATTTTGATCTCAGCAGTTCATTGCGAGTTCTTGTTAATTGAATTGCCCTCTCATCACATATGGCTGGGCAGGAAGTTGACGATCTGCGGGAAAATGACCAGCAGAACCACCACCGCCAAATAACAGAGCATGTAGATAAATAGGTGTTTACTGACCACCTTTTCGAACTTCACCCTTCCGATATTTGCCGCCACATAGAGATTTAGACCCACCGGCGGAGTCACGAGGCCAACGCCCAAGGAGCAAACAAAGATGACCGCAAATACCACAGGATTGATACTGTAAGCACTGATGCAGGGCACCAGGATGGGAGAAAGCAGCATCGTAGCCGGCGCCACTTCCATGAAAGTACCGACAAAGAGCAGAAGCAGGATGACCAGCAGATAGAAGACCCAATAGTTACCCGCAACACCGGTGATGAAGTTTGCAACCTTGGTAGGAACATTTTCACGAGTCATCACATAACCAAAGGCAGAAGCGCCCGCGACGATAAACATGATCTGGCCAGAGCTGGCAACCGCATCGGTCACGATCTTCACCAGCATCTTGGCGGAGAGCTCACGATAGATGCAGAGACCAACGATGAGGCCATAGATGATCGCCACTGCAGCGGCCTCTGTGGGAGTCATGATGCCGGCATAAATACCACCCAGGATGATGAGGGGCATCAACAGGGCCCAAATCGCATCCTTCAGCGCACGGCCCAGAGCACGGAGCTCAAACTTCTTGGTCTCCAGATTGTGACGCTTGCCATAAATAACAGAATAAATAGACATGGCCACCACCAGCAGGATACCGGGAATGATGCCGCCCATGAAGATCTTGCTGACGTCCACGCTGGCAGAAATGCCGAAAAGTACCATCGGGATACTGGGAGGAATGATAATACCAAGGATGCCACCGATGGAGATCGTCGCCAGAGAGAAGCGCTGATCATAACCGCGCTCGATCATAGAGGGATACAGCAGACCACCGATGGCCGCCACCGTGGCAGCCGCACTGCCGGAAATCGCGCCGAAGAAGGCAGACGCCAGGAAGGTCACCACGGCAAGGCCGCCGGGCAGCCAGCCGACCAGTGCATCCGCCAGATTGACCAGGCGCTTGGAAACGCCGCCCTTGTCCAGGAAGCCGCCGGCAATGATGTAAAACGGCACCGCCATCAGGCTATAGCTGTCAATGGAAGCGAACATTTTCTGCATAATTACGGTAACAGGGACATTGCTGAAGAGCGTCAGGGGCACCACAGTACCCAAAACCAGGGAAAGCGCAATGGGCACGCCAAAGAAAACAGCCAGGAGGAACGTGCCAAAAATCACACCAGTAATCACAGATTGATTTCCTCCTTCTCGTCGTTGATCAGACTGCCGTGGCAGAACAGGTCATTGATATATAGAATAATTTCCGTCAAGAGACTAAGCAGGAAACCGAGTGCGATCACGCAATACATGATCCACATAGGAAGTCTCATTGCCGGGCTGGTCTGGCCCAGCATCTTCATCTGCTGCACCATCATAAAACCAGCATAGGTAAGGTAGCCGTAAAGCAAGACCACCAGCGTCCGAACGATAAATTGGATCACCTTGCGGACCGGCTTGGGAAACGTATCCACAAACATCTCCACCGACAGATGGACCTTCTGGCGACAGCCTGCTGCAATCCCCAGAAACACACACATAACCATGAGATACCGGGAGATCTCCTCACCGTAAAGGTTCGGAGTCTTCACAACGTAACGCAGGATAACGCCTACAAACACCACGATCACCATGATGGCATAGGCAATACCAGCCAGGGTATTCTCCACATTCAGGAGGCCTTTATCGATCTTCCGGATCAGCGTATGCTTTCCGTTGTCAGATACACTTTTTGACATTGATCTTCACCTTTCTCGCGCAGGGCGGAGGTGCCGCGGCGGGCACCTCCGCCCTTTGTGTCATTTTACTGGCTTACCGGCTTCTGCCGGTCTGGGTCAGGGAACGTAAACGGGATCCGTAGTACGGAAGGAGTTGATATCGGTGATATCTTCCGCCTTGATGGTGTCGCCGACCAGCTGGCCGTACACCTTATCCACCACCACGTCAATGAACGCATCGCGGTCACACTCAATGTAAGTGAGGCCGGCATCCTGCATTTCCTTCAGCATGGACTCCTCGTTGTCCGTGATCCACTGGCGCTCATAAGCAGCAGCTTCCTTGGCAGCAGAGTGCATGATCTCCTGATACTCCGCAGGCAGGGAATCGTAGACCAGCTTGCTCATGACCATGGGAACCGCACCGTAGCAGACATCGCCCTTAATGAAGTAGTTGCCCTTGTACATACCCAGGTCCCAGGTGCCGGGCAGAGTCAGGCAGGTACCGTCGATGGTGCCGTTGGTCAGACCAGCAGGGACCTCAGACCAAGCCATGGGAACAGGGTTGGCGCCGATAGCAGAGAGATACGCCATATAGCAGTTGTTTTCCATGCAGCGGATGCTCTTGCCCTGGAAGTCGGAAGGTTCCGTAGCCTCAAAGGTCGTGAACCAGTCGAAGAATTCGTTCTCGCCGAAAGCCAGGCCCACCAGACCAGCACTCTCAAGAGAAGCCAGCTTGGCGTCACCGTACTCAGAATCCAGATACTTGTGAGCATGCTCGCGATCCTCAAACAGGAAAGGCAGGTTGAAGACTTCGAACTCACTGGAGAAGTTGGCGAGGGGGGCAGCCGCCGTGATGGCGATGTCCAGGGTGCCCAGCTGCGCCGCCTCACAGGACTCACGCTCGCCGCCCAGCTGAGAGGCAGGATAGATCACGACTTCAACATCGCCGTTGGTCTTCTCAGAGACGATCTCAGCAAACTTCTCGGCGAACTTATGATAAGAGAAGTTGGTGGACATGCAGTGGCTGAGTTTCAGGCTGTAGGTGGGGGTACCCTTCTGGCCGTTCCCGGAATCAGAACCGGAGCCAGAAGCGGCAGGGGTGTTCTGGTTGCCGCAGGCTGCCAGAGACAGAACCATTACGGCCGCGAAGAGCATGCACAAAAATTTTTTCATCGTTTCTCTTCTTGTTTTTTTGTAGTGTATCTTTCTGAGCCTCTTGCTCGGGGGAACTTAAGCTTTCTCCGGGGGATAGACCTTTTCATTAAACGCCCGCAGATCATGCCCCGGAAGGATGACCGCATTCATCTTTGTCATTCGCTGCAAGGTCTCGTAGTAAACCGCCAGATCCACATGAATGTAGGAAGGGACTGCCTGTCCAAACGCCCGATTATACCAGTTATCCAGATTTGCAACGCAGTCTCCCGCGATAAGATATTGCTGACCATTGCCTGCCGTCACCAGCACGCCCTGGAAACCGGGAGTATGGCCCGGCAGCGGGATCAATCTCACACCCTCCGCGATTTCCAGTTCTCCCTCGATGATCTCAAAACGTCCGCTGGACGCCACCCAGGGCGGGATCATGCCGATCTGGAATGCCTCATAGTATACGTAATGGGAAGGGACCGGATTAATGGCAAACTCCACCTCTTTGCGCTGCACATAGATCTTTGCGTTGGGGAAGAGATCGTTATTGTAGCAATGGTCCCAATGGAGGTGTGTATTGACGATCGTCTTAATATCCTTCGGCGTCAAGCCAAAGGGAGCCAGCAGCTTATCCCAGTTATCCGGCTCCACCGGGGTCATTTTATGGTGGTACTTACCAGACCAGGTCTCACCGCAGGCGCCGGTATCCACCAAAATCCACTCCTCCCCCGCATGGATGAGATAGCAGATAATAGGGGAATCCGTGTAAACATCCGGCACGTCCGGGAAAAGCGGTCCCGCTGAATTCCTCGGATGAATCATATTGGACAGCAGGGGATAGATCTTATTAACCATAAATATTGCCTCGCTTTGTTCGTTGTATCGCGTTTTCTCTGATTTTGGGCTTAAATCTCCTCATCCGCAAAGACTCCAGTGATAGCGGTTTCAATGCATTTGTCGGTATCACCACACCAGATATCCATCCCATTGGATCCGGGTGTATAGAAGGAAACCTTTGTCGAATTGCAAGCCATAGTCTTGTGTCCCAAAAGCTCCGGATAGCTGAGACAGGTGCACATATCCTGCAGCACTAAACCACCAGCTCGCTCAATGATATCCAGATACCCCAACTGCTTTGCCATGCCCTTCACAAAAGCATTGGCCTGCAGCCAGAGGCTGGTTCCCTCCTTCACTTTCCTGCCGGCCAGCTTTTCCGCCACATAACGGACCTGGTGAATGGTCAGTTGGGGACATCCCAGCAACACCAGATCAACTTCCCGGCTCTTAGCCCGAGTCGCGATTTGAAAGCCTTCCCGGATCTCCCGTCGGGTGATTTCGATCGTCTCATGGGGGGCTCCCTGAAATGCCGCCTCCCGTGTAGGTGCTTCCGGGGTATATCCAACCGCATGGAACATTGCAACTCCGCCGGTACAGGCCAGGGCCGCGCCCAATGTCGCAAGCTCCTCATTACTGGGGGGATCAAATCCTTCGAAAACCGGGATCTTCTCCACGATCTTCTTCCCCACATATGCGCCCACAGCGGAATACTCGGAATAACCCTTGGGTTTATCCAGGATCTTTACCAACACCTGCCCCCTTCGGTTTTCGGGAATGTGCAGTCCATAGTAAGGCGTGCGTCCAGTCAATCCGGATGCAAACGAGCTCTGTCCTCCCTCCCGGTTATCTCTGGCACCCAACACAGAGTTGGTATACACCACCGCCGAGGATTCGCTCCAGGAGATGCTCTCCCCCATCCGGGATACATAGCCGCACCAATAGGGGGTACAGCAATTGATCGGAACAGCACCCATGGCCTCATAGGCATTGTCGATCCGCATCTGCCATTCCACCAGATCTCTGGGGAAGCCCAGGTCCGTCGCCCGGTCTACGCCTATCACGTTGAGGGTCGTAGGGATCCGGACCTTTGCGCCTTTCTCCACCAGATCCTCCAGCCAGGCGACCCCCGGTTTTCCGAAGGTCTTGAATCCTGTGCCAGCCACGTGAGCACTCCGGACCGGGATCAGCTTTTCCGCATCGAACACTTTTCCCAAGGCCACCAGGATCTTCATGCCAGTCTGTGCACCGTATCCGTACTCGCCGTCCAGCATCCGTTTCTCTTCATCCGTCAGGTACAAGCATTCCACTCTCCCTTCTTGATGATCTCTACCGTGCCGTTGGTGGCATCTACCTTGACATAGTCACCGTCTTCGATATTCTCAAAGGGATCCTCTTCCAAGCAGTCCACCACCGGCAGACCGCAGAGGATCTACAGGACGCTCTTTCTTACGTAGGTGGTGCCGTCCATGAGGACGCGGGCGGTGCGGATGAAGGAGACTTTCTTCATCTTGGGCAGCTGACCGCTGTCGTCCTCCACGATGGAGGTCACCTGGATGGTACCGGTGGGATGACCGATGGAGAGGACCTCCTTGGCCCGGGACTCGGGGCTCAGCATCTCATAGACCAGGCTGCCCTTGATGCGGGCGGCGTTGCCGGTGCAGCAGGTGCCGGTGCCGGGGAACGCCTTGACGATGGAGAGCATCACGGAGCAGCGCACCACGATGTCGGTATCCGCCTTGGCCACGTGCTGGCCGGTGTAGGTGTCGTAATCCGCCGGGGGCGCCACCAGTACCAAGAAGGGCTGATAGGGCGTCACGAGGCGGGCATCCTCCCAGCGCTCCACCAGGCCGATCTTCTGGCATGCCAGGGCACGCAGGTGCTCCAGCCGGGCGGAGAGCTCCTTGTCGCCGTTGATCTGGGCGGGCGTCTCATAGCCGGTGAGGCCGAAGTCGGAGGCCTTGACATAGACGCAGATGTTGCCGGCATCCACGATGGAAACGGAGAACTTCTTCCCGTCCATCTCGATCTCATCCTGGGCGTTGCCGGTGGGCAGCAGCTTGCCGGTGGCGGAGCCCCGGACATCGCTCCAGTCCATCTCGATGGGGGAAGCCGTGCCGGGCACGCCGCCGATCTCGCAGTCGCCGTCCACGCAGGGCTCGCCGTCCTTCACCTGGACCTTGGCCACCAGGATGTTGTCGGTGTTGGTCATGTGGATGCGGACGGTGGTCTCCGGCTCCACGGCGTTCACGAGACCGTGATGGATGGCGAAGGGCGCCACGCCGGAGGAGATATTGCCGCAGTTACCGCCGAAATCCACGAAGGGGACATCCATGCTCACCTGACCGAAGGTGTAGTCGATGTCAGCGTCCGGCCGGGTGGGGGGCCCGATGATGGCCACCTTGGAGGTGGTGATGTCCGCGCCGCCCAGGCCGTCCAGCTGCCGGAGGCTGGGGCTGCCGAAGATGGCCAGGATCATCTTCTCCCGGGCCTTGGGGTCCGCAGGCAGCTGATTGTTCATCAGGAAGATCGCTTTGCTGGTCCCGCCCCGGACGATGGAGCAGCGGACAGGGACGATCTCATTGCTCATACTCATCTCTCCTGTTCCTCCTGCCGCGGCGGAAAGCCCCGGAAAGGGCCCCGCTGCGGATCGGATGATGTTATGTAAGGGGTTTCATCGATTTTTAGTATATCCCTTTGTTATCGCGGTGTCAACCGGCGAATTATCAAAATCCCTCACCCGTTTTTTGTGTATTGCGACAGTTTTCAAACGGCGTGTTTTCCGGCATTGGTGATTTTTCCAGAGTCCAATGCTTTCCATTTTTGGAATTTTTCCAGTTCAAATGTAATCGCTTCCACGCCGTTCCTATGCTTTCTTCCCCTTTTTCCGGCATGAATCCTCCGTTTGTAACCCCTTACTTCTTAGCGTTTTCTTTACAATTCGCAAAAAATCCTTGCATTTTGCTCCCATTGCTTTCATAATAGGGATATCATGAAAGGAACGAAGACGCGGGGCATCCTTTTCCCGGTGCTCCCCCAGGTGTAATGTATGGCAACGATTTATGACATCGCCGCTGAGGCAAAGGTCTCCATCGCAACGGTCTCCCGGGCTATCAACAATCCCTCCAAGCTGGCGCCGGACACCCTGGCCCGGGTGAAGGCCGTGCTGGAGAAGAACAATTACTTCCCCAACGCCATGGCCCAGGGCCTGGTGCGCAACTCCACCAAAACCGTGGGCGTTCTGCTGACGGACATCAAAAACCCCCACTTCTCCACATCGGCCTATGTGCTGGAGACCCTCTTTTTCAAGTGGGGCTATACCACCCTGCTCTGCAACACCGGCAACGAGCTCTCCAAAAAGATGGACTACATCCAGATCCTGGCCAGCAAGAAGCTGGACGGCCTCGTCATGCTGGGTTCCACCTTCTCCAGCGGAGAGATCGAGCAGGTCCTGCGGGATTACATGCCGGAGGTTCCCATCATGCTCTCCAACATGGCCCTGCCCACCCAGCCCATGGGCAACTGCTACTCCGTGCAGATCGACCACGGTGTGGGCCAGCGGCTGGCGGTGGATCACCTCATCAGCCGGGGCTTCCGGAACATCTCCTTCATCAAGGCCAACGACACCATCAACACCCACCGCAAGGTGGAGGGCTTTGCCCAGGCCATGCGGGAGCGGGGCCTGCCCTTCGATCCCAAAAAGCAGATCATCCCCGTGGAGCAGGGGCCTGTGGGCGGCCGCAGCTTCGCCGCCTCCGCGGCACCCAAGCTGAAGGACCGTCAGGCGTTCATCTTCATGGACGATTTCACCGCCATCGGCGCGGTGTCTGAGTTCCGGAAGCGCGGCGTTCCCATCCCGGAGCAGGTGGCCATCATCGGGGAGGACAACTCCACCTTCGCCCTCTGCTCCGAGCCCCAGCTCACCACCATCGATACCCAGATTGAGAACATCTCCACCGTCATCGCCAGCACCCTGCACGACATCTTCCTCAAGCGCCCCGTGGGCAACAACATCGTCCTCTACCCGGAGCTGGTGGTCCGGGAGACGACCTGAGCGGCCATTTCGGTGAAAAAGGCCCCCGGCGGAGCTTCCGCTGGGGGCCTTTCCTCTTGACATTTCCCCGCTCCGTCCGATATAATCCAGTTGTTATGCAACATCTTCGGAAGGAGTGGAACAATATGCCACCGAAAGTCAAGTTCACCAAGGATGAGATCGTGGATGCCGCGCTGCGGGTGGCCCGGGTCAAGGGGGGCGAGGGCGTCACCACCCGGGATATCGCGGCGGAGCTGGGGGTCTCCACCCGGCCCATCTTCACCTACTACCGGGGGATGGATGAGCTCCGGGCGGACCTGCGCCTGGCCGCCCACGCCGTCTACCGCCGCTATACCGACGAAGGGCTCCGCCAGCCCATCCCCTTTCTGGGCTTTGGCCGGCAGTACCTGCGCTTTGCCCGGGAGGAGCCCCAGCTCTACCGTTTCCTCTTCCTCAGTCCCTCCGCCCAGGGAGGCGCCATGGCGGAAATGCGCCAGTCCCAGGACCAGCTGCGCTCCTCCCTCATGGCCATCTACCACCTGGACGAGGCGCTGGCGGACTGCTATTTCCGGGACATGTGGCTGGTGGTCCACGGCCTCGCCACCCTCATCGTCACCGACAGCTGCCCCTATACGGACGCGGAAATGAGCGCCATCCTGACGGAGTGCAGCCTCAGCCTCTGCAAGGCCTGCAAGGAGATCCCCCGCTTCGCCCAGGGCAGCTTCGACCGGGACGCCATCTTCCGGGAACTGGTCCAAAAGTGAGAAAGCGGCGGCATCCTTTCGGATGCCGCCGTTTCCTTTTGTCACTCCGCCGGGGCAAACTGGAACTCCGTCCCCGCCGGGCAGTCCGGGTGTCCGGACTCCGCCACGGTGAGGAGCAAACCGTCCCCCTCCGCCGTGATGTCGGCGGCGATGGCATTCCCGCTGTCATCCGTGCCCTCAAAGTGGAGCACATCGCCCTCCTGTGCGCCTTCCTCGTCCTTCACCCAGAGGAGCTTGTAGACACCGAAATCCACCCGGTAGCCGCCGTTCTCCCGAAGGGCCAGCGTCAGTCTGTTCCCCGCACCGTCCGTATACGTTCCCGCTGGAATGGGCGTACTCTCCGCCGGAACGGAGCGCTCTGCTTCGGCGGAGCTCCCGGCGGGGCCTTCCGCCGGAGCGCCGCAGCCTGTCAGCAGCAAGGCCAGGAGCAGGGGTAAGAAAATGATTCGTTTCATGGAACGGATCTCCCTCTTCATGATCTCCAAGCGAAAAGGAGCGGGATCCCCGTCGGGATAGGGGCCGGTCAGGCATGTCAGGGCGGGGCCGAAGTCCGTTTCCAGGATGTCGGCGGTGTAGAGGCTGCCGTCGCTGAGCCAGAGCTGGTCGGCCCGGGCGTTGGCCAGGCCCAGACTGCCGGATCGCATCAGGGGGAGGCGGAGGTAGGCGTCCCACAGGGTGTCGGCAGGCTCCGACGGGAGGTAGCGGGCTTCCGCCAGCGTTTCAAGGGAGAGGGGCGACCAGTCGGCCCCCTGCTCCCACCAGGTAAAGGTCACGCTGGGAATACCGCTGCCGCCGTAGGCTTCCGGCATGTCGGCGGAGTAGAAGCAGCGATCGGTGAAGCCGTCCTCCCACAGGGAGAAGCAGGTCTCCCCCGCCCCGCTGACGGCGCAGTAGACCTCCTCCAGCTTCACGCCGGTAAACTCATAGAGCTGCTGGAGGGCCAGGTAGGCCTGCTGGCGGGGCGTCAGGCGGAGGCCGCTCTCCGTGGTCAGCACCGTGTCTGGGTCTACGGAATCGTAGAAGTAATCCAGGTCAAAATGGAGCTTCGTCCCGGCGGCGTCGGGATAGTCGGCCTGGGTGATGCCGGTGGGCTCCCGGCGGAGGAAGGCTCCGTCCTGAAGCTGGTAGCGCACTAGGACGGCCCCCTCCTCCCCGGTCTCGGGGTTGACGTCCGCCACAAAGAAGCCGCCTTTCTCCGGGGAGAAGTACAGGGTGGAGACGCCGCAGGTCTCGGAGCGGATCTCGTAGATGTCCGCCCAGTCCTGGCCTTCCACCGTGTCGTAGACCGTCCAGACGCCGAAGCCGCCGGGGCAGACGATCTCCTTCTGGCCGTCCTCGTCCACGTCGTAGTCCATGGTTCCGTCGCCGCCGCCCAGGGAGGCCAGCACCTTCGGCACGCCGTCCTCCCCCAGGACGAGGTAGTCGTTGGCGAAGCCGGGGACGTTCAGGCGGAAGCCGCTGTAGCCCAGGACGTTCTCAAAACGCTGCCAGGAGACCTTGTTGGGGGTGCTGACGTCGCAGGCGGCTTGGTAGAGGATCTGGAAGTCCAGGTCTCCCCTTTCGTCCGCCGTGGCCCAGATGACGTAGAGGTTCCAGAGGGTGAAGTCCTGCTCCTGCCGGGGGTCGGCCTTTACCACGGAGAGGAAGTGCTGGCCGAGGGCGTTGATGTCCTCGAAGTAGGCCGCGAGGAGCTCGTGCTCCTGAAGGGCCAGGTCATCTTTCAGGAAGGGGATCTGCCAGGGGTTCCTGGGATCCTCCTCCGGCGTCTCGTCCCCGAAGCGGTAATCCCGGCTGACCCGGACAGTCAGGGTCTCCGGAAAGGCGGCGATGGGGGAAGTCTCCCCTGCCGGGCCGTCCTCCGCCGGGTGGAGCTTCGCCCAGAGGAGGACGTTTATCAGGAGAGAGAGGCAGAGGAGGGCCGCCAGGGCGGCGGAGCCCCGCCGCCATTTCCGGGCGCGGCGCTCTCCCTCCGTTTCCCGGGCGGCGGCCTGGGCCGCCGCCTCCTCGGCGTCCATGGCCTGCCAGGCGTCCCAGGGGATGTCCAGGGTCTCTGAGAGGAGGGCCAGCTTCCCGGCGGCCGGGCGGGAGAGATCCCCCTCCCACTTGCTGACGGCCTGGCGGCTGACGCCCAGGGCCTCCGCCAGCTCCTCCTGGGTGAGGGCTTTGGCCTCCCGCCCCCGGCGGATGCGCTCTCCGTAAGTCATCGTATCTTGCTCCTTTCGTGGCTTTGATGGCCTCAGCATAGCGGGAAAACGCCCCGGAATCCACCAACCCGGCGCAACTATTGCCGGTTGCGGCGGAATTTGGCGGCTCCGGGGCGGGGTGTGGGGGCGGACGGCTCTCCGCCGGGCCCTTCCCGAGCCCGGCGGGGCGTGATCCGCGCCTTCCGCGCAGGTCAGTCGTTATGATGGAGGGCGTAGAAGGCGTCGTAGTCCTTCAGCATCTCCTGGAGGAGGTTGGGGGTATCCAGGCCGTAGGGACAGCGGCTCTTGCAGGCGTCGCAGTGGAGGCAGCCCTCGATCTTGTGCATCTCGGCGTACCACTGCTCCGTCATGTAGGGGCGGTAGGGGGAGCGGCGCAGCAGCATGGCCATGCGGGCAGCCTGGGGGATGTTGATGCCGGCGGCGCAGGGCAGGCAGTAGCCGCAGCTGCGGCAGAAGTTGTGAGCCAGCTCCTTCCGGTCCTTCTCGATGACGGCGGCAAGCTCCGGCGTCATCTGCTGGTTCTCCTCCGTCAGCTTCAGCCACTGGTCCAGCTCCCACTCGTGCTGGATGCCCCAGATGGGCACCACGTTGGGGTGCTGCTGCATGAAGGCATAGCAGGCGGCGGCGTTGGAGAGCATACCGCCGGAGAGGCCCTTCATGGCGATGAAGCCCATGTCCGCCGCCTCGCAGGCGCGGAGGAGCTGGAGGTCCTTCTCCGTGCAGAGGTAGCAGAAGGGAAACTGCAGCGTCTCAAAGTTTCCGGAGGCAATGGCGGCCTGGGCCACGCCAAGACGGTGGTTGGTGATGCCGAAGGGGCCGTCCGGGTCCTCCGGGTCCGGCAGCTCCGCCGGGTTGTGGAACTGGAAGAGGTCGATGTAGTCCGTCTGCATCCGACGGAGACTCAGTTCGATGTGCTCCCGGACGGTCTTTTTGTCCTTGCCGCCGCTCTTGGTGGAGATGACGATGTTCTGCCGGACATCGTGGAGGGCCTCGCCAATCTTCTCCTCGCTGTCCGTATACATGTTGGCGGTATCGAAGTAGTTGATGCCGCTCTCATAGGCCCGGCGCAGCAGCTTCCGGGCGGCCTCGTGGCCGATGCGCTGCACCGGCAGCGCGCCGAAGGAGGTCTTGGTGACATAGAGCTCCGTCCTGCCGAGACGGACTTTCGGGATATCCATGGTAGTTCTCCTTTCCGTGATCCCGGGGGTCTTCCGGGGCGGCATGAAAGCCTTTTCGCCCCCATTCTACCAGCCCGGAGAGCCCATTGCAAGGGAAAAGGTTTGACGCAGAGCGGGAAAGGTGCTATCATTTTCTCAGAAAAATCACGCCAGGAGGTCCCCCATGGAGAAGGAATTACAGCTGAAGCTCACCGTCCGCCTCTATACGGAGGACCGCACCCGCTGCTTCGGTCCCGGCATCGCCACCCTCCTCCACCGGGTGGAGGAGCATTCCTCCCTCCGCTCCGCCGCCGCTTCCATGGAGATGGCCTACTCCAAAGCCTGGCGCATCATCCGGACGGCGGAAAACGTCTTCGGCTGCAAGATGCTCTCCTCCAGCATCGGAGGCAAGGGCGGCGGCGGCGCCGTGCTGACGGAGGAGGCCAAGCGGCTCCTGGCCGCCTACGACGCCTACGTGGCAGACGTCACAGCCTACAGCGCGGGGAAATTTGAGGAGGCCTTTGGCTTCTACCGGGACCTCCGCCCGAAGGGCGAATAAGGGGAGGGCGGCACCCGACAGGATGCCGCCCTTTTTTCAGTGCTTTCTCTTTTTCTTGCTGCGCTTGCCCTTGCCCTGACCCGGTGCAGGCTGCTGCGGTGCCTTACCGCCGCCGCCCACAAAACGCACCACCAGGAAGATCCCGGCCACCACAAAGCAGGCGATGGCCGCACCAAGCTGCCAGTCGCCCCGGGTCTTGCCCGCAAGCGCCACGGCCAAAAAGATGCCGCCCGCGAACACCAGCTCACCGCTGGCGATGCCAAGGAGTTTCTTTCTCTGCTGCGGATTCATAGTCCGTCCCCCTCTTCCTCCGTTTCTTTCGTCAGTATAGCACAAACTGGAAGCCGCCGCAAGAGAAATCGGCGGCGGGGTCTCCCCCGCCGCCGACGCTTTCCGGGCTTTTACTTGGCTTCCTTCATCTCCACCAGTTTCTCGATGAGCGCCACGGTGCCGTCGATGCCGAAGACGCTGGAGTCCAGGCAGAAATCGTAGCTCTCCACGGTGCCCCACTTCTGGGAGGAGTAGTACTCATAGTAGGACGCCCGGCGCTTGTCGGTCTTCAGGATCAGCTGGCGGGCCTTCTCCGGCGTCAGGTTCTCCCGCTGGGCCACCGTCTCGATGCGCTTTTCCATGGGAGCGTCGATGAAGATCTTCAGCACGTTGTCCCGGTCCGCCAGGGCATAGTCCGCGCAGCGGCCGATGAGCACGCAGGGGCCCTCGTCCGCCACATGGCGGATGGCGTCGTAGGTAGCGAGATAGACCTTCTGCTCCAGGGAGTCGCTGGCCCCGGCGCCGGGCAGGGAGAAGAGGTAGGAGTCCATGGCGATGGAGTACAGCAGGCTCTTGGGCCGCTCGTCGAAGTTCTCAAAGATCTTCTCGCAGAGGCCGCTCTTCTCCGCCGCCTTGCGCAGCAGCTCCTTATCGTAGAAAGGCACGTTCAGGGCCTTGGCCAGGCGGATGCCGATCTCCCGGCCGCCGCTGCCGAACTGCCGTCCAATGGTGATGATGGTATTCATAGAGGATGCCTCCTTCTTGATGATGGCCCTATTATACTCCCTTTTCCCGAGTTCGTCAAACAAAAAACAATGTCCTGTTTTCCAATCCCCCAGAAAGGGAAGAAATTGGAACGGAATCACCGGAATTTTGTGAAACCTGCCTCTTCCCAATCCCAGAACTTGTGCTATGATATCCCCGGATAGTGATCACGCCGACAGAAAGGAGTGCTGCATCGATGCTGGAATACCTGAAGGAGGAGGGCGTCTCCCCCGGCCTTTTGAAGGACCTGGAAGCCTACCGCGCCCAGTACCCCACCCCGGCGGACCTGGCCGGCCGCGTCCCGGAGCCCCGCTACCGCTACTATGGGAAGGAGGTCTGGGAGGCCGCCATCGCCGCCCTGCTCTGCGGGGAAAACCTGCTGCTCTCCGGCAGCAAGGCGACGGGCAAGAACGTCCTCGCGGAGAACCTGGCTCAGGCCTTCGGCCGTCCCGCCTGGAACGTCTCCTTCCACGTGAACATGGACGCCGCCGGCCTCATCGGCATGGATACCTTCGAGGGCGGAGAGGTCCGCTTCCGCCCCGGCCCCATCACCCTCTGCGCGGAAAACGGCGGCTTTGGCGTGCTGGACGAGATCAACATGGCGAAAAACGAGGCCCTGGCCGTGCTCCACGCCGCCCTGGACTTCCGCCGGGCCATCGATGTCCCCGGCTACCGGCAGGTGGCCATCCACCCCGCCGCCCGCTTTCTCGGCACCATGAACTACGGCTACGCCGGGACCCGGGAGCTCAACGAGGCCTTGACCTCCCGCTTCGTGGTCATCGACATGCCCCCCATCGACGAGGCGGGGCTCATCCGCCTCCTCTCCGGGGAGTTCCCGACCCTCGAAAAGAAGTACCGCCAGCAGTTCGCCGCCCTCTTCCTGGACCTGCAGAAAAAGTGCGAGAGCGCCGAGGTCTCCTCCAAGGCTCTGGACCTCCGGGGCTTGCTGGACGCCCTGCGCCTCATCCGGAAAGGCGTGGCCCCCGGCATGGCGCTGGACATGGGCATTACCAACAAGGCCTTCGACGCCTACGAGCAGGGGCTCATCCGGGATGTCATCACCGCCCGGATCCCCGCTAAGCTGGACCGGGCCAAACTCTTCACGGACTGACGCCATGGAGACCCGGAATTTCAGTGCCCAGCAGCGCCGGGCCATGAACATCGTCTGGACCGGGGCGGGAGACTACGGCTTTGAGCCGCCCTTTCTGGCCATGACCGCCTCCGGTCAACCGGACTTCTACCTGGACCTCCTGGTGGGCCTTCTCCACAAGTGGTACGGGGACGAGATGCCCCGCCGCCTCTTCGCCCGCTGGCAGGGGGACGTCCGCCAGGCCATGCTGGATGACCTCGCCTGGCTGGGCCTGGAGAGCGCCCTCTACCAGCGGGAACTCCCCTGCCGTCCCGCCCTTGAGACCCTTCGCCTGGCCCACGCCGAGGGCTTCTTCTCCTCGGAATACCAGCTCTCCCGGCAGGAGTGGATGGAGAAAAACCCGCTGGTCTATACCCTGCAGTCCGCCCGGTGGAAGACGGTCCTGGGCCAGCGTCCCCCGGTCCTCCCTCCCTGGGAGAAGGGGTTCTCAGAGGCCCTTTCCCTCTCCGGCGATCTGGAGGGGGACGCCGTGGAGCAGGCCATCCTGGCCGCCTTCCAAAAGTACCTGCAGTTTGACGGCACAGTGCGGAGGAAAGTCCCCCTGCGGCTCCATTTTGACGAGCGCTGGGCCCCGCTCCTCACAAAGCTCATGCCCGTGGAGATCGTCCGGACGGATGACCTGGTCCTGGGCCGCTCCTCCCAGGCGGGTCAGGGCGGCATGGTCCAGGCGGCCAGGGCTCTCCGGGCCCACCTCCGCTCCAACGAGCGGGAGGAGGCCGACCGGGACTACATCGAGCAGTGCTTCGGCCGCTGCCTCTTCCCTCCCCGGGACCTGGCCCTTATCCAGCAGCGCTGCTGCACCGGGGACCACCTGGACTGCCGCCTCTGGTACACCAAGGGCGCTCCGCCCCCGGACAAGCCGCAAAGTAAGGATTCCCAGCTCCTGGCCCAGCAGGCGGCGGAGCAGGCGAAATGGAACCGCGCCGCCTTCCGGAAGGACAGCGAGCTCTATCAGAGCGCCCTGGCCCGCCTGACGGAGCAGATCCGCAACTGCCTCCTCATCCACCAGCAGCCCCAGGCCTTCCCCGCCCGCCAGGGCGTTCTGGATGGCCGCCGGGTCTGGCGGGCCCCGCTGCTGGGGGATGACCGCATCTTCCTCCGCTCGGACCCGGAACCCCAGCCGGGCTTCTCCGTGGACCTCCTGCTGGATGGCTCCGCCTCCCGCCTCCACTGCCAGGAGATCATCGCCGCCCAGGGCTTTCTCCTGGCGAAAAGCCTTGCCGCCTGCGGCATCCCCGTCCGGGTCAGCAGCTTCTGCTCCCTCCGGGGCTACACGGTGCTGCGCATCCTGAAGGACTTCCCGGACCGGAACGCCGAGCGGAAGATCTTTGACTACTTCGCCGCCGGGTGGAACCGGGACGGCCTGGCCCTCCGGGGCATGGCGCCCCTGCTGCGGGACGCCCCGGCGGAGAAGCGCCTGCTCCTCCTGCTGACGGACGCCAGCCCCAACGACAGCCACAAGATCCCGCCCAGCGACCGCGTTCCCCTCTCCCGGGACTACGACGGTCCCGCCGCCGTCCAGGATACCGCCGCCCAGGTCCGCACTCTCCGGCAGCGGGGCGTCCGGGTGGCCGCCATCTTCATGGGAGAGAGCGCCAGCTTTCCCGATGCCCGGACCATCTATGGCCGGGACCTGGTCCGCATCCGCCGGATGGACGAGCTGGCAGGCGCCGCCGGGAAGCTCATCCAGCAGGAGATCGCCGAGCTCTCCGACTGACCGCACAAAAAGAGCGCCTGTCCCGTGGGGGACAGGCGCTCTTGCTTTCTTATGCCTCCGGCAGTTCCTTGCCCAGGCGGCAGTACATGACCTTCTTCACCGCCCGAAGGATGTTCTCATAGCCCGTGCAGCGGCAGAGATGGCCGGAGAGGAGCTTGCGCAATTGATCGTCCGTATACTCCTTCCCGCTCTCCAAAATCTCCACGGCGGAGAGCATGAAGCCCGGGGAGCAGAAGCCGCACTGGATGGCGGTCTCCTCAATGAAGGCCTGCTGGATGTCCGAGAGCTCGCCATTGGGGCCCAGCAGGCTCTCCAGGGTCCGGATGTGCTTGCCCTCGGCCCAGACGGCGAGATAGATGCAGGAGTTGAAGGCCTCCCCATCGATGAGGACGTTGCAGGCCCCGCACTCGCCCACCTCGCAGCCTTTCTTCACGGACGTCATGCGGAAGTCGTTTCGCAGCATGTCCGTGAGGCTGGCCCGGACGTCCACCACCTTCTCCACGTCCTTGCCGTTGAGGTTGAAATGGACCACCTGATACTGTGCCATCAGAGCTCACCTCCCGCCAGCTTGACCGACTCGATGAACGCGCGCTTGGCGCTCTCCACCGCGATGTGCATCCGGAAATCCCTGGCGGCACGCCAGGAATCCCGGGGATTGATGTCCTCCTTCACCGCCTGGGCGAAGGCCTCCGCCAGGTCCAGGGAGACCGGCTGCCCGGCGGCCAGCTTCTCCGCCGTCTCCGCCCGCAGGGGCACGGGACCCGCCACGCCGAAGGCCACTCTCGCCCGCTCCACGGTCTTCCCGTCCGGGCTCAGCCGCACATTGACGGAGGTCCCCAGGGTGGCGATGTCCATGGCGCTGCGCATGGCGTACTTGATGTAGTGGCCGAAGCAGCGGTCGTAGCTTTCTTTCGGAATGAGGATGGCCGTCTGGAGCTCGCCCTCCCGGATGTCCACCTTGCCGGCCTTGATGTAGAAATCGCGGATGGGCTGCAGGCGCTTGCCCTCGGGGCCCGTCAGCTCCACCACGGCGTCCCAGGCGTGGAGGGTGGAGGCGGAGTCGGCGGAGGTGACGCCGTTGCAGGTGTTGCCGCCGATGGTGCCGATGTTCCGGATCTGGGGGCCGCCCACCTGGTCCACGGCCTCGCCCAGAACGTTGATGTACTTCTGGATGAGGGGGTCCCGGGTGATGTGGGAGAAGCTCGTGAGGGAGCCGATGCGAAGGGTCCCGTCCTCCTCCAGGGAGACGCCCCGGAGCTCGTCCAGCCGCTGGATGGAGATGAGCTCCTTCCCGGCACGCTTCCCCTCCCGCATCTGCACCAGCACGTCGGAGCCGCCGGCGATGATCTGGGCCTCGGGGTGGGCCAGCCGCAGGGCGACGGCGTCCTGGACGCTTTCCGCCTGGTAGAGGGCTTTCATATCATACATGTCGCTTCCTCCTCTCAGTCCTGGATGAGCCCGGCGTCCTTGAAGGCCCGGTAGAGCACGTGGGGCGTCATGGGTGCCACATCCAGGGAGACGCCGGTGGCGTTGTAGATGGCGCTGCGGATGGCGGGCGCCGGGGAGCAGGCCGGGGGCTCGCCCAGGGATTTCGTGCCGAAGGGTGAGGTAGGCTCCGGATTCTCCACGAACTGAGCCTCCAGATGGGGGTGGTCCATGAAGGTGGAGAGCTTGTAGTCCAGGAGGTTGTTGTTCAGGGGTTTTCCGGTCTTCTCGTCGAAGAGCAGCTGCTCGGAGAGGCCGTAGCCGATGCCCATGGACATGCCGCCGTGGACCTGGGCCTCCGCCAGGGCGGGGTTGATGAGCTCGCCGCAGTCGTGGACGTTGATGATGTCCTTCAGCGTCACCTTGCACATGGGGATGTCCACCTCCACCTCGGCGAAGGTGCAGCCGAAGGAGTAGGCGTTGTTGCGGATGGTATAGGTGCTCTCCGCCGTGAGATGCTCGGAGTGGACGGGGTTATACTGGGCCGTCATGGCAAGCTCGGAGAGGCTCATGAGGACTTTCCCGTCCCGCTTGCGGACGATATTCCCCTCCTGGATGTCCATGTTGTCCACGGACTGGCGCGTCACCTCGCAGGCGTAGTCCAGGATCTTCTCTTTCAGCAGCCGCCCGGTCTTCTTGATGGCGAAGCCTGCCACATAGGTCTGGCGGCTGGCGTAGGCGCCGAGGCCCGTGGGGGTGATGTCCGTATCCTGGCAGGAGACCACGTGGACATCCCGGTAGCTCTTCAGGCCCATGACCTCCGCCGTCATCTGGGCGAAGGCGGTGTCCGCCCCCTGGCCGATCTCCGTCTCGCCGCACTGCATGGTGACGGTGCCGTCCAGATTCAGCTGCATCCGGTTGGAGGAGGTCTCAAGAGAAATGGGGTAGACCGCCGTGTTGTACCAGAAGGCCGCGACGCCGATGCCCCGGCGGATGGGTCCCGTGTCCTTGGCAAACTCCGCCTTCTTGCGGTCATAGTCGATGTAGGCCTTGCCCTTGTCCAGACACTCCCGGAAGGAATCGTAGTAGTTGGTGTTGCCGGAGAAGGCGTCGTGATAGCCCTGGGGCATGATGAACTTCATCCGGTAGGCCAGGGGGTCCATGCCCACAGCGGCGGCGCACTCGTCGATGTTGGCCTCGTCGGCGAAGGTGGCCTGGGGCATGCCGTAGCCCCGCATGGCGCCGCCCACGGGCCGGTTGGTGTAGACGGTCCAGGCATCGGCCTCCACATGGTCGCAGGGGTAGATCTGGGCGAAGGAGCCCATGCCCTTGGCCACGATGGAGTGGCCGTGGGAGGCGTAAGCCCCCTGGTTGGAGAAGCACTCGATCTTCCGGGCGGCGAGGAAGCCGTCCTTGCGGATCCAGGTGATGATATGGAAGCGGATGGCGTGGCGGACGCGGTTCGAGACGAAGGTCTCCTCCCGGCTGCAGTCCACCCGGACGCAGCGCCCGCCCACCATGGTGGAGCACCAGGCGCAGAGGGGTTCGTAGAGGGCGTCCTGCTTGTTGCCGAAGCCGCCGCCGATGTAGGGCTTGATGACGTGGATGTCCGCCCAGGGCCGGCCCAGGGCCTGGCCCACCACCCGGCGGATGATGTGGGGGATCTGGGTGGAGCTCACCACCACGATGCGGCCATTCTCCTCATAGGCGTAGCAGCCGTGGTTCTCGATGTGGCAGTGCTGGACCGTGGGGGTCTCGTACCAGCCCTCGACTTTGATAAGACCGGGTTCCTGGATGGCCTCGGCGTAGTTGCCCTTGCGCATGTCCGTGTGCTTCAGGATGTTGCCGGGGCAGCCCTCGTGGAGCTGGGGGGCGTCCGGCTCCATGGCCTTCTGCACGTCCAGCACGAAGGGCAGCTCCTCATACTCCACCTGCAGCCCCCGGACGCCCTGCATGGCGGCCACCTCGTTCTCCGCGATGACCACCGCCACGTCGTCCCCGTAGTAGCGGACGTGCCGGTTCAAGAGGTGCCGGTCCGCCACGTCCTGGTGACCCGGGTCCATGGACCAGGGATGGCCCGCCGTGGGGAAGGGATGCTCCGGCACGTCGAAGCAGGTCAGGACCCGGACCACGCCGGGGATGGCCTCCGCCGCGCTCGTGTCCACGCTCTTCACATAGCCGTGGGCGATGGTGGAGTGCTTGATCCGGACGTAAAGCGCGTCCTGGGGCATCCGGTCCTCGTAGTATTTGGTGCGGCCGGTGGCCTTGTCATAGGCGTCCACCCGGATCTCGCTCTTGCCTACGATACTCACAGGGCATTCCTCCTCTGAAATGGTACCTGGCGGGATTGACATTCTCCCGCCGGAGTGGATATACTGGACATACTAGACCCAAGGGGGGATCTTACTTGAAACACGATGGAAAACCCGGCTGCGTGGTGCTGGCGGCGGGCAGCGCCCGCCGTTTCGGCGGCAACAAGCTCACGGCCGCGGTGGCGGGCGTCACCCTCATCCGCCGGGCCCTCTCCGCAGTTCCGGCGGAGCGCTTTTCCCAGGTGGCAGTGGTGACGCAGTATCCCGAGATCCGGGAGCTTGCAAAGGAGTTCTCCTTTACTCCCGTCTGGAACGACGTACCGGAGGCCGGGGTCAGCCGCAGCATCGCCCTGGGCCTCGCGGCCCTGGGAAACTGCCCCGGCGCTCTCTTCCTGGTGGCGGACCAGCCGCTGCTGCGGCGGGAGAGCGTGGACGCCCTCGTGACGCTCTGGCTGGAGAAACCGGATGGCATCGCGGCCCTTGGCCACGGCGGCGTCCGGGGAAACCCCTGCCTCTTCCCTGCCCGGCTCTTCCCGGAGCTGCGGGCGCTCCAGGGGGACCGGGGGGGCGCCGCCGTCATCCGGCGGCACGAGGACCTTCTCACCCTGCTGGAGGTGGACCCCCGGGAGCTTCAGGACGCCGACACCCCGGAGGCGCTGGCAGCCATCCGGGCGGAAGCAGCAGAGGGAAACTGACGTTCCGGTAAGACGGCGGTGCTCCGCCGTCTTACTTTTTGCTGTAAGGGGTGTTGCTGAGGGGCAGGGCCGTCCGGCGCTCCCCGTCGTAGCGGTAGTAAGCCTCGGCAATGGCCGGGGCCGTGGGGATGGACGTGATCTCCCCGATGCCGATGGCGCCGCCGCCCACCTGCAGCCCCGCCTTTTCCACGATGATGGGCGTGATCTCCGGGATCTGGTTGGCCCGGAAGAGCCCCAGGGTGCCGAACTTCGCCGTGGGCCTGCAGTCCGCCAGGGGATAGCGCTCCGTCAGGGCATAGCCCATGCTCATCACCACGCCGCCCTCGATCTGCCCCTCCACCGAGAGGGGGTTCACGGCCCGGCCCACATCATGGGCCGCCACGATCCGCTTCACCTTGCCGCTGTCCTTATCCAGGATGCACAGCTGCGTCGCGTAGCCGTAGGCAATGTGGCTCACGGGGTTGGGCACATCCGCCCCCAGGGGGTCAGTCTTGCCCAGGTACTCGCCGTAGAATTCCTGCCCCTCCAGGTCTGTCAAGGATTTTTCCTTTAATGCCTCCGCCAGTCCCTTGCAGGCCCGGAGGCAGGCTTCGCCGGTGAAGAGGGTCTGCCGGGAGCCGGAGGTAGTACCGGAATCCGGCGCCGCCCAGGTGTTGGACCGCTCGTAGACCACCTGGTCCCGTTCCGCGCCCGTCTCACCGCAGACGGTCTGCACCAGCACCGTCCCCAGTCCCTGGCCGATGCAGGAGGCGCCGGCAAAAATGTGGATCTTTCCCTCCCGGATGACCAGCCGCACCCGGCCGGTATCCGGGATTCCCACGCCCACGCCGGCATTCTTCATGGCGCAGGCAAGGCCCACCGGGTCGCCGTTTCTCACGGCCTCGTCATAGTAGGGCTTCACCGCCTCCAGCGTCTCCACGAGGCCGGTGGAATCGTCCACGATCTGGCCGTTGGGCAGCACGCCGCCGGGGCGGATGGCGTTGCGGTAGCGGATCTCCCAGGGGGAGATGCCCACCTTCTCCGCCATCTCGTTCATCAGACTCTCGATGCAGAAGCAGGTCTGGGTCACGCCGAAGCCCCGGAAGGCCCCGGCGGGGGGATTGTTGGTGTAGTAGGCCCAGCCGTCGATCTCATAGGCCTCGTACTGGTAGGGTCCCGCCCCGTGGGTGCAGGCCCGCTCCAGCACCGGCCCTCCCAGGGAGGCATAGGCCCCCGTGTCGGCGATGCACTCCGCCGCCACGCCCTGGATGATGCCGTTCTCGTCGCAGCCCAGAGAGAATTCCATCTCCATGGGGTGCCGCTTGGGGTGGATGAGAAGGCTCTCGGCCCGGCTGAGCTTCACCTTCACAGGGCGCTTGGTGAGATACGCGATGAGGGCGGCGTGGTGCTGGACGGTGACGTCCTCCTTCCCGCCGAAGCCCCCGCCCACAAGACAGTTGCGGACCCTCACCTTCTCCGCCGGGAGACCCAGCATCCCCATGGTCTCGTGCTGGGTGTCGTAGGCGCTCTGGTCCGTGGAGAGGATCATGACCCCATCCCCCTCGGGATAGGCCACGGCGCACTCCGGCTCCAGGAAGGCATGCTCCGTCCAGGGGGTGGAGAAGCGCCGGGTGATGAGGTGCTTTGCCTTGGCCAGCGCCTCGGCGGGATTGCCCCGCTGGATGTGCTTGTGGGCCAGCAGGTTCCCCTCCGGATGCACCAGGGGCGCGTCCGGCAGCATGGCCTCCCGGGGATCGTGCACAGCGGGCAGGACCTCATAGTCCACCCGGACCCGGGCCTTGGCCTCCGCCAGGATCTCCGGCGTCTCCGCCGCCACCAGGCAGATGGCGTCCCCCAGGTAATGGGTGACATCCCCCACGGCGATCATGGTGTCCCAGTCCTTCTTCAGGTGGCCCACCTTGTTCTTGCCCGGGATGTCCGCCGCCGTAAAGACCCCCACGACGCCGGGCAGGGCCAGGGCCTCCTCCGTGTGGATGGCCAGCACCCGGGCTCTGGGATACTGGCTGCGGACGGCGCTGCCGTAGAGCATGCCGTCCAGGCAGATATCATCCGGGTACTGGCCGGTGCCCGTGACCTTCTCCGCCACGTCCACCCGGTGGACCCGGCTGCCCACCTTCCAGTCCGCCGCCTCCTCCGGCAGCTTCCCCTCCCGGAAGCACTTTGCCGCCAGCAGGATGCCGTCGATGATCTTCACATAGCCCGTGCAGCGGCAGATATTGGTTCGGATGGCGAAGGCCGCCTCCTCCCGGGTAGGGTCGGGGTTCGTGTCCAGCAGACCCTTGGCGGACATCACCATGCCCGGGATGCAGAAGCCGCACTGAACGGCCCCGGCCTCGCCGAAGGCCCAGGTATAGACCGCCTTCTCCCAGTCCGTAAGGCCCTCCACCGTGACGATGGTCTTCCCCTCCAGCTTGTCGGTCTGGGGGATGCAGGCTCTCGTGGCCTTGCCGTCGATGAGGACGGTGCAGGTGCCGCAGGCGCCCTCGCTGCAGCCGTCCTTCACGGAGGTAAGGCGCAGCTCGTCCCGCAGGAAGCGGATGAGCTTCCGGTTTTCCTCCACGGTGACGCTCTGGCCGTTGACGGTGAAAGTGGACATGACGCTCCCCCTCCTGTGACTGGCTGACAAAAACTTCAGAATTTTTCCGAAAAATAGGTTGACCTTTTCTTGATTATACAAGTTTTCCACCCCGGATGCAACTCCGGGATGGAAAAATGGCTATTCTTTCGTTAGGATAACGAATCAGAGGGATGGCAGCTGCCAGCCCACGAGAAGTGCCCCCTTGCGGACGGTGATGACGGCCTGCTCCGCCAGGAAATGGTTGCTGACGGCAAGGCCCACATCCGGCGTCAGCCGGGCGTCCATCAGGGGGTACTGGAGTCCCGTGAGGGTGACGCCCTCCGCCGCCCCGTCCTGGGGAAAGAGGGAGACGATGCCCCAGTCCACCTGCCGCTCCAAGGTGAGGGTCTCATCCTCCATGGCCGTCCAGCAGAAGTCATCGTCATAGAGATAGCCCCGGGCTCCGTGCCGCCGGAGGTAGAGCAGGGCCTGGAAGTTCGCAAGGGTGTGGTCCAGCCGCTTGCCGCCGGTCCCGCCGTAAATGCGGAACTCCGTACAGCCCTCCCGCAGCCCCTCCCGGACCGCCAGCATGGTGTCGGTGTCGTCCTTCTCCACCGGGACGCGGATGAGGTGGGCGAAGTCCTTGGGCTCCTCCATGGAGTCGAAGTCCCCCAGCAGGGGGTCCGGCGTGAGGCCCAGCTCCCGGCAGAGGCGGAAGCCCGCGTCTGCAGCGATGATGACATCCCCGGCCTTCGGCGCCTCCCGGAGGCCGTAAAAGCTCCCGGCGGCAAAGATGAAGCAGCGTTTCATGGAAAGATCCCCTCCTGGCGGTCGGCGGCATGGCCGCCATCGGTATTTTTTATAGTATAACACATCATGCAAGTCTTGACAAATTCCCTTTCTGTTTGCTAGAATGGCGTTACAATTCCAAGGGGCGCTGGCGGATGCCGGCTGAGATGGGTGAAGCTCCTCACCCGGTCCCTCGAACCTGATCCGGGTAATGCCGGCGTAGGAATGCGAATTTGCCCCCTGTCGGGTCCACCGCATTGCGACGCCGCAATGCGGTTTTTTGCTGCCTTGCGGTCTGATTCCGGAATTGATATCACTTCCAAAAGGAGACGCACACCCATGAAAAACAGCAAGACCCGCACCCTCTGCGAGGCCGCGATGCTCATCGCCCTGGCCCAGATCCTCAGCTACATCAAGCTCTACGAGTTCCCCAACGGCGGCTCTGTGGACTGCGCTATGGTCCCCATCATCCTCTTCGCCGTCCGCCATGGCTGCGGCTGGGGCGCCGGCGTGGGCTTCGTCTACGGCTTCCTGCAGTATTTCGCCGGCAATGGCTTCGCCATTGACTGGACCACCATCATCTGCGACTACTTCCTGGCCTACACCCTGCTGGGCTTCGGCGCGGGCCTGCTGCCCCGGAAGAGCTGGAGCGTCTACGCCGGCACCGTCATCGGCGGCGTGCTGCGCTTCCTGGCCCACTATGTCATCGGCGCCGTGGTCTGGGGCAAGTGGATGCCGGATACCTTCTTCGGCATGACCATGACCAGCCCCTGGTTCTACTCCCTGCTCTACAACGGCTCCTACATGCTGCCGGACATCCTCATCTGCCTCGTGATCTTCGCCCTGCTCTACAAGCCCCTCAAGAAGTATTTCACCGCCGCGGACCTGCAGGGCTGACCCTCTCTCCCCTGCGTCCCGACGGAGAAATGGATCTCCATCCTCTTCCTCATTTGCCCGGCGGCAGGACTTTGGCCCTGCCGCCGGGTCCGTTTCTCTATTATTAGCTTAGTAAATAGCGGATATGCAATTTCGATATTTTACTTATGGATAAGAGACGCTTATACTAGTCCGGTGTTTGAACGAAATTCTCGCGCGGGAGATCACGTTCCCCGTGCGTCAGGAGGCAAAATCGTATGGCAAACTGCGCGATCGTAGGCATCAACTGGGGCGACGAGGGCAAGGGCCGCATGGTGGACCTGCTCACCAGCCACTATGACATCACCGTCCGCTATCAGGGCGGCGGCAACGCCGGTCACACCGTCATCAACGACAAGGGCAAGTTCGCCCTGCACCTGCTGCCCTCCGGCATCTTCCGGGAGGGCGTGGTGAACATCCTGGGCAACGGCGTGGCCCTGGACTGCGAAAACCTTTACAATGAGATGGAGAACGTCCGGGCCGCCGGCGTCCCCATCACCCCGGAGAACCTGAAAATCAGCGACCGGGCCTCCCTGCTGCTGCCCTGGCACCGGGAGCTGGACGCCCTGGAGGAACAGCGCCTGAAGGACAAGAAGTACGGCTCCACCAAGCAGGGCATCGCCCCCTTCTACTCTGATAAGTACCAGAAGAAGACCCTGCAGGCCGGCGAGCTCCTCTACCCCGAGTATCTGGAGCGGCATCTTGCTGACCTTCTGGAGTGGAAGAACCTGATCCTCCGGGAGGTCTACCACGCCAAGGGCTACACCATGGACGAGATGATGGCCTGGCTCGACCAGTACGGCGGTGCCGTGAAGCCCTACATCCAGGATACCTCCCGCTACCTGAAGGAGGCCCAGAAGGCCGGGAAGTCCATCCTCTTCGAGGCCCAGCTGGGTGCTCTCCGGGACCTGGACTACGGCATCTATCCCTACACCACCTCCTCCAATGCCGTGGCGGCCTTCGCCCCCGTGGGCTCCGGCCTGCCCAGCGCCA
>SFLD01000039.1 GCA_004553545.1 Clostridiales bacterium | reverse complement strand
TCAGAATATGAATCGCCAACTATGCCGCGTGCCGTCCATATCCTTTTCCTTGCTGATTTTTATCGACATAATAGCTCCATGAATACGCATCACCGCTGCCGAACCATTTGCTTAAATTGATAAACCCGACGGGATCATCCTGGCCATTATAAATAATACATGGGTAATTGTTTTCGCGGTTCAAATATGCTCTGCCAATAGAAAACCAAAAGGGGTTAACCAGCGCTTGCTGTTCATCGGTCAGCTGACAATCAAATCCCAAGTATATCAAGTCGGACTCCGTTGTAATTGGTCTGATGTTAACATACTCATTCTGCCAATGCCCGGCTGCGAGTTTCCCCAAATCTGTTCGTAAGGACATCGTATCGTTTCTCCCATCGAAAGGTCAGCCCATCGTATTTCCTTCCGTCAACCTCTTGCGTGCCTACATTCCAGCTGCGCTCCACGAAGCCAAGCTTTTCGGCGCGGCGGATCATGCGGACATTGCCTGACCCTCCTGAACCTTTCCGCCCCATTCATCGTTTTCGTCAATGTCGCAGGCGCTGACCCAGCCGATGTGCCGACCGTTCCACTCGATTCCAAACTTCCGGCGGCGCACAGGATCAGGAAGCGCTTCTGATGCGTCTTTTTCTCCCGCCCAGTATAGCGCTGACCCGGCGCAATTGCAAGGCCCCCGCCAGCGATCCCCCATTCTCAATTGTCAATTGTCCATTGTCCATTTTCAATTTCATAACGAAAACGCCGCGGCGAAGCATCCCTTCACCGCGGCGTTCCTTTTCACTTTCTCCGGCGGCCCCGGCGGCCGTCCATGCTGCGGTTCAGGTCCGCCATCTTTCCCTCCGAGGCGGTCATGAACTGCTTGAGCTTGTCCTCAAAGATCTGATCCGGGGTCTGAGGCACCGGGGGCGGAGCCGGTCTCGCCAGACCCCGTTGGGGGGCCGGACGGGGGCCGCCTCTCGGCGGGGCGGGACGGAAGGAGCGGGGACGCTCCTCCTGGGGCAGGGCCTTCTTGATGGAGAGGTTGATCTTCCCGTTCTCCGTGGAGAGGACCTTGACTTTGACGGTCTGCCCCTCCTGCAGGAAATCGTGGACGTCGTTGACATAGGTGGGGGCGATCTCGGAGATATGTACCAGGCCCGAGCGGCCGCCCTCCAGCGCGACGAACGCGCCGAACTTCATGATGCTGGTGACTTTCCCTTCCAGAATTCTGCCGACCTCAGGCTCCATACCCGTCTCCCGTTCTACTTAGATTCCCGCCCGCGGGCGGGGCAAAATGACACGCGCTCAGTGGCCGATGTCCACAAAGACCCGTTCGCCGGGGCTCACGAGACCCAGCTCATCCCGGGCGATGCGCTCCATCTCCTCCTGGCTGCCACCCTGGTCGATGCTCTTCTGCAGGGCGTCGTTCTCCTGTTGCTGCAGCTGGACCTGGGTGCGGAGCTGCTGCTCCTGGGCCTTGGCCGCCGTCAGCTGGTCCTGCATCCGCCAGACCTGCCAGCCCAGCAGCACCAGCAGTGCCAGGATCGCAAGACGCACGGGGAAGCCGGACGCCACCTTGCGTCCTTTCGCTGCCTTCGCCATGCTTCTTCCCCCCTTTGGGCCGCCGTCTGTGGGCCACTGCTCCGATTTTCCTTATTGTAAACCATTTTCTCCAAAAATAAAAGAGGTTTTTGCGGAACTTTTCCACTTTTTTAATGCCACGCCCCAGCCATCGCAGCGGCAGCAGGGCAAGGCGGACTGCCGCCTCCGCCGTCTGGGCCCAGAAATCCCAGAGCGGGGCCAGGAGCGGGGAGAAGCAGGCGAACTGCAGCACCGCCCCACCCATGGCCCCCAGAAGGCAGTAGAGCCGCAGCTCCCCCGCCCCCCGCCGCAGGGCGAAGAGCAGCAGCGTCAGTCCCGCCGCCAGGCAGAAGGCCCCGTCCAGCAGGGCAGTGAGCCGCCGCCCCCGGCGGCGCAGGGGCCGGAGGAGGTCATAGAGCAGCGCCAGCCCCAGCCCCAGCAGGATGGACTGGCCGAAGAGCAGCAGCTGCGCCGATACCTGGACCCTCATCCCCCCAGGAGCCTCCGCAGCCAGCCGCCGCCCCCCTCCGAGGGCTCCTCATAGCTGATGGCATCGATGCGGCCGTCCACGTGGAGCTCGCCGCCCTCCAGGGAGAGCTGGCCGATGTGCAGCCCCTCCCCGGTGACGGTGAGGAGCCCGGCGGACGTGGCCATGACGATGCCCGTCTCGTCGAAGCGCTCCACGTCCTCCACGCCGGAGACCGTCAGGGTCTCCCGGCCCGTCAGCGTCAGCCGGTGCTCCATGGGCACACGGTAGTCGTTGTTCATTCTCGTCCCTCCCCCCTGCCGGTATCCTATGCGCCCGGGACGAGGCTCAGACCAAAAAACCGGGAGGGACGCACCGCGTCCCTCCCGGTATGATCGCTTTTTACTCGGCCTTCTCCCGCTGGAAGCTATGGAGCCAGTCGCTCTTGCGGTAGTAGATCAGCAGCACCACGGTGCTGATGCTCCAGGTGATGGGGTAGACCCAGTTGACGGTGTTGATGCTCTGGGTGATGGGCACCGCGATCCAGAGGATGCTGACCCGCAGCACGCACCAGACCGAGAGCATCACCACCATGGGCACCATGGCCCGCCCCGCGCCCCGCAGCACGGCGGAGAGGCAGTGGGTGGCCGCCAGCAGGCAGAAGAAGAGGGCGCAGATATGGGCCTTGTCCACGCCGAAGGCGATGGCCGCCTGAGAGTCGCAGAAGGCCCCGATGAAGACCGGTGAGAAGACGTAGGTGATGACGCCGATGCCCTCCGCGATGAGGAGGGAGCAGAGGATGCCGAAGCGGGCGCCCTTTTTCGCCCGGTCAAACTCCTCCGCGCCCAGATTCTGCCCCACGAAGGTGGTGATGGCGGAGGTGAAGCTGGTGATGGGCAGGAAGGCAAAGCCCTCCACCTTGGCGTAAGCGCCGCAGCCGCTCATGGCCAGCTCACCGAAGGCGTTGATGTTGCTCTGGACCACCACGTTGGCAAAGCCGATGACGCTGTTCTGAAAGCCGGAGGGCAGACCGTAGCGCAGGATGAGGCGCAGCATCTCCCGGTCCGGCCGGATCTCCCGGAGCACCAGGCGGTGGTCCTCCTTGGTCCGGAAGAGCCGCCGCAGGCAGAGGGCGGCGCTGAGGAACTGGGCCAGGATGGTGGCAAGGGCCGCCCCGTCCACCCCCATCCGGAAGACCCCGATGAAGAGGAGGTCCAGGCAGACGTTGGTGACGGAGGAGATGATGAGGTAGTAGAGGGGGTGGCGGCTGTCGCCCACCGCCTGCATGATGCCCATGCAGGAGTTGTAAAGGGAGAGGCCGAGGCTGCCGGCAAAGTAGATGCGGATGTAGGTGACGCTCTGGGGCATGACCTCCGCCGGGGTGCCCATCCAGCCCAGGATGATGGGGGTCAGGGTGGTGCCGATGAGGGTCAGGGCCGTGCCGGAGAGCAGGGCGAAGAGGATGGCGTTGTGGACGGCCTTGCGCATCTTCTCCGTCTCCCGGGAGCCGAAGTAGCGGGAGATCACCACGCCCGCGCCCATGAAGATGCCGGCGAAGAAGCCCACGAGAAGGAAGACCAGGGTCCCCGTGGAGGTGACGGCGGCCAGGGACCGGTCGCCCAGCAGGTTCCCCACGATGAGGGCATCCGCCGTGTTGTAGAGCTGCTGGAAGAGGTTCCCCAGGAAGAGGGGCACCGCAAAGCGGACGATCTTGTCCGGGATGGAGCCCTCCGTCATGCGTACCTGCGTTGCTTTCATTGCCTGCCGCCTTTCGATGCCGTGTAAAGATTCTGGAAAGAGGCGTCCCGAAAAAAAGACGCCGTGTAAAGTCCATGTAAAACAGGACCGTCAGCGTGAATATTTATTATAGCAGGGTCTTTGGCGGACTGCAAGGGTTTTCCTGCCTTTCTCCGGCGAACAGGGGCGAAAACTTTCGTTTCTTGTAGGAAAACACAGTGGGATCGCCCCCAACACCCCCGCATTTGTCAGGGCGCACAGTTGCGTTTTGTAAAATGTATCTGCTAGGATGGCGGTATAAAGGGAAAATATGAAAGACATTTTCGGGAGAGATACCGGCGCACCGCCGGGAAGGAGCGCGCATGAGCATTTTTGACGTGTTGGATCTCATCGGGGGCCTGGCCCTCTTCCTCTTCGGCATGCACATCATGGGGGACGCCCTGGAGAAGGCCGCGGGCTCCCGGCTGAAAAACATCCTCGCGGGCATGACCGGTAGCCCCCTCCGGGCGCTGCTGCTGGGTCTCGGCGTGACGGCGGTGATTCAGTCCTCCTCCGCCACCACCGTCATGGTGGTGGGCTTCGTGAACTCCGGCCTCATGGAGCTCCGCCAGGCCATCGGCGTCATCATGGGCGCCAACATCGGCACCACCGTCACCGCCTGGCTCCTGAGCCTCAGCGGCATCCAGGGGGACAGCCTGGTGCTGAAGCTCCTGAAGCCCTCCTCCTTCACCCCCGTCCTGGCCCTCATCGGCATCCTGCTGGTACTGGGGTCCAAGCGCAGCGTCCGCCGGGACGCCGGCACGGCCCTTTTGGGCTTCGCCGTCCTGATGGCGGGGATGGAGACCATGAGCGGCGCCGTGGCCCCCCTCGCCCACAGCGAGGCCTTCGCGGGCATCCTGCTCCTCTTCACCAACCCCATCCTGGGCGTCCTGGCCGGCGCGGCGCTGACGGCCGTCATCCAGTCCTCCTCCGCCTCTGTCGGTATCCTCCAGGCCCTCAGCGCCACGGGAGCCGTCACCAACGCCGTGGCCATCCCCATCATCATGGGCCAGAACATCGGCACCACCGTCACGGCCCTCCTCTCCTCCGTGGGCACCACCCGGGCCGCGCGGCGGGCGGCTCTCGTCCACTTCTACTTCAACCTTCTCGGCACCGTGGTGTGCCTGCCGGTCTTCTGGCTCATCCGGGACCTGGCGGCTCCCGCCATCCTGGGGGAGGGGGCCACGCCCTTCTCCATCGCCGTCTTTCACAGCGTCTTCAACGTCACCTGCACCTCCCTGCTCTTCCCCTTCCGGGGCAAGCTGGAGGCCCTGGCCATCCGCACCATCCCGGAGACCGCCCAGGACGCCCCCTTCGCCATGCTGGACGAGCGCCTTCTGGCCACCCCCGCCATCGCGGCGGAGCGCTGCCGCGCCCTCATCTGCGACATGGCCTCCCGGGCGGAGCGGAATCTGCTTCTCGCCATCTCCCTCCTGGTGGAGCCCAGCGACACTGCCTTTGAGACCGTGGAGACGGAGGAATCCTACCTGGACCGCTGCGAGGACGCCCTGGGCAGCTACCTTGTGAAGCTCTCCGCCTCCGACCCCAGCGAGGCCGACAGCCGCTGCGTCTCCCAGTGGCTCCACACCGTCACGGACTTAGAGCGCATCGGCGACCACGCCATGAACATCGCACAGCACGCCCGGGACATGGCGAAAAGCGGCCACCGCTTCTCCCCCGCCGCCCAGGCGGACCTCCAGGTCATCACCGACGCCCTGACAGAGACCGTCACCCGGGCCACCCAGGCCTTCCGGGACGGCGACATCCCCGCGGCGGAGCGGGTAGAGCCCCTGGAGGATGTCATCGACAGCCTCTCCGCCCAGCTCCGGGACCGGCACGTCAAGCGCCTGCAGGCCGGGCAGTGCGAGTTCGCCAACAGCTTCGCCTTCGACGAGATCCTGACGGACCTGGAGCGGGTGGGCGACCACTGCTCCAACATCGCCGCCTGCGAGATCGCCCTCAGCGCCGCCAACATGGACATGCACGCCTACCGGGACGCCGTGAAGGCCGGGGAGACCGGCGATTTCCGCTCGGAGCGGAAGGCCGCTGCGGCCAAGTACCGCCTGCCCCCGCTGTGAATCCCGCCCCCTGCTCCCGGGTCCCGGCGTTCCCCTCAAGCGCCGGAGCCCGACTCCTTCTGAAGGAAAACGCCGCCATGCCTGGCGGCGTTTTCCCTTTCCGCAAGGAATTTTTCGCACTGCGCCCGGGCGCCTTGTCCCGGCAAAGCCGGGCAGGGCATTTTGCGCCTGGGGGCGCGGAAAACGCGCTTTTCCGGAAATTTTCCGAAAAAGCGGGAAAACTCCCGAAAAGCGGTTGCCACGCCCTTCAGAAGGGGTTATAATAGGAATCACTTTCGCAGTTTCCTGCGTTAGAGTGCAAAAAGAGAGAATTGAGAGGAAGCAAAACCATGGATCAGGGTCTGAACCGCAAGCCCAACGGCTGGGCACTGCTGCCGTTCTTTATCTTCATCGTCATCTACCTGGGAGCCGGCCTCTTCCTGCAGCGGCAGGGGGTGGAGATGGCCTTCTACCAGTTCCCCTCCGTCACCGCCATGTTCATCGCCGTGGTGGCCGCCTTCTGCATGGGGCGGGAAAAACTGGACGAGAAGTTCAGCATCTTCGCCCGGGGCGCCGCCAATGAGAACGTCCTCACCATGCTGATGATCTACATCCTGGCGGGCGCCTTCTCCACCGTGGCCAAGAGCATGGGCGGCGTGGACGCCACCGTCAACCTGGGCCTTGCCATCATCCCCGTGGAGCTGCTGGTTGCGGGCATGTTCGTGATCTCCGCCTTCCTGGGCACCGCCACGGGCACCTCTGTCGGCACCATCACAGCCCTCGTCCCCATCGCCGTGGGCCTCGCCAGCGAGAGCGGCCTCAGCGTCCCCCTGATGCTGGGGGCCTGCGCCGGCGGCGCCATGTTCGGCGACAACCTCTCCATGATCTCGGATACCACCATCGCCGCCACCAAGACCCAGGGCGTGGCCCTGAAGGATAAGTTCCGGGTGAACTTCTACATCGCCCTTCCGGCGGCCCTTATCACCCTGGTGATCCTCCTCATCATCGGCCGGGGCGGCGCCGCCGTGCTGGAGCCCCGGAGCTTCGACATCCTGAAGGTCCTCCCCTACGTGCTGGTGCTGACCCTGGCCATCCTTGGCGTCAACGTCTTCCTGACCCTGACCCTCGGCATCTTCTCCGCCGGGATCATCGGCCTCTGTGCCGGGGACCTCACCATTTTCACCTTCGCCCAGGACATCTGGAACGGCTTCACCGGCATGAGCGAGGTCTTCTTCCTGGCCCTCTTCTGCGGCGGCATCTCGGAGCTCATCGCCCACAACGGCGGCATCGTCTGGCTCATCGAGAAGCTGCGGAAGATGATGCGCGGCGGCAAGTCCGCCCAGATCGGCATGTCCGTGCTGGTGTCCCTGGCGGACTGCGCCACCGCCAACAACACCGTGGCCATCATCCTCTGCGGCAATGTGGCCAAGGACATGAGCCGGGAGTTCAAGGTGGATCCCCGGCGGACGGCCTCTCTTCTGGATATCTTCTCCTGCGTCTTCCAGGGCATCATCCCCTACGGCGCACAGCTCCTGATGGCGGCGTCCCTGACGACGACCACCTATGGCATCGTCATCAGCCCCGTGGAGATCGTGCCCTACATGTGGTACTGCTGGATCCTGGCATTCTTCGGCCTCCTCTCCATCTTCGTCCCCTACGCCGACCGCGTCTGCCGCAGGGACCCCTGGAACTGGGAGTACGACGTGGCCGAGTCCGGCGTGGAGGCCAAGAAGGCCCTCCTGGAGAAGTCCCACGAACTGTAAACCCACCGTGATCACCCGGCAGGGGACGCGGAGCGTCCCCTGCCGTCTTTTTTCCGCCAGACAGCCGCCCCCGCCCTGCCTCTTGCGCGGGCGCTAAACTTGTGTTAAGATAAACTCCTGTTCGAGACCCGTTTCCGTCCGGCAGGCCCGCCCTGCCACCGCCGAAAAGGAGGCCCCCATGCGCGTCTATACCCCGGAGCAGTGGCTGCTGCTCTTTTACTTCTACTGTCTCTGCGGCTGGATCTGGGAGAGCTGCTTCGTCTCCTGCAAGCAGCGCCGCTGGGTGAACCGGGGCTTCCTCCACGGACCCTGGCTGCCCATCTACGGCTCCGGCGCCATCATCATCCTTTTCGCCACCCTCCCGGTGCGCGGCAGCGCCATCGGCATCGCCCTCATGGGCACCTTCGCCGCCACGCTCCTGGAATACGTCACCGGCGCCGTCATGGAGCGCATCTTCAAGATGCGCTACTGGGACTACACCAACCAGCCCTTTAACCTCAACGGCTACATCTGCCTCACCAGCTCCATCGGCTGGGCGGGCTTTTCCTGGCTGCTGGTGCGGGTCATCCACCCGCCCATCGACCGCCTGCTGCGGGATGTCCCCTTCTACCTCACCAGCCCCCTGGCCGGGGCCCTCACCGTCCTCTTCGTCTGGGATGTGGTGACCTCCGTCCGGCAGGCCCTGGACCTCAAGGAGCTCCTCACCAAGCTCACCGAGGAGAACGAGGAGCTGCGCCGCCTCGCCAAGCGGGCGGAGGTGGTCTCCGCCCTGGCGGATGACGACCTCCGGAAGTTCCGGGAGCGGACGGAGCTCCAGCGGGTCATGCTCTCCCTCCGGATGGAGGAGCTGCAGGCCGAGCGCAAGGAGCGCGGCGCCCGCCGCAAGGCCGCCCTGGACGCCGCCCTGGAAGAGCGGCTCCGCCGCCGCAGCGAGGCCCGGCTCTCCTCTCTGGACTCCGTGCGGGAGGCCCTGGAGAAGGGCATCGCCCAGGCGGGCCTCAGCCCCATGGTGGGCGGCGTCCCCGCCGAGGACCTGAAGCGGGAGCTGCGGGAGGCCCTGGAAAAGCTGGAGCGCACCCGGAAGACCGTCCAGTCCCGGGAGAGCCGCCGCTACCGTCAGGCCGCCCGCATCCTGCGGGGCAACCCCAGCGCCCGTGCGCCCCGGCACGGAGAGGCCCTGCGCTCCCTCCGGGACGTGGCCGGTCTCCGCGGAAAGGGGAAGGAAGACTGAGACCAGACCGCGCAAAGGCGGCTGCCGCTGGCAGCCGCCTTTCCTTCATTTTGGGCGGGAATTGAAAATTGACAATTGAGAATGGAAACGATATGGCGGTCCCGGGATGGGCCGTCGGGCAAAAAAAGCCGCGCCGGAAGGCGCGGCTTTTCGGTCTTTACTTGATGATGAGGGTCTTGCCGGTCATTTCCTCGGGCTGGTTGAGGCCCAGCACGTCCAGGATGGTGGGGGCAATGTCGGCCAGGCACCCGCCCTGGCGCAGCTCGGACCCGGCACCCACCAGGATGAAGGGCACGGGGTTCGTGGTGTGGGCGGTCATGGGGGAGCCGTCGGCCTGTTTCATGACCTCGGCGTTGCCGTGGTCCGCCGTCACCATGGCGATGCCGCCCTGGCGGCGGGTGGCCTCCACCACCTTGCCCACGCAGGTATCCACGGTCTCCACGGCCTTGACGGCGGCGTCAAAGACGCCGGTGTGGCCCACCATGTCGCAGTTGGCGAAGTTCAGCACGATGACGTCGTAGGCCCCGGACTCGATGCGCTTGACGCACTCCTCGCAGACGGCGGGGGCGCTCATCTCCGGCTGGAGGTCATAGGTCGCCACCTTGGGAGAGGGGATGAGGCAGCGGTCCTCCCCGGGGAAAACGGTCTCCACGCCGCCGTTGAAGAAGAAGGTCACGTGGGCGTACTTCTCCGTCTCCGCGATGCGCAGCTGGGTCATGCCCATCCGGGAGAGGTACTCGCCCAGGCCGTTGACCACGCTCTGCCGGGGGAAGGCCACCTCCACATTGGGCATGGAGGCGTCATACTCCGTGGTGCAGACGAAGGTCAGGGGGAAGAGCTGCCGGGTGAAGCCGGAGAACTCCGGGTCCACCAGGGCGCGGGTCAGCTCCCGGGCCCGGTCGGGCCGGAAGTTGAAGAAGATGACGCTGTCGTTGTCGCTGATGGAGCCCTCGGCGTCGCAGACCACCGGCTCCACGAACTCATCCGTGACGCCGCCGGCATAGGACTCCCGCACGGCGTGGACGGGGTCGGGATCGCTGGCGCTCCCCTCGCCGTAGACCATGGCGTCGTAGGCCTGCTCCACCCGGTCCCAGCGCTTGTCCCGGTCCATGGCGTAGTAACGGCCCATGACGGTGGCGATCTTGCCCACGCCGATCTCGGCGCAGTGGCGGACGGTCTCCTCCACAAAGCCCAGACCGGAGCTGGGGGACACGTCCCGCCCGTCCAGGAAGGCGTGGATATAGACCTTCTCCAGCCCCTGGCGCTTGGCCATCCGCAGCAGGGCGTAGAGGTGCTCGATGTGGGAGTGGACGCCGCCATCGCTGAGAAGGCCCATCAGGTGCAGGGCCGTTCCCTGGGCGCGGCAGGTCTCCATGGCGTGGAGATAGGCGGCGTTGGCAAAGAAGCTGCCGTCCGCCACAGCGTTGCTGATCCGGGGCAGGTCCTGAAAGACCACCCGGCCGCCGCCGATGTTGGTGTGGCCCACCTCGCTGTTGCCCATCTGCCCGTCGGGCAGGCCCACCCAGCGGCCGGAGGCCTGGAGCTCCGTCCAGGCGTTCTCGGCGAAGAGCCGGTCCAGGACCGGCGTGGCCGCGGCGGCCACGGCGTTGCCGTCCGTCTCCTTCCGCAGGCCGAAGCCGTCCATAATGATCAAGGTCGTCGGTGCTTTGTTCATAGTAACCTCATTTCACCGGGCCCAAAGGCCCCAGATCTCTCCTCAGTCCCCAGCGGCGGAGCGCAGCGTTCGCCGCCGGGTTCTCCAAGGGGCGGGCCCCTTGGATTTCCGCCGCAAGGTGGAAAGAATTCCAATCATTTTTCCCGGCGACATGTGCGGCGGGAAAAATCCTTCTCACGAAGCGAAGTGTCGCCGCCGCAGCGGCGGCACCCGAGCGCAGTGTCCGCCCATTCGCATCCACGGTGAAGCCGTGGATGCGAGGGGCTTCTCGCCGAAATGTTCCTCGGTACATTTCGGCGAAATTCTTTATTCTTGGTTCGCCGCGTGGATGATCTCCACGAACTGCTCGGGCTTCAGGCTGGCGCCGCCGATGAGGCCGCCGTCCACGTCGGGCTGGGCCAGCAGCTCCTGGGCGTTCTTGGGATTCATGCTGCCGCCGTACTGAATGGTGACGCTCCGGGCCACCCGGGCGCCGTAGAGGCCGCGGATGGTGGCGCGGATGGCGGTGCAGACCTCGCCGGCCTGCTGGGCGGTGGCGGTCTTGCCGGTGCCGATGGCCCAGATGGGCTCATAGGCGATGATGCAGCGGCGCAGCCGCTCGGCGGGCACGCCGTAGAGGGCGGTCTTCACCTGCAGGGCGATCCAGTCCTGGGTGACGCCCATCTCCCGCTGGCTCTCGCTCTCTCCCACGCAGATGATGGGGCTGAGGCCGGCATCCAGAGCGGCGTGGACCTTGCGGTTGACGGCGGTGTCGGTCTCACCGAAGTACTGCCGGCGCTCGCTGTGGCCCACGATGACATACTTCACGCCCAGATCCCGCAGCATGGCGGCGGAGATCTCGCCGGTGTACGCGCCCTTCTCCTCAAAGTACAGGTTCTCAGCACCCACAGAGATCCTGAGCTCCTTGAACGCCTTCACGGCGGCGGTGATGTTGCAGGCGGGGACACAGATCACGGTGTCGCACCACTTGGCCCGGGGCATGATCCGCTTGAGCTCCTCGGCGAACTTCCGCGTCTCGGTGGCGGTCATGTTCATCTTCCAGTTTCCGGCAATCACGGTTTTTCTGTAACGGCGATTCATTGGCTTCTTTTCTCCTTACCTTCACGATTCTATCTCTAAGACCCGGCCAGGCCGGGGAATGGGATACCAAACTTTCGCAAAAGAGGCGTCGCCTCTTTTGCGAGGGGATTCGCGTCGCTCCGCGCCTCGGTCAGCCGCCAAAGGCGGCTGATTCGGCACTCCGCTTCGTCGGAGCGGACTTTGCATCCTTCGCTTCCGCCCTGCGGGCGAAAGCTCTCTCGCTCCGTCGCTCCTCCTCTTCCCACCGGACCCGCTTCGCTGGGCTCCGGCGGGAGCCCTGTGGGATATCTCCACCGGCGTCGCCGCCGGGGAGTTTTTACTTGTCCAGCAGGCAGGCAACGCCCGGCAGCTCCTTCCCTTCCAGGAACTCCAGGGAAGCGCCGCCGCCTGTGGAGATGTGGGTCATCTTGTCGGCGTAGCCCAGCTGCTCCACAGCGGCCGCGCTGTCGCCGCCGCCGATAATGGTGATGGCTCTCGTCTCGCTGAGGGCCTTGGCCACGGCCTCGGTGCCCTTGGCAAAGGCCGGGAACTCAAAGACCCCCATGGGCCCGTTCCAGATGACCGTCCCGGCGTCCTTCACGGCGTCGCAGTAGCGCTGCACCGTCTCCGGGCCGATGTCCATGCCCTGCCAGCCCTCGGGGATGGCCCCGGCGGGGACTACCTGGGTCCTGGCGTCGGGAGAGAAATCGTCCGCGATGACGCAGTCCGTGGGCAGCAGGAGCTTCACGCCCTTGGCCTTGGCCTTCCCGATCATCTCCAGGGAGTAGGCTTCCCAGTCCTTCTCCAGCAGACTGTTGCCGACGCTCCCGCCCTGGGCGGCGGAGAAGGTATAGGCCATGCCGCCGCCGATGATAATGGTGTCGGCGATCTCCAGAAGATTATTGATGACGCCGATCTTGCTGCTCACCTTGCTCCCGCCCAGGATGGCCACCAGGGGCCGCTTGGGGTCGGAGATGGCCCCGCCCAGGACCTCCAGCTCCTTCTCGATGAGGAAGCCGGACACGGCGGGAAGGTAAGCCGCCACCCCGGCGGTGGAGGCGTGAGCCCGGTGGACCGCACCGAAGGCGTCGGAGACGTAGACCTCCGCCAGGTCCGCCAGGGCCTTGGCAAAGGCGGGATCGTTCTTGGTCTCGCCGGGGGCGAAGCGGGTGTTCTCCAGCAGCATAATTTCGCCGGGCCGCAGCTTCTGGGCCTTCAGCCGGGCGTCGGGACCCACCACGTCCCGGGCCATCAGCACCTCCTGGCCCAGCAGCTCCGAGAGCCGCTCCGCCACGGGGGCCAGGGACAACTTCTTCAGGGACTTCAGCCAGGCGTCCTCGGTGATCTCCTCCGGGGCCTTGCCCTTTTCCAGCTGCTTCTTTTGAAAGCTCTCAAAGGAGGCGGCGGGCTTTCCCAGGTGGGAGCAGGCGATGACTGCCGCCCCCTGGGAGAGGAGATAGCGGATGGTGGGCAGAGCGGCCACGATGCGCTTGTCGCTGGTGATCTCGCCGGTCTTCTTGTCCTGGGGCACGTTGAAGTCGCAGCGCAGCAGCACCCGCTTGGCCCGGACATCGATGTCCTTCACGGTCTTCTTCTGATAGTTCATGTGAACACTCCTTTTTTCCTTGGCAGTGCGTTCCTTGGTTCAGCGGGCCATCTCGCCCCGGTCCAGCAGGCCGGGAAAGCCGTTCTGCCGCAGGGCCTCATAGGTGAGGATGGCCACTGAGTTGGAGAGATTCAGGGACCGGGCCTCCGGGCGCATGGGCAGCCGCAGGCAGCGGTCGTAGTGGGCCTCCCGGAAGTCCTTGGGCAGTCCCGCCGTCTCCTTCCCGAAAAAGAGGAAGCAGTCCGGGGAGAACGCCGCCTCCTCATAGGACCGGGGGGCCTTGGTGGTAGCCAGCCACAGATCCCTCTCCGCCTCCGGATGCTCGGCGAAGAAAGCGGGGAGGCTCTCGTAGTCAAAGACCTCCACCAGATGCCAGTAGTCGAGCCCCGCCCGCTTCACGGCCTTCTCCTAGATGTCGAAGCCCAGGGGGCGGATCAGGTGCAGCCGGGAGCCGGTGGCGGCGCAGGTCCGGGCGATGTTGCCGCAGTTCTGGGGGATCTCCGGCTCCACCAGCACGATGTTCAGCACGGCGCTCCCCTCCCCCCGCGGCGGCCCGCAGGCCCTGCTTTTTCACAGTACACTGCATTGTAATCCTTTACGGGCGCAAAATCAACTGCAAAATGATGAAATCGGGGAATTTTCGGTAGAATCACCCACAAATGCCGGTCCGATTCTGCAAAATGCCGAAATTGTCCCCCCGGATGCCCCGCTTTTCCCCTGATTTTTGGGAAAAAGCATGGCTTCCTCGTTCAATTCGCCAAAAACTTTGGCGAATTTTCTCCAAAAGGTTTCCGCCTGCCTACTGGATTTTTACCGGAACTTTGCTATAATACTCTTGTAAAAGAATTTCTGTCTGCCCATGGCAGACCTTGGGAAGGGAGTGGGCTCCAATGGATCGTATGGAAAATGCCCGGGCGGTATTCTTCCTGGAGGATGACTCCGTTGACGTTTCCATCCGGCCGCTGATGCTCCAGCCCGTGCTGTTCTGCCCCATCCTCTCCTGGCTGCGGCAGCAACTGCGCGGGGAGGGCGTCGAGCGGTTTTTTGTTTGGCTGCCGGAGACCATGGACACCTGGAAGGCCGAGGCGGAGGCCTGCTTCGCCCCGGAGGACGACGTCACCGTCTCCTGCGACCGCGCCGCCCTGCGGGACTTCCTCCAGGGAGAGGGCAAGGTCACCGTCTTCCCGGACGCGGAGATCCCCGTCCGGCTGGAGGGCCGGGGCTACGCCTACCGGGCGGAGGCCGCCGCTCTCCTGGAGGGCTGGTTTGAAAGCCCCGACTCCAGCGAGGTCCGGGGCTGGGAGCCCTACGGCGGCTCCACCCCCATCCTGAGTCTGGAGGATCTCCAGGCCCAGGAGATGTCCGTCCGGGACATCATTCTTGCCAGGCACCTCTCAAACGGCGTCCGCATCCTGGACCCCGCCGCCGTCTATATCGACCCGAGAGTGGAGATCGGCGCAGGCACGCTGATCCTCCCCGGCACCATCCTCCGGGGAAAGACCACCATCGGCCGGGACTGCGAGATCGGCCCCAACGCCATGATCCGGGACTGCACCGTGGGCGACCGGACGGAGGTCAACGCCTCCCAGTGCAACGAGAGCGCCATCGGCAGCGACACCCACGTGGGTCCCTTCGCCTATATCCGCCCCCACTGCACCGTGGGCGACCATATCAAGGTGGGCGACTTCGTGGAGCTGAAGAACTCCTCCATCGGCGACGGCACCAAGATCTCCCACCTCACCTACGTGGGGGACAGCGACGTGGGCCGGAAGGTCAACTTCGGCTGCGGCACCATCACCACCAACTACGACGGCTTCCGGAAATTCCGCTGCGACATTGGGGACGGCGCCTTCATCGGCTGCAACACCAACCTGGTGGCCCCGGTGAAGATCGGCGCCGGCGCCTATACCGCCGCAGGCTCCACCGTCACGCGCGATGTCCCTCCGGACGCCCTGCACATCGCCCGGCCGGAGGAGACCATCAAGGAGGGCTGGGCCAAGCGCCGCCGCCAGGCCCACGGCAAGGACTGACCCCCCGTTCCGCTTTTGTTGGAAACAAATTCAGATAAAAAAGAAGAGCAAAGAAGAAACCGAAGAAAAGAAGAAGGAAGGTATTGCAACATGATTTCTCACGGCAAGGATCTCAAGGTCTTCACCGGCAACGCCAACCCCCAGCTGGCATCGGAGATCTGCAAGCTCATCGGCACCAAGCTGGGTGAGTCCGAGGTCGGCACGTTCTCCGACGGCGAGATCTTCGTCTCCCTGTATGAGACCGTCCGCGGCAGCGACGTTTTCGTGGTCCAGTCCACCTGCGGCAACGTCAACAACAGCCTCATGGAACTGCTCATCATGATCGACGCCCTCAAGCGCGCCTCCGCCGGCCGCATCACCGCCGTGATGCCCTACTATGGCTACGCCCGGCAGGACCGCAAGGCCAAGGCCCGCGATCCCATCACCGCGAAGCTGGTGGCCAACATGCTCACCGCCGCCGGCGCGGACCGGGTCCTGACCATGGACCTCCACGCCTCCCAGATCCAGGGCTTCTTCGATATCCCCGTGGATAACCTGGCCGGCAACCCCGTCTTCGTGGATTACTACGCCAAGAAGTTCGGCTCCGCCTGCGAGGACATGGTGGTGGTCTCCCCCGACGTGGGCTCCGTCGCCCGTGCCCGGGCCTTCGCCCAGAAGCTCCACATGAACCTCGCCATCGTGGATAAGCGCCGCCAGAAGGCCAACCAGTGCGAGGTCATGAACATCATCGGCGATGTGGAGGGCAAGGACTGCATCCTCTTCGACGACATGGTGGATACCGGCGGCTCCCTCTGCAACGCCGCCAAGGCCGTCATGGAAGTGGGCCACGCCAAGTCCGTCCACGCCTGCGCCAGCCACGGCGTCCTCTCCGGCCCCGCCATCGAGCGCATCAACGCCAGCGTCATCACCGAGCTTGCCCTGCTTGACACCATCCCCGCCATCCCCGAGGGCGCCAGCAGCAAGATCAAGTACCTCACCGTGGCCCCCATGTTCGCCGAGGCCATCGAGCGCATCTATCAGGAGATCTCCATCTCCAAGCTCTTCCGCTAACCGTCAAAGCATCAAAGGGCCGCCTTTCGGCGGCCCTTTTTGTTTTCCCCGCCGTCCCGGCGGGGGGTGGGAGCATCGGTGAAGACCGATGGCTTTCCACCCCCATTTTCTTTTTGGCGCGCCAAAAAGAAAATGGCGGTGGAGCCGTCAAAAGAAAAAACGCTTTTCGCTGCGCAGTTACGGGCGCGAAGCGCCCTGCCGCGCAGCGGGATGCGGCGCTAAACGGTCCTGCT
>SFLD01000069.1 GCA_004553545.1 Clostridiales bacterium | reverse complement strand
GAGTGGCCCCCGCCAGCTCGAAGCCGCGGACCACGAACTGGTGGATGGCCTCCACCAGGGCGTCCGCCGCCTTTAGCCGGGATTCGTTGGCCTCCTCCAGGGCGTTGGATGCGGCGTCAACCTCCTCCATGGTCTCCGCATCGGAGAGCCTCTGGGCGGCCATGGCGTATTTCCGGAGTTCCACGGTCTCCTTTACCTCGGCCCTGGCGCATTCCTCCATGAGGCGCTTCATCTCCCCGTGCCCCCGGATGGTGGCGAACTGGGAGACGATGAGGCCGGCGGGATTCTCCGGGTCTGGGAATTTCACCTTGAGTCCAAGTCTTGCGTCCATTGCCTCCTCCCTAGTAGACGGTGTCGCATCCGGAGATGGAGGCGGAGGTCTTGTTCTGCCCGGAGTCGTATTCGCAGGAGACCAGCCCCGGGAACTGCCGGATGGTGACGGGGGAGGCTCCGCGGGAGGCGACGTATTCCAGTTTCACCACGCCGGAGAGGGAGGGCCAGGTCTGGCCATCCCAGGAGGCGGGGGCTCCGGTGTCCTTCTGCCTGGCGTCACCTTTGAACTCGCAGGAGGCGGATGGGGTCAGGGCGCTCCGGTAGTTGTGGATGCGCCCGTCCGCCGTGGTGACGGCGGAGTCCTGGCCCGTGAGCTGGAGGGTTCCGGTTCCGTAGATGAAGTCCGAAGGGGAGGCGACGACCACGTCGTCCACGGTGATCTGGTTGAAGGGTAGTTGGCAGGGCATGAGATGAATCCTCCAGGGTTAGGCGATGGCTTCCTTGTAGGTTCCCTTCCAGGAGATGTCCGCCGTCTGGACGGAGTCCCCTCCGATGCTGACGTCCACCAGGGCATCGAAGCTGTGAATGTCCGCGTAGATCCCCGCGCCGGTGACTTCCACGTCCCCGGCTCCCACTTCGGAGACCAGTGAGAGGAGTTCCTGGAGGGTGTGCTGGATATTGGTCGCGGTCTGGGTGGTGACCACCACCTGGCAGGAGCCGTTCATGGCGTAGCCTGCACGGACGGAGGGGATGGTGCCTCCTCCCCGGTCGTCGTGCCCGCCTCCTGCGCGTAGGCTTCCGGGAACGGGGGTGACCACGATGGTGGTCTCGTTTCTTTTGAAGGCGATGGTGTTGGGCATGGGTTCTCCTGGTTAGTAGTCCTTGACGATGACGGAGACGACAATGGCGGATGCGGCCCCCAGATCCTTCAGCTGGATGGCCTCCTCCCCCTCGATTTGGATGATGTCCGTGATGGGGCACTCCCCGGAGGTGTCCTGGGTCACAAGGCGATCCAGGACTTCCTCCACGGTCCATGCGGCGGAGATGGCATCGAACATTCCCGGGAGGGGGCGAGTGTCCCCGGAGACGAGGACCACATTGAACCGGCTGGTTCTCCTGGGATGGTTGGCGAAGTCGCTTCCGGCGAAGCAGACGATGGCGGAGGGCCGCCCCCCGCTCTCTGTGAGCGCGGTGGAGACCTTCCGGGAGAGGTCGTCCAGGTTCGTCCCCCGGTAGATGTGGGCGGGGATTCCCGCGTCCTGGATGCGGGACCGCATCTGCTCCATGATGGCGGGAACGGTTCGCAGGTAGGTGGTGGACGGGTCTCTCTGCTCTGTGATTTCGCTCATGGGATTCCTCCGCTTCTCTGCTGGTATAGGCGCACCCCTTTGTCAATGGCCCGTTGCAGGGCCTCTCCCTCGGGAAACCACGGATCCGGCTTCTGGAAGACGCTTTTCCGCAGGAGGAAGAGGGGGACGGCCTTGGCCGATGCCTTCTTCGCCTTTCCCGCCTTCCGCCCGAAGAGGATGTCCTTGGCGCGGAATAGGGAGTAGCCGGAGGCCTCGGCCTGGTCAGTGTCCCATCGTTTCTCCCTGGCGATCCCCAGGGGGATGGTGAGGGACTTCCTGCCCAGGGATCCCGGCCCCATTCCCGGGGCGGAGATCCTTCCCCCTGTCTGCTTGAATCCCGCCACCCGGTGGGATGCCCCCACCACGACTCCACCGTCCAGCGTCGGCTGGTGGGAAACGGAGGAGGCCACATCCGCCCAGAATCTCCTGCCTCCCTTCGCCCTGGCGGACAGTACGGCGGCGTTCTCCACGGCCTGCCCGCAGACGAGGAGGAGCTTCCTGACGTGCTCTCTTGCCCCCAGTGCCTTGAGTACGGCGATCCCAGGACTGGATGAGTCTGGAATGACTTGCATCAGAAGAACTCCATTCCCGGGGAATCCGGGGCGATTCTTGCCTCCGGGGAGGAGACGGAGAGGGCGGCGGAACCGGACACTGCCCCAGCAGCGCCTTCCAGGGGTATGGCGCCCTCGGCGATGCGCCGGAGAATGGCCACGGCCTCATCGTAGGGCTTCTGGAAGGTGGCGGGAATCTCCCCGGAGAGGCTCCCCCTGTCCGCCGCAATCTGCCACAGGGCGAAACTCTGGGCGATGTCGGAGAGAAGAGGGGAGTCAGGAATGGGGGAGGCGTATCTTGGGGAGAGGATGGCATCCACCCGGGCGGATGCCCGGATGGCGTATCCCTCCAGGACCCTGGTCCGGTCTTCCCCGGTCTCGGGGACGTATTGGGACAGGATCCCCGCCGTGATGCGGTCTTCAAGCTGGGCGGTGGTGACGTGCATCCCCGGCTAATCGGCGTTCCCGAAGTAGATGAGGTGGGGCAGGACGAAGGCGGCGGAGGCACGCCCCCGTGCACCATAGAGGAAGGTGTCCTCGGAGAAGACGTTGGAGTCCCGCTCCTGGTCCTTCCGCACCACCTGGTCGGGACGGGTGCGCTCGAAGTAGTAGACGGGCTGGATGACGCCGGAGGCGGCCGCCAGGAACCACTTGTTCCCCTTCAGCCCGGGAAGCTCCACGGCCTCAACCAGGCCACGGGTGGGGTTGGGGACGGCGGCGGCGCCCACAGTGCCCTCCTCCAGGATGCTCTCGTTTTCCAGGAGCTCCTTGGCCTTGAACTTCAGGGCGGGGCCGTGGATGAGGACGGTGGGACGCACCCGGAGGGAGTCCCCGCCGTGTCCCTTGTAGGAGGCCATGGTGGTGTACGCCTCCTTCAGGCTCTCGCTGGTGAGGGCCTTGGTGGAAGTGTTGGCGATGGGGGTCTTCCCATACTTACGGGTGGTGCCGAAGAAGGCGGAGCCGTCGCACCACTTGGCGGAGGCGGCGTCATTGAGAAGCTCCTCCACCAGGTCGTTGGGGAGGTTGGCGCAGGACTGGGCCATCTGCTCCAGGAGGGAGGAGTACATCCCGTAGGTGTCGTCCTCCACGGCTTCCCGGGGCACCTCGTAGGTCTCCTCGAACTTCCGGATCTTCACGGTGAGCTTGTCGGCGGAGAGGCGGTTGACCAGCCGGGGGCCGACCCATTCCCGCATCCTGGCGATCTGCTCCAGGAAGGGCATCTCCAGGATCCCGGCGGAGACGGGCTGGAGGCGGGCGAACTTCTGCCAGGTGTCGTCCTGGTATTTCTGGAAGGCGTTCTTGAACTGGGTGGAGACGGCGGTGAAGAGGACCGCCATGTTGTGGGCGTTGATGAGCATTTGGATGTCCCTCCTATTGGATCTTCACGATGACCTGATCCTCCTCGAAGCCGAGGACGGTGCCCGCCACGGCGCTGCCGCTGGTGGCGTCCACGGTGTGGTCGTCCGCCACGTGGCAGGTTCCGCCGATGGCGGCGGAGGTCACGGGAGTCGTTGCGGCGTTGTCGAAGGCGAAGACGCCACGGCGGTAGGCGACGGGTTCACCATTGGCTGCGCTGTGCAAGGCAACGCCGATGACGGGATTCCCCGCCTTGGTGGCCTGCACTGC
>SFLD01000068.1 GCA_004553545.1 Clostridiales bacterium | reverse complement strand
GAAAGGAAGCAAAACTATGATGCAGATGCGTACCCATACCTGCGGGGAGCTGCGGCTCGGCGACGCGGGGAAGGAAGTCAAGCTGGTGGGCTGGATGGAGAACGTCCGGGTCGTCAGCGCCAGTCTCGCCTTCGTGGTCCTCCGGGACTTCTACGGCACCACCCAGATCGTGGCGGAGACCGAGGAGATGGTGAACACCTTCAAGGCCATCACCAAGGAGTCCACCATCAGCGTGGAGGGTGCCGTCCGGGCGCGGGACAGCAAGAACGGCAAGATCGCCACCGGCGACATCGAGGTGGTCCCCGCCAAGGTGGAGGTCCTGGGCCGCTGCCAGCACAACGAGCTGCCCTTCCCCATCAACCGCAGCCGGGAGGCCGACGAGGCCCAGCGGCTGAAGTACCGCTACCTGGACCTGCGGAATCCCGAGGTGAAGAAGAACATCATCCTCCGCTGCCAGGTGGTGGCCGCCCTGCGCCAGTCCATGACGGAGCACGGCTTCCTGGAGATCACCACCCCCATCCTGACGGCCTCCTCCCCCGAGGGCGCCCGGGACTACCTGGTGCCCGCCCGGAACCACCCCGGCAAGTTCTACGCCCTGCCCCAGGCGCCCCAGCAGTTCAAGCAGCTGCTGATGACCTCCGGCTTCGACCGCTACTTCCAGATCGCCCCCTGCTTCCGGGATGAGGACGCCCGGGCCGACCGCTCCCCCGGCGAGTTCTATCAGCTGGACATGGAGATGGCCTTCGCCTCTCAGGAGGATGTCTTCGCCGTGCTGGAGGACGTGCTGCCCCCCATCTTCGCGAAGTACGGCACCTATGACCGGGCCAGCGCCGCCCCCTTCACCCGCATCCCCTACCGGGAGGCCATGGAGAAGTACGGCAGCGACAAGCCGGACCTGCGCATCGACCTCACCGTCCAGGATGTCACCGAGGTCCTGGCGGACTGCGGCTTTGAGCCCTTCGCCGGGAATCGCGTCAAGGCCGTGGTGGTCAGCGGCTTCCACGAGACCCGGAAGTTCATCGACAAGACCCTCGCGGACGTGGAGACCGTCTCCGGCGGCAAGCCCTACTGGTTCCGGCTGGACGAGAAGGGCGAGCTGGTCGGCGGCATCGCCAAGTTCGTGAACCCCATCAAGGAGAAGGTGGTGGAGGCCCTGGACCTGAAGGCCAACGACTTCGTGGCCATCGCCGCCGGGAAGCTGCCCCAGGCCCAGAAGACCGCGGGCGTCCTGGTGAAGACCCTGGGCGCCGCCGTCCCCGGCCACATGGACAAGGAGCAGTACGCCTTCTGCTGGATCGTGGACTTCCCCATGTACGAGATCGGCGACGAGTCCGGCGAGCTGGAGTTCTGCCACAACCCCTTCTCCATGCCCGCGGGCGGCCTGGATGTCCTCCTCAAGGCCGAGCGGGGCGAGATCGATCCCCTCTCCATCACCGCCGACCAGTACGACCTGGTGTGCAACGGCGTGGAGCTCAGCTCCGGCGCCGTCCGGAACCACGATCCCGAGATCATGGTGAAGGCCTTTGAGCTGGTGCGCCTGGGCGAGGACGACGTGAAGGCCAAGTTCCCCGCCATGTACAACGCCTTCACCTACGGCGCGCCCCCCCACGCGGGCATCGCCCCCGGCGTGGACCGCATGGTGATGCTCCTGGCCGGCGAGGACTCCATCCGGGAGATCATCCCCTTCCCCATGAACAAGAACGCCCAGGATGTCATGATGAGTGCTCCTTCCGAGGTCACCCAGAAGCAGCTGGACGAGCTCCACATCGCCCTGGTAAAGCCCGAGTAAACCGAAAGAGCTCCCGTTTTCACGGGAGCTCTTTTTTATGGCCCCCACAGGGCCCCAACCGCCCAATCCCCCGCGCCAGAACTACCAGGCCATCAACACCCTCGTCTCCCGTAGGGCACGACGACCTGACCGACGCCCCAAATTCCGCTCCGGAATTTGGTTGGCGGAGGCCATGCCCTAGGTACGGCGTGCCGCTCCCGTCCCCCGTCCCTCGCAACTCCCCCGTAAACCCCGGGATGGTTTCCAAAGGAAGGGCCGAAGCCCTTCCTTTGGTCGTAGGAGGGGTCTGGGGGCGGAATCGAAACGCCCCCAGAATTTTTCTTCGGGGGTCTGGGGGTGTATTCTTTCAATTCGGAAAGAATACATCCCCAGATGCCGCCAAGCATCCTTGGCACCCCCGGTTGGTCAACCGGCCACCGACGGCGGGGTGTGGTCACCCCGCCCTACGGAGTTCCGACGGGGCAGGGAGCAAAAGCCGCCGGGCTTCCCCGGCACCCCCGGCCATCCGGCCCACCCCCCATTTTCCCTCTTGCAATCCTGAAAGACTGTGTTAAACTTTTATCAGCAACCACCGCCCCCATGGGGCTGCAAGGAGGTAACACTATGGCCAACAACACCGATCCCCGTCTTCAGAATCAGGTCATCTACTCCGTCTACGTCCGGAACCACACGCCGGAGGGCACCTTCCGCGCCGTGATCCCGGACCTGGACCGGATCAAGTCCCTCGGCACGGACATCATCTGGTTTTTGCCCATCCACCCCATCGGGGAGGCTGGGAAGAAGGGCAGCCTCGGCTGCCCCTACGCCAACCGGGACTACCGGACCGTGAACCCCGCCTACGGCACCATGGAGGACTTCCAGGCCCTGGTGGACACCATCCACGCGCGGGGCATGAAGTGCATGATCGACGTGGTCTACAACCATACCTCCCCGGACTCCGTCCTCTTCCGGGAGCATCCGGAGTTCTTCTACCGGGGTCCCGACGGCAAGCCCGGCAACAAGATGGGCGACTGGTCGGATGTCATCGACCTGGACTACTCCCACCCCGGCCTCTGGGACTACCTGACGGAGACCCTGGTGGGCTGGGCGAAGATCGTGGACGGCTTCCGCTGCGACGTGGCCTCCTTCGTGCCGCTGGCATTCTGGGAGCACGCCCGGGCAGAGGTGGCCAAGGTCAACCCGGACTGCATCTGGCTGGCGGAGACGGTCCATCTCAGCTTCGGCTGCCTGGCCCGCCGGAACGGCATCCCCTCCACCCTGGACTACGACGCCTACTCCGCCTTCGACCTGGAGTATGAGTACGACATCCGGGAGGTCTTCGACAAGTACCTCCAGGGGAAGATCGCCCTCAGCCACTATCTCGATATGCTGAACTACCAGGAGGGGGCCTACCCCGCCAACTACAACAAGCTCCGCTTCCTGGAAAACCACGACCAGCCCCGCATCGCCTCCTTCCTCTGGGACGAGACGGCCCTCAAAAACTACACCGCCATGCTCTACTTCCTGAAGGGCACCACCCTGATCTACGCCGGGCAGGAGTTTGAGAGCGAGCACCTGCCCAGCCTCTTTGAGAAGGAGCCCATTGAGCGCCGGACCGGCCTGGACCTGAGCCCCCTCCTCCGGCAGCTCTACGCCGTGAAGCAGGGCTTCGGCACCCAGGACTGGTTCCGGGCGGAGGCGGACGACGAAAACGACATTGCCATTTTGCAGCGGGGCGGGGAGGGGAAGCGCTTCCTGGGCGCCTTCTCCCTGAAGGCCAAGTCCGCCGAAATCAAAGCAGACGCCCCCGACGGGGAGTATCAGAACCTCATCGACGGGGAGACCGTCACCGTGCGGGACGGCAGGCTCCCCTGCCAGGGCAGACCCATCATCCTCCGGGTGGAGTGACGGAAAAAAGGGAGCGGACCGCGATCCGCTCCCTTTTTCCTGTGACAAATCCGCCCCCTCCCCCGTATAAAGGGTGCAGCCATGAGCAAAACTTCAAAAGTATAGTAGTTACAATGGATTCCGGCCATGGCAGGAACCGGGAATCACTCATATATTGTAGAAAGCGGAGCCCC
>SFLD01000067.1 GCA_004553545.1 Clostridiales bacterium | reverse complement strand
TGAAGTACAGGAACGACAGAACGAAAACATTGAGAAGTTCATTCAGACGGCGCACAAGTATGTGGGCATCGACGAGCTGGACGGCTACGCTCTGCGGGAACTGGTGTCCGCTATCTATGTGGATGCACCGGACAAATCCAGCGGAAAGCGGGTGCAGCACATCCACATCAAGTACGATGGGCTGGGGTTTATCCCGCTGAAAGAGCTGATGAAAGAGGAAACGGCGTGACCGAAGTCACGCCGCACCCTTTGAAAACTCAAGGTTTTCACCATTTTTTCATTTTACTGTTTTACGACCACCCGGCTAAAGGCGCGGCTCTCTTGGGCTTTCAGCCAAGGGCGAAGACGTTCTCCGGGATGGTGTACCCGTCCGGCAGGGCGATCAGGCAGAGGCAGTTCCCCTGGACCTGCACCTGGGCGTTGTTCTGCCAGAGGACGGCGTTCTCCGGGTAGCCGGTGTCACCCGCACCGCTGTCGATGCGGTCCTGCAGGATGGCCTTCGCGGCGTCCACGTCGCCCTCGGCCACCTCCACGAGAAGGATCTCGCAGGCGTAGCCCGTCACCGGGGGCAGGTAGAGCTGCAGCCGGGTGGGATCCAGGGCGGTCAGGCCGGGGTAGAGGCTCTCGATGGCGTCCGCCCCCTCCTCCGGGAAGAAGATGAGCTCGTCGGTGCTCTCCTGGGCGTCCAGGATGCCCTGGTAGACGGCGTCGAAGGAGATCTCGCCGCCAGCGGACGCCGCCCCGGAGGACGCGCCGCCGGAACTCGCGCCATTGCCATTGCCGCAGGCCGTCAGGGCCAGCATCAGGGCGCAGAGGGTCAGGACCGAAAGAAGTCGTTTCATATTCGTTTCCTCCTGTTCCGTGGGACCGCCGGGGCGGTCCGGAGATGAAGGGGCAAACGGGCCGTCAGCCCGGGGAAAACTCAGTCCAGGTAGTTCCAGATCTGCTCCGCCGCCTTCTCCGGGTCAGCGCAGACGGCCACCGCCACCACGTCCCCGCGCTGGACGGCCACGGCGTTCCGGAGCTTCTCCGCCTCCTCCGGCAGGTAGTCGGCGTAGCTCTCCGCCTGGTCGGAGAGGCGGATCTCAGCCAGGGACAGGACCTCCTGGGCGCGCTTCTCGTCCGCGCACCGGAAGATCGTCGCCTCGTCGGCGCTGACGCCGCCGGCGGCCCGGCAGGCGTAGATCTCGCTCTCCTCCACGCCGTAGAGGCCCGCGGCGGTGGCGGGCTCGATGTCCACCGCCGCCTCCCCGCAGAGGGCGGAGAGCTCGGCGAAGAGCCCGTCCAGGTCCGGGGCGTCCTGCCCGGACTCGCTGCCGGAGGAGGTATGGGGCGCGGCGCCGCAGGCGCAGAGGCTCAGGGTCAGCAGGGCGGCCAGGGCCGCCGCCAGGAATTTTCTCATGGGATCGCTCTCTTTCTGTCGCTTATTTTTCCACGGTGTGGGTGTCCAGATAGCCCCGCCAGAGCTTGCAGGCGTCCGGCGTCAGGTGGATGCCGTCGAAGCTGTCCTCCGACGGGAGGTTTCCGTTCTCGTCCTTCAGAAGACCGTCCACCTCCAGAAGGTAGGTGCCCTTCTGGGCGGCCAGATACCGGATGCAGCTGTTGAGATCGTCGATGGCACGGTTGTTGACGTAGCTGCCCTTGGCCTCCTGCTCCGCCGTCACGGGGAAGAGGGTCATAAGGTAGATGTCGCAGTCCGGCTGGATGGCCCGGATGCGGTCGATGTCATCGGCGTAGGCCTCCACGAACTCCTTCTGGAGGTCGTAGTCCCCCAGGTTATTCATGCCGAGGTTGAGATAGACCTTGGAGAAGGTCTTTCCCTCCAGGGCTTTCAGCATGGGGACCTTGCTGCCGTCCACCAGGCGCTCGGTGTTCTTCTCCTGGATGCTCAGGGCCTTGGCTCCGGCCTCGGTGAAGTAGGTGGCCCCGGAGGGGCCGGCGTAGAGCCGGAAGCCGTCCAGCCGGGAGTCCCCCAGGAAGACGGCGTCGTCATACCAGCTGGCGTCCACGGCCTGGGATTCCGGCACGAACCAGGCGGGCTGGTCGGTCTTTTCCTCCGGCGGGTTAGAGTCCTGGGAGCTGTCCGCCGGGGAAGATCCCGAGGAGGCCGCGCCCTGGGAGCCGGCCCCATCCTCTGAGGAGGCATCGCCCTGGGAGGTATCGCCGGAGCTGTCCGGCGGCGGCACCGGTCCCCAGCCTGCCCGGGCGGCGAACCACACGCCGCAGCCCGCCAGCAGCAGCGCCAGCACCGTCAGGCAGGTCAGGCGGCGGTAACGCTGCTGTTTTCGTTGTTTTCTCCGCGTTTCCGCACGTCGTTCGTCCATGGGTCTGTTGTTCCTCCCCGGTCTGTTATGTTACCCTATTGTATCCCGTCCCGCGGCGGAAAGCGATAACAAAATATCGACAAATCGTTAAAATTCGGTAACAAAGGACCGCGGCGTCCCGGGGCGGGGAGACAGCAGTTTGCCGCCCCGGTGCCGGGACGGCAAACGTCGTGTTTTCTCAGTCCCGCAGCGTCGCGGGATAGGCCCCGGCGGCGTGGAGCTTGCGCAGCTCCTCGGCCACCCTGGCCCGGTCCTCGTGATAGGTCATGCCGAACCAGCGGTCGGCGGAGTGGAGGACGGAGACCTCCAGGGTTCCTTTCTCCAGCTCCTCGCCCACCATCACGGGGAGGAGGCACTCGGCCTTGAGGTTTTCCCCGGCATCGTTGCGGAGGAAGTTCTCAAAGTACGCCCGCAGCCGGGGGAAGATGGTCTCGGAGAAGCCCCAGAAGTTCATGGAGACCACGGTCTCGGGGCTGAGAGGCTGGTCGGTGGTCAGGTCCTTGAGGCTGCCGTCCTCGTAGAGCTGGATCTTCAGGGTCTCGCGGATGGACCGGAGCTTGCCGTCCTCCACCGTGCAGCAGCCCCGGGAGACGGAGCCGTAGAGGCTGGCGGTGTTCTTGAGAAGATAGCCCACCATGGTGGCCTTGCCGTCCTCCGGGAGCTTCACCAACTCCTCATAGATGGTCCGGTAGGCGTCGATGCCGTAGTAGTCGTCGGCGTTGATGACGCAGAAGGGGCCGTCCACGGCCTCCGCCGCGCAGAGCAGGGCGTGGACCGTGCCGAAGGGCTTGGTCCGCCCCTCCGGGATGCGGTAGAAGGCGGGGACGGAGGAGAAGTCCTGGAAGACGTAGCGGACCTCCACGTTCTCGCCCGCCAGGGTCCGGCGGTTCTCCAAATAGCCCACCATGCCCCGGAGAAGCTCCTCCATCTCCGGCTTGATGATGAAGACCACCCGGTCAAAGCCCGCCCGGATGGCGTCGTGGATGGAGTACTCCATCAGGATCTCGCCGCCGGGGCCGATGCCGTCCACCTGCTTGCTGCCGCCGTAGCGGGAGCCCAGTCCCGCCGCCATGATGACAAGGGATACCTTTTTCCGATCCATGGGTCCTCGACCTCTTTCCTTCGATTTTTTGCCCCCGGGGGGCGCTTCGCTCCGCCGGAAGCGGGGCGTTCTCTTTCCATCGCCGGGCCGTCCCGGTCCTAACAGAATACCCGATTCCGCCCCGATTTGCAACCGCCCCAAGGGGAAATTAAAAAATTCGTAAAGACTTGCGACTCCCCTCCCCAGCGTCGCCGCGCCCCACCCGTGACACCTCGTAGGGCGGGGTGACCATGACTGACGCCCCAAATTCCGTTTCGGAATTTGGCTGGCGGAAGCCACACCCCAGGCGCACCCCGCCGCCGTGGGCCGGTCGACCGACCAAGGGTGCCGGGCATCCCCGGCAGCTTTCCACTCCCATTTTCTTTTTGGCGCGCCAAAAAGAAAACGGCGGTGGAGCCGTCAAAAGAAAAAACGCTTTTCGCTGCGCAGTTACGGGCGCGAAGCGCCCTGCCGCGCAGCGGGATGCGGCGCTAAACGGTCCTGCT
>SFLD01000038.1 GCA_004553545.1 Clostridiales bacterium | reverse complement strand
TCTTCCTGAATCTTCTGCCAATATGTCGGATGACGATATGTCTGATGCGCTCATCTTTTTATCAATCAGCAGCTTCCACAATCTGTTATATGAAACTCCCATTCTTCTTCCTTTCTCTTTCATTCATTCCGTGTTAGCCGCTGCTAACCATTGTAACACTGTCCTTCAGAAAAAGCAAGACGTTCTCGCATGTTTCTGCGATTATATGTTTCGTCCTCTTCGCAGCCGTATAGTGCAGAAATCTTGGCAGTTTTCCACAAAAGAAGCCCGTAGGTTGTCACCCCACGGGCTATTTGTATCGGCTTCTTTTTCTACATCGTTTTCCTTTGTATAGTAGCCCTTCTGCCAATCGTTTGCGTCCTTGAAAGTAAAATTGCTGTTGAGCCTTTTTACTTCTTTCACGCATTCACCCTTGAGCCGTTCGAGAGATATATCGTCGATGTCGCTGTTTGCCGCTACTACATTACTTGGTTAAACAGATGTGCAGTTTAACAATTACCCCCAGTAGTTCAACGATTACTCGGCTGTTTAACGATTACGGCGGTACAGAAAGCCGCAATCATCACAAAACGCATGAACCCCCGCCGCAGAATTGCTCTGCAGCGGGGGCGTTTATGTGCCGAAACAGCCGAAAAGCCCGATTTCAAGCGGTTTTCGGGCATAGAAAAAGTCCACCGTAATTCTATCAAAATTACGGTGGACTTATGGCGGAGAAGGAGGGATTCGAACCCTCGAAACCCTTTAGGGGTTTACATGATTTCCAATCATGCGCCCTCGACCAACTAGGCGACTTCTCCAAGTTCCGGTCGGGAAAAAACAGGTATTCTTTTTTGCGACAGCAGTATTATTATAACAGAGCTTTCCGGAATGTCAAGGGCCAATTTCCGCTTTCCGAAGAAATCTGCCGGAAGGACGCTCCAGCCCCGGATAACCGCCCCGCTGCCCTGGCATACTAAGCCCGGCGTTCCCACGGGGGGACAGCACGGAATGGGGAGGAAACCACCATGGAATTACGGGGCAGCGAGACGGAACGGAAGCTTTGGGAGGCCTTCGCCGGGGAGAGCAAGGCCTTCTGCCGCTATTTATACTACGCCAAGCGGGCGCAGCGGGAGGGCTATGAGCAGCTGGCCGCCATCTTCCGGGAGACGGCGGAGAACGAGCGGGTCCACGCGGGGCTCTGGCTCCGGGCTCTGGAGGAGATCGGCGGCACGGAGCAGAACCTTCTGGCCGCCGCCGACGGCGAGGGTCAGGAGTGGCGGGCCATGTACCCGGAGATGGCGGAGACCGCCCGGCGGGAGGGCTTTCCCCACCTGGCCCGGCAGTTTGAGCTGGTGGCGGCGGTGGAGAAGGGCCACGAGGAGCGCTACCGCCGCCTGCTGGAGCGGCTGCGAACGGAGACGGTCTTCCGCCAGCCGGGGGAGACGGTCTGGCTCTGCCGGAACTGCGGCCACCTGGTCCTGGGGGACAGCGCGCCCCAGGTCTGCCCCGTCTGCGGCCATCCCCAGGGCTACTTTGAGCGGCGGGCGGAGAACTATTGAGCAAAGGACAACTGTGCGTTTGCGGCGGACTTTTGCGGCGTTTCCCGGAAGAAACAGGCAATTCTATGAATGAAAGGCCCGGAAATCGGTTTACTTTTTGCAAGGTTTGTGAAAATGCCCATTGACGGAACGGGCAAAACCGATTATGATGAGAATAAGTTCATATTGTTTTCGGCGCGCGAAGAACCAGGGGCGCGGATGGAAAACGCTAGGGAAAAGGAGAGCTGCAAATGTATACTCAGGAAATCACCGTGAATAATGAGGTGGGCCTGCACGCCCGTCCTGCTACGTTCTTTATCCAGAAGGCCAACGAGTTCAAGAGCGGTATCTGGGTGGAGAAGGAGGAGCGCCGCGTGAACGCCAAGAGCCTGCTGGGCGTTCTCTCTCTGGGTATCGTCAAGGGCACCACCATCACCCTCATTGCCGACGGCAACGACGAGAAGGAAGCCGTTCAGGCCCTGGTGGAGCTGGTCCAGAACAACTTCGACGAATAAGTGATCCATTGGAAAGGGCGGCTCCTGCCGGGAGCCGCCCTTTTTCATTGCCTCTCAGAAAGGAGGATACGCCATGACACGCGCGCAGCTGCGGGAGAAGGCCAACGCCCTGCCTCTGGAGCCGGGGGTCTACCTGATGATGGATAAGACCGGCAAGGTCATCTACGTGGGCAAGGCCAAAAAGCTCCGCAACCGGGTGAGCCAGTACTTCCAGGAGACCTCTTCCCACACGGAGAAGACCCGGGCCATGGTGGCCCAGGTGGACCATTTCGACACCATCTTCGTCAAGAGCGAGTTCGAGGCCCTGGTGCTGGAGAACTCCCTCATCAAGCGGCACATGCCCCGCTACAACATTCTCCTGAAGGACGACAAGGGCTACCCCTTCGTCCGCCTCTCGGACGAGCCCTACCCCCTCTTTTCCTTGACCAACCGGATCGCCCAGGACGGGGCCCGGTACTTCGGCCCCTTCGGCGGGCGGCATGAGACCCGCCAGGCCATCGACGCCGTCTGCGCTGCCTTAAAACTCCCCACCTGCCGCCGCCGCTTCCCCCGGGACCTGGACGCGGACCGTCCCTGCCTCAACTACCACATGGGCCGCTGCGACGGCTTCTGCCGCTCCACGATGAGCGCGGAGGAGTACCGCCGCCGGATGGAGCAGGCGGTGACGCTTCTCGAGGGCAAGGGCAAGCAGCTCATCCGGGAGCTGACGGCGGAGATGGAGCAGGCGGCGGAAGAGCTGCAGTTTGAGCGGGCCGCCGCCCTCCGGGACCAGGCCGCCGCCATCGGCGCTCTCGGCAAGCGGCAGACGGTCATCGCCGGCATCTGCGCGGATACCGACATCTGGGGCGTCTCCCTGGGGGCCGGGAAGAGCTGCTGCGCCGTGCTCCATGTGGAGGACGGGCAGCTCACCGGCCGGGAGACGGAACTGATCCGGGCCCACAACCAGGAGGACGAGGGCGAGATCCTGGCGGCCGTCACCGCCCAGTACTACCTGCCCCGGCCCATCCTGCCGCGAGAGATCCTGGTCCCGGCGGACTCCGGCGACTGTGAAGAGCTCAGCGAGGCCCTCTCCCGCCGGGCGGGCCACCGGGTCTGGGTCCACGTCCCCCAGCGGGGAGAGAAGGCCGAGCTTCTGGCCATGGCCCACCGCAACGCCTTGGAGGAGGTGGAGCGGGCCACCACCGAGACCGAGCGGGCCGACCACACCCTCGCCCTCCTCCAGACCATGACGGGCCTCCCGGAGCCGCCGGAGCGGATGGAGTCCTTCGACATCTCCAACACCGGCGCCTCGGACATCGTGGCCTCCATGGTGGTCTACCGGGGCACAAAGCCCCTGAAGAGCGCCTACCGCCGCTTCCAGATCAAGGACACGGCGGGCCATCCGGACGACTACGCCTCCATGGCGGAGGTCATCCGCCGCCGGCTCCAGCGGGCGGCGGACGGGGACGAGAAGTTCCTGCCCCTGCCGGACCTCTTCCTCATCGACGGCGGCGTCACCCACGCCCAGACCGCCCAGCGGGTGGCGGAGAGCTTCGGCTGCGCCGTCCCCATCTTCGGCATGGTGAAGGACGACCGCCACCGCACCCGGGCCCTCGTGACCCCGGAGGGCCGGGAGATCGGCATCGCCGGGCAGCAGGCGGTCTTCGCCCTCATCGGCCAGATCCAGGAGGAGACCCACCGCTTCGCCATCACCTACCACCACCAAAAGCACGGCAAGAGCGCCCTGCGCTCCGCCCTGGACGGCATCCCCGGCATCGGCCCCAAGCGGCAGGAGGCGCTGCGCAAGCGCTTCGGCTCTGTGAAGCGCATCCGGGAGGCGGAGGAGGGCGAGCTGGCCGCCGTCATTGGGGAGGCTGCCGCCCGGACCCTCTGGCGGCAGCTCCACAGCCCGGAAGCCTCCGCACCGGAGGCCGGGACGCCGTCCCCCTGAAAACCGAAGATCCCGTCAGCCGGAGGCTTTGACCTCCGGCTGATGGTATTTTTGTGAAAAGGGAAGAATTTTCCTCCGTACTTTTTTGAAAAAACCTGCAAAATTTGTTGAAAACTGTGCGCGGGACAGGTATAATATGAAACTAATGATAAAATAGGACTTGTATATTTTCACAGAGATCCAAAAAGAGGGGGAGAAAGCATGGGTCATCTGCTCTGCGTCCTGGCTTTTGCCCTCTTTTTCCTGGGGGATGCCAACGACTGGCGCTGGGGGAAGGCGGCTCTGCGGCTCTGCTTCCCGGCGGGGCTCGCGCTCCTGGCGGCGGCCCTGGTCCTCCTCTGCCGGGGGGGAAGACCCCTTGGCGCGGCGGTGCTCTGCGGCCTTCTGGGGATGCTTTTCCTGGCGCTGCTGATCCACGCCCTCTTTTTCGCCTTCCCGGCGGAGGAGGCCTACGCCCGGCAGGATGCCGGACGCCCCGCCTGCACCCGGGGCGTTTACGCCCTCTGCCGCCATCCGGGGGTGCTGTGGCTGGCGGGCCTCTGCCTCTGCCTTTTGGGGGGCTTCGGGCTGCCGTTTTTCACTGTGATCCTGGTCACGGCCCTGAATGTGGGCCTTGTGGCCTTTGAGGACTGCCGGGTCTTTCCGGCGAAGCTGGCGGGCTATGACGCCTACCGGAAGAGGACACCATTTTTGATCCCCACGGCGGAGAGCATCCGGGCCATGGGGCAGGACCTGCGGGAGAGAACGCAGCATCGGGGGTGAAGGGTCATGCGCTTTGACGAGAAGCTGAAAAAGTACAGCCGGGAGCAGCTCTGGCAGGAGTACTGCGGGTATCTTGACATGACCCTGGCGGAGTATATGTATACCCAGCGCCGCCTGATGGAGGAGCAGATCCGCCTTTGGAGCGCCTGCCCCCTGGGACGGCAGCTCCTGGCGGGCAAGCACCCTGAGACCCTGGAGGACTTCCTTGCCCAGCTGCCCCTGACCTCCTACGCCGACTACGCCGACACCCTCCTTGCCCGGCGGGACGATATGCTCTGCGCCGAGCCCGCCATCTGGATCCAGACCACCTGGGAGGGGGGCCTCCGCCCCATCAAGCTGGCCCCCTACTCCCGGGGGATGCTGAACACCTACCGCCACAACCTGATGGCCGCCATGATGCTGGGCACCGCCCGGCGGAAGGGGGACTTTGACCTCAAGAGCGGGGACCGCATCCTCTACGGCGGCGCGCCCCTGCCCTACGCCACGGGCCTCATGCCCTCCCTCTTTGAGGAGGACATCCACTTTGAGTGGCTGCCGGACGCCAACAACCACTCCGGCCTCTCCTTCAGCCAGCGCATCAAAAAGGGCTTCGCCATGGCCATGAGCGGCGGGGTGGACGTCTTCTTCGGCGTCGGCAGCGTCGCAAACTACATCACCGAGGCCTTCGGCCGGGGCGGCGGCTCCGGCGGGCATCACCGCATCTCCCTGGGCAACGCCGTCCGCTACCTCAGGGGCAAGTACGTGAGCCGCCGGGATGAGCGGCCCCTGCTGCCCGGGGATGTCTTCCGCCTGAAGGCCTTCTTCTACGCCGGGACCGACGCCCGCTGCTATAAGGACCGCCTCACCCGGGCCTGGGGCATCGCCCCCATGGAGCTGGCGGCGGGCACCGAATCCACCATGATCGGCACTGAGACCTGGGAGCGGAACGGCATGGTCTTTTTCCCGGACGCCTGCTTCTACGAGTTCATCCCGGAGGAGGAGATGCGCCGGAACCTCCGGGACCCGGACTACACCCCCCGCACCTGCCTCATGGACGGCGTGCGCCAGGGGGAGAGCTACGAGCTGGTGCTCTCCGTGCTCCACGGCGGGGCCTTCATGCGCTACCGCATCGGGGATGTCTACCGCTGCGTCAGCGCCGAGAGCGGCAAGCTCCCTCGCTTCGCCTTCGTGGACCGGGTGCCCAACGTCATCGACATCGCGGGCTTCACCCGCATCACCGCCTCCTCCATGCAGGAGGTCATCCGCCTCAGTCGCCTGGAGCTGGGGGACTGGGTGCTGAAGAAGGAGTTCGACGCCCAAGATAACCCCTACCTCCACATGTATGTGGAGATCCCGCCGGAGGCCCAGGGCAGCGAGGTCACCATGCGGACCGTCCTGACGGAGCACCTGGCCCTCTACTTCCAGTATTTCGACAGTGACTACGGCGACCTCAAGAAGCTCCTCAGCATGGAGCCCCTCCGGATCACCGTCCTGAAGTACGGCACCATCGCCGCCTATGAATCCCGCCTGGGCCAGACCCTGACCAGGGTGAACCCCGGGATGCTGGACATCATGGGCCTTCTCAAGCAGCAGGCGGAGCCCTCGCCGGGAAGGGGGTCGCGCCCATGCTGAGTCAGATCCCCTTCATCTATGTGAACCTCCTGGCCCTCTGCTCCTTCCTTTTGATGTTCACGGCCTTCGCCGCCTCCCAGAAGACCCCGGTGATCCGGGTCTTCATGGTGGTGCTGGGGGACTGCATCCTCTGGTCCGGGAGCTGCGTCCTTATGCGGCTGCAGATGTGGCCCAGCATGCACTTTTGGTACTATGTCTCCCTGGTGACCCTCTTCATCATGGAGCTCCTCTTCTACTGGTTCGTCCACACCTTCTACCGCCAGAAGGGCAAGCTCTCCCTGCTGCTGTGCTTCCTCGGCACGGCGGCCATCCTCCCGGGCACGGTGACGGGCTTCTACCTGGCGCCTCCCACCCCGGTGCGCCAGGCGGACGGCGGCGTGGTCTTCCTCTACGACCAGATGAACTGGCACATCCTCATCCCCTGCGTCCTCTTCGTGGCCATCATCGTGCTGACGGCCTGTCTCCTTCTGAAACTGGTCCGCCAGCAGGGGATCCATTCCCCGGGTCTCATGGTCATTATCTGGGGCGGCCTGGTGATGCTCGTCGGCAATCTGATGCAGATCGCCATCCCCGGAAACACCTTCCCCTATGACGCGCTGGCGGGCGTCGTCTTCGCGGCGCTCCTGATGTCTGCCCTCTACAAGCGGCGGATGTTCCGCATGACCCTTCTGGTCTCGGACGCCTCGGCCACCGTCCTGGCGGCCCTGGCCTTCGCCGGGGTCCTGGTCCTGGCCTATACCCTCCTCCGGAAGCTGGTGGACGCCATGTTCACCCGGGAGGAGCAGCAGGACCGCCAGCTCAAGCGCTTCACCACCGAGGTCTCCCAGACCCTCAGCACCATGGAGATCATGGCCAAGCTCTCCTCCGCCGTCACGGCGGAGATCGGCGTGGAGCGGGTCTACATCTGCCAGAGGGAGGGCGGCGAGTACGTCGCGAAGTACTGCTCCCGCCCCCTGGAGCTCACCAACTTCTCCATCTCCGAGACCAGCCCCCAGATCACCTACCTCCGGGAGCAGGAGGATTACCTCATCTCCAGCGAGTTCCAGTCCAGCCCCCTCTACCTCTCCGCCTGGGAGTCGGAGAAGGAGCTCTTCCGGCGCCTGGCCATCGACTGTGTCGTGGCCATGAAGGACGGGAAAGAGGTCATCGGCCTTCTCCTTCTGGCCGCCCGGGAGAAGGGCAAGCGCTTCGACTACAACGAGATCTCGTACCTTGAGACCATCTGCTCCGTCGCGTCCATCGCCTTGAAGAACGCCGGCCTCTACGAGAAGATGTTCCGGGAGGCCCGCATCGACCCCCTCACCGGCGTCTACAACTACCGCTACTTCGTGGAGAAGGAGGCGGAGCTCTTCGAGGCCTGCCGGGACGACTGCCTCTCCCTGATCTTCGCGGACGTGGACGACTTCAAGCTCTACAACCAGCTCTACGGCGTGGAGGCCGGGGACGCTGCCCTCTGCCAGATCAGCAAGGAGATCACCCTCTGCGTGGGGGAGAGCGGCACCGTCTTCCGCACCAGCGGCAAGGTCTTCGGCATCCTCCTGCCCCATGTGGACCCCCGCCGGGCCAAGACCCTGGCGGAGGAGATCTGCCGCCGGGTCCGGGCCATCAACCGGACGCCGGAGGGCAAGAGCCGCAAGCCCCTGAGCCTCAGCATCGGCATCTGCTCGGCGCCCTACGCCGCCTCCAGCGCCAAGGAGCTCCGGGACCACGCGGACCTGGCCGCCTACAACGCCAAGCAGAGCGGCAAGGACTGCATCACCCTCTTCCGGGAGGCTGCCGCCGCGCCCCAGCGCCTGGCGGAGCGGACGGAGCTCATCGTGGGCCGCATCGAGCAGGAGGGGAAGGAGAACGGCGGCACCCTCGCCATGATCTCCGCCCTGACGGCGGCCATCGACGCCAAGGACCACTACACCTTCGACCACAGCAAGAATGTGGCCCGCTACGCGGCAAGCCTCGCCGTGGGCGTGGGCCTCAACGACGAGCAGGTCCGCACCATCTACGCCGCCGGCCTCCTCCACGACATCGGCAAGATCAGCATCCCGGAGGAGATCCTGCGCAAGACCGGCAAGCTGACGGACGGCGAGTACGACGTCATGAAGAGCCACGTCAACAGCTCCATCGAGATGATCCGCCACCTGCCGGATATGGACTACCTGATCCCCGCAGTGCTGGGCCACCACGAGCGCTGGGACGGCAGGGGCTATCCCCGGGGCATCCAGGGGGAGGAGATCCCCCTCTCCGCCCGCTGCCTCTCCATCGCGGACGCCTTCGACGCCATGATCACGGACCGCCCCTACCGCAAGGGCCTGCCGGTGGAGTACGCCATCCAGCAGCTGCGGGAGGGCGCCGGGAAGCAGTTCGATCCCCAGTTGGCACCCGTCTTCGCCCAGATGGTGGAGGAGCGCCAGATCCCCCTGGCCGTGGACCGGGGCCGTGGCCGCCGCCGGGACGAACCCCTCTAAATAGAAAGCCTGGCAAGGGATCTCCCTTGCCAGGCTTTTTCCCAGGAAAAAACCGCCCTTCCGGGCGGTTTTTCTCGTAGGTTACCCTCTCATCCAGCGTCCCCGGAGCTTCCGCTGCCAGAGGACGGCGAAGCGCCGCAGCAGGACGTCCGTCAGGAGGAAGGTGACGCAGCCCGTCCCCAGCAGCGCCAGGATCAGCCCCGGCGTGGCCTCCGCCATCTCCTGGACCACGCTCTCCAGCTGAAAGAGCCAGATCAGGGCGGCGTAAAGCCCCAGCACGCAGAGGAGGAAGGCGAAAAGCTTCGCCGCCGCCCGCAAGGCCTTCGGCCGGATGGCCTCGAACCGCCCCTGCAGCGGCGGATACCAGCCCAGGGCCAGGTAGACCCCTGCCAGCTCCTTGTCCGGGCAGAGCAGCAGCGCCAGCAGCCCCACCGCCGCCCAGGAGACCAGGGCGAAGCGGACTTCGCACTCCTCCCGCACCGGCAGCAGGGCGATCATCGCCAGGATGGGGCAGGCGTAGAGGGCGGCCGGGACCAGCCCGCCCAGCAGCAGGAAGACCTCCGCCAGGGCGCAGAGGACCCCGCAGAGGGCCACCCGGCGGCTCTGGCCCCTCATCGGAGCTCCTTCTGCTGCAGCTTATAGTAGCTCCAGCAGCGCCACTGGCGGATGGTGTCCTGCAACTCCGAAGAGAGCCCGCTGACGGTCTGGACCTGGCCCTGGCTGTCCTCGCAGAGGGCCATGTGGACCACCGGCAGCTCCCGCCGCAGCTGGGAGAGGAAGCTGAACCAGGCGTTATCCTGGTCCCGGCCCGTCAGCTCCAGCACGGTGCCGCCCAGGAAGCAGGCGCTGAGACGGTGATCCTCCGGCAGGTCCAGGGAGGCGACGGCGCGCTCCCAGTCCAGGATCTCCGCCGCCGCGTCGTTGACCCAGAGGACGTAGGGAGTCTCATAGGAGCAGAGGGGGTCGTCCCGCTCCGCCTCCGGCAGTGCCACCTGGGAGTTGATGTCCTGGTAGCCCTGCATCCCGTCCCCCAGATAGGGCAGGTGGTCGCCGTAGAAGGCCAGCAGCACCGGCTCCTCCGTCTGGGAGAAGTACGCCGTCAGCCGCCCCAGCATGGCGTCGGCGTCCCGCAGGCCCTCCATGTAGACGGCGAGCATGGTTTCCGTCTCCGCCGGGAGGGCGAGGTCCGTCTGGAGCTCCGGGGAGACGTGCCCCTCGCCGTACTTTGTAGCGGTGTAGGACATGTGGTTTTGGATGGTGGTGGTGTAGTTGAAGAGGCAGCTTCCGTCGGAGACGGCGCTCTCAAAGGCCTCCTCGATGAGGCCCGCCATGTATTCGTCCGTCACCCAGCTGCCCTTGTACTCCGCGTCCGGCATCTGGTCGATGAAGCGGCTCTCCTGGGCTCCCATCCAGCGGTAGACGTTCTCCCGGTTATAGAACCAGTCGTAGCCCGGGTGGAGGAAGAGGGTCTCGTAGCCGTCCCCGCCGTAGACCCGGAAGAGGCTGTCCAGGTTCCGGTTCACCGCCCGGAAGGCGGAGGTGGTGGTCGATGAGAGGGCCCGGGTCTGCATCCCCGTGAGGATGTCGAACTCCGTGTTGGCGGTGCCTCCGGCGAAGCCCGGCACCACCACCCGGCCCGTGACGGCGTGGGGATCGGATTCCAGGGCGTGGTAGTTGGACAGGGGGTCATTCTCCGCCGTGTAGGTGAAGGCCGGCTCCTCCGAGAGGGCGGAGAAGGCCTCGTTCATCACGAAGATCACGTGGACGTTTTTACCCTCCTGGGGCTCCGTTTCGGCGCTGTCCCAGGCCGCGGCCTGGGCGCGGCTGTAGCCCTCGGGCTTGTCCACGGTATAGGTGGTGAACTGGTGGCAGAAGCAGTAGGGGAAGCCCAGCTCGTTGAAGACCGAGGGGATATAGTAGGCGTTGGAGACGGAGAAGGAGTTGTAGAGCCCGTCCGAGGCATAGAGGGTGAAGATCAGGGCGACGAGCGCGCCGAGAGACAGGGCGAAGCCCAGGAGACGCCCCCAGAGGTTCCGCAGCTTCGCCCAGGGGAAGGGCTTCACGCCCACAAACCACGCCGCGGCGGCCATCACGACGGCGCAGAGGGCGATGACCGCGAAGACCTTCCAGGGCCAGGTGATGGCGTATTCCCCGGTGGCGGCGTAGACCTCCTTCAAGAGGGCGAAGTCCCGGGGGAAGACCGGCTCGTCCCGGACCTCCAGCTTGATCCGGTTGGCGGTGGAGAGCAGGGCGCAGCAGGTGCCAACCAGAGCGGCGGCGGAGAAGACGTTCCGGAAAAGGCAGGTGAAGGCCAGCAGCAAAAGCCCCACCGGCAGGGCGTTCAGCACGATGAGCAGGGGCTGGGAGCGGAAGACGGTGAGCACGCTCCGCAGGCTGTTGGGCTGGGTCCAGAGGCAGAGCAGGGTATAAAAGCCCGCCAAAAGCACGGCGCAGACCAGCGCCCAGGGCCAGGAGAGCGCGTATTTCGGTACGTGTTTCTTCAAAGCAAGGTTCCTTTCTGTGGGGGATGACTTATTATTATACCGGCTTCCCCGGAAAAAAGCAAGCCGGGGCGGAAAACGGAAATACAGAGCGGAATTTTGCGGCGAAATTCTACGGAAGGGAGAGAAACCGGGCGAAATCTACCGCCGGTAGGGTGCCTTTTCCGGCGAAACGTGGTACGATGGGCAAAACATCAGCCGCCCGGGGGCGGCGGAGAGAGGCAGCCATGGAACAGACGAATGCCGGGGCCACCGGGGCGCTCATCGCCCAGCGGCGGCGGGAGAAGGGCTGGAGCCAGGCGGAGCTGGCGGAGAAACTTCACGTGACGGACAAGGCCGTCAGCAAGTGGGAGACAGGCCGGAGCCTGCCGGGCATCGACTGCCTGGAGCCCCTGGCGGAGGCTCTGGACTTACAGGTCCTGGAGCTGCTGCGGGGCCGCCGCCTGCCGCCGGAAGCGCCCGCCGGGGAGCGGGCGGAGGTCCGGGAGGTGCTGGCCTACTCCCGCCGGGAGGTCCGGCGGCGGACCAGCACCCAGCGGCGGCGGTATCTCGCGGCGCTGCTGGCGCTGCTGCTGGCGGCGGGGCTGGGGCTCTGGCGCAGCGGCCTCCTCTCCCTGCGGGACCGCTGCCCCTCCCCGGCGGGGGACGCCGTGATCCGCATCTACGACGGGACGCCGGGCAGCCTTTCCTCGGCCCTGTCCCTCCAGCTCTGGGAGAAGGGCGACTGGAGCCCCAGCGTGCAGGTGAGCTATCCGGCTGGCGAGTATCAGGGTCTCTGGTGGGCGCCGGACGGGGAGAAGTATCTGCTGGCCTTCCGCCAGGGCGGGGAGCCGCGGCTGGACCTCTGCCTCCGGGAGCAGAGCGTCTGCCGGGATCTCACCGCCTGCTTCGCGGGCTTCCCGGCGGAGGGGACGGAGTACCAGTTCCTCCAGTGGAGCGAGGACGGTGGGGCGCTGCTGCTCCACTACCGGGAGGCGGCAGGGCAGTCGGGGTACTTCTGGTATGATATCGCCAGCGGGGAAGTCAGCGGGGTCTGGGAGATGGGGGAGAATGGATAATTGATAATTGAAAATTGATAATTGAGAATTGAGAATGGAGAATTGGGGCGGCCCTGCGGGACGCAGGAGCGTTGACTTTTTGCGGATGCTTTGCTATACTTTTTCTGGAAGAAACGATCTGCCGGTCCGGCAGATGAAAGGTGTTTGCGCGCGATCCGGGCGCTTGTGACGATTACACGAGGGAAATGCCATGAAAAAGAAATGGATCATCCATATCGCCATTGCGATTTTTCTTATTGGCTTAGGCCTTGTAAATTATTTGTATCTTCAGCACGTTGCGCCGCTGCATCTGCAAGATAAATCCTTTCAATACACAGGAAAATGCGTCAATATTGATCGTGAAATAAAGGAATTCGGTAAAACAAACAGGATCATGTACCTTTTGTCTATGGAGGATGGACGCGAATTCTGGGTCGACAGTATTTACGCAGAGCAAGGCAAGTTCGACGTTTCCGACTTCTATAAAGCTGTGCCGGACAACGTTATTACTGTACGCTATATTGACTTCAATTATAGTCTGGGCTCCTTTGCAAAAAAAGCAGTAGAGATCCAAGCGGACTCCAAAACGCTCCTTGCGATGGACGCAGTAGCAGAATCATTCAAAAAAACTCATATTGTTATTTGGATCGCCTATGCTGTCTGTTTGACATTGTTCTCTATCCCTCTTATCTTCTCCATTCAGAATGAACGAGCTCAGCGCAAGCTCACCGCCCACCGCCAACAAACCAAGGCCCAGCGCCGGGCCTGGCTGGACGCCCACCCGGAGGAAAAGGGCGCGCCCCCCAGCGCCAGACGCAAGAAAGACCGTCGCTAACGCAGATCCCGCAGAAGGACGAAGGTCCCGGCAGGAAAATGTTCCAAGGAAACCGTGAAAACAGCGCCGCTCCCACCGGGAGCGGCGCTGTTTTCAGGAGATGAGGCTCAGGAGGCCGTTGGTCTTCACCTGGTCCCGGTAGTAGTTGAGCTCACCCTCGATGAGCTCGTCCAGGACCCGCATGCCCAGGACCTCCACCGGGGCCTTGTCGTCCGTCAGGATGCAGTCCCCGCCCTGGTACTCCGTGAGCTTTCCGGAGACGGTCTTCATCATGGCGGCATAGTCGGCGTCCGTCAGCCGGGCGATGCTGGCGCTGAGGGTCGCCTGCCAGTCGTCGGCGTCCGTGCAGAAGACCTCGGTATTGGTGTTGCCGGGGACGGGGGCCGTCAGGGTGTGGGCGAAGACGCTGGCCATGGTGTCGCAGAGGTACTGGTTGATGGAGCCGTTCTCCGCCGAGGTCATGTTCAGGTTTACCACCATGACGCCGCCGGGCTTCAGGTGGCGCTGGACCTCCTGGAAGAACTCCTGGCTGGAGAGCTGGAAGGGAATGGTGATGTCCTGGTAGGCGTCCACCATGATGACGTCGAAGAGCTGATCGCTGGCGGCGAGGTAGGCCCGGCCGTCCTCCACCGCCACCTCCACGGTCTCGGGGAGGCCGAAGTAGGTGTGGGCGATGTCCGCGATCTTGCCGTCGATCTCCGCGCCCTGGATGGCGGCGCCGGGGAAGTAGCGGTCGCAGTAGCTGGCGTAGGTGCCGGAGCCCATGCCCAGGATCATGACGGAGCGGCTGGCGCTGTCCGTGCCGTCCATCCCCGCCATGCAGGGGGCGGCCAGGGCGTAGTCATAGTACATGCCGGTGAGGGCGGCGCTCTTCATCTGGATGGACTGGACGCCGAAGAGGACGTTGGTGGAGAGGATGGTGCGGTCCTTGTCCTCCTTCACCTGGAGGTAGTTGTAGATGGACTCGTCCTCCAGGGTGATGTCCTTCTCCCAGAAGGCGAAGCTGTAAGTGGGCAGGGCGAAGCAGAGGCCAACGATCAGGAGGACAGAGACGATGCCGGGGACGGTCTTTTTCCGCTCCACCAGGAAGTAGGCGATGCCGATGGCCGCCAGGACCCCGGCGAAGAGCAGGAAGGTGGCCGCCGTGCCCACCGCCGGGATGGTGACGAAGGTAGGCAGAAAGGTGCCGAGGATGCTGCCGATGGTGTTGAGAGCGTTGAGCCGGCCCACGGTCTTGCCGGTGTCATCCAGGTTGTCCACGGTAAAGCGGGTGAGGGAGGGGGTCACCGTGCCGAGGAGGACGCAGGGGAAGGCGAAGATCAGGAGGCAGGCGGCCAGGGCCGCCCAGACCAGGAAGTTCTTGGTGACGAAGGCGGCGAGAAGCAGGCTGACGCCGCCGATGAGCCAGCGGCCGGCGAAGGGGATCAGGGCGATCCAGATGGCGGCGAGGATCAGGCGGCGGTAGAGCCGGTCCGGGGACTTGGCCTGGTCCGCCAGCTTGCCGCCCCAGACGTTGCCGATGGCCATGGCGATCATGATGACGCCGATGATGACGGTCCAGACGATCTGGGAGGAGCTGAAGTAGGGGGCCATCAGGCGGCTGGCCCCCAGCTCCACCGCCATGACGGACATGCCGGCGAAGAACTCCGTCAGGTAGAGGAACCACTTGCGGTGAATGAGCTTGCTTTCCATGGCAGGACCTCCTTGTTGGGATAGAAGAAAGCGGGAGCGGGGCTCCCCGCCGGGGCTTCCCCGGCGGAGGTCTCCGCTCCCGTAGGCGGTCAGATTGTGATCAGAAGGTGACGACCTCCTGGGCAGGCTTTTCGCAGGGGCCGATGGCCACGATGTTCAGAACCGGGCCCTTGCCCTGATAGGCGGGGTGGGTCTCCACGGACATGCGGCCGGTGACCTCGATCCAGTCGTGGTTTTTGTACTGGTCCATGCCCTCGCCCCGGGCGATGATGCCCAGGAACTGGACATCGTTCTCGCAGCAGACCATGGCGAAGCGGCCGGGGCAGTCGATGCCGGGGTACTTCTTGGAGTGGCACATCACGAGCTTCATGTGGACCAGATGCCCGTCGTAGCGCTCCGGGTGGTCCATGACGTCCACATACCAGATGCCGAAGTCCTCATCCGGGATGTCCAGCACCTCCGGCGTCAGGTCGAAGGGGCAGGTCTCGCCGTTGTTGTAGTCCTCGCTGCTGCCGTCCTCCATCTCCAGATAGATGTCCGCCCGGCGGTTCACCATGCGGAGGTTCCGCTTGCGGAGGGCATCCCGGGTCTCGGGGGTGCAGCGGTTGAAGACGATGAGGTCCGCCTGGGTGATCTTCTCCATCATCAGCTGGCCCATGTTCCGGGCGTAGAGGTCGAAGCTGTTGCCCTCCACAAAGCACATGATCTGGTAGAGGACCCAGTTGGCGGGGAGGACGTTCTCAAAGAGGGGCGTCAGGGGCCACATGCCGTTGTACTCGATGAGGACCTGCTTGGGGCGGTACTTCTTCTCGCAGTCTTTCAGGAAGGAGCAGGTGAGGCTTTCCTGATCCTCCACCGTCACCACGGTGACATTTTTCAGGAACTTCTCGTTGTACTCCTCGTCACCCTCCTCGCAGCAGAGGAGGAGGGTGCGGTCCTTCTTGGCGAAGCCGTCCTCCAGGATGCCGTTGATGAAGTTGGTCTTGCCGCCGTCCAGAAAGCCGGCGACCAGATAAACAGGAATATCCATACGCTGTAAAACCTTTTTCCTTTACAGATTCGCGATTCAGACACCGAAGAGGGCCTTCAGGGCGTCCTCCTTCAGCTCGGCGCCGATGACGCAGAGGCGGCCGGTGTAATCCGGATGGCCGGAGCGGACGTCGTGCTCCTCGGGGACGTAGTCGAACTCCAGCCAGCCGTCCTCGCCGTTCACGATGCCCTTGGCCCGGAGAATCTTGCCGTACTCGCCGGAGTCCAGCTCCTCCAGGATGTGCTCAATGCCCTGGGCGGTGAAGGTCTTGGGGGTCTCCACGCCCCAGGAGGTGAAGACCTCGTCGGCGTGGTGATGGTGGTGATGGTCGTGGCAGCAGCAGTCGGGATCGTCGCACTCGTCGCCGTCATGGTCGTGGTGATGGTGGTGCTCGTGCTCTTCGTGCTCATGGTCGTGGTGGTGATGATGCTCGTGGTCATCCTCGTCGTCATCGTGATGATGGTGGCAGGCGCAGTCGGGATCGTCGCACTCATCCTCGTCATGGTCGTGATGATGGTGATGCTCGTGCTCGTCCTCGTCATGATGATGGTGGTGATGGTGCTCGGCCTCCTCGGCCTCATGCTCGGCACGCATCTTGGCCAGGAGCTCGTCGGCGAGGGACACCTTCTCGATGGCCCGGAGGATGGTCTTACCGTCCAGCTCGTCCCAGGGGGTGGTGATGATGGCGGCATCGGGGTTCTTCTCCCGCAGCATGGCCACGGCGGCCTGGAGCTTCTCCTCCGTCAGCTTCTGGGTCCGGGAGAGGATGATGGTGCCGGCGGACTCGATCTGGTTATTGTAGAACTCGCCGAAGTTCTTCATGTAGACCTTCACCTTGGTGGCGTCCGCCACGGTGACGAAGCTGTTGAGCTTCAGCTCGGGATCCTCGGCGGCGGTATTCTCCACCGCCACGATGACGTCGCTGAGCTTGCCCACGCCGGAGGGCTCGATGAGGATGCGGTCCGGGTGGAACTGGGCGGAGACCTGCTTTAAGGACTTGTTGAAGTCGCCCACCAGGGAGCAGCAGATGCAGCCGGCGGACATCTCGGAGATCTGGATGCCGGATTCCTTCAGGAAGCCGCCGTCGATGTTGATCTCGCCGAACTCGTTTTCAATGAGGACCAGCTTCTCGCCGGGGTAGGCCTCGGCCAGGAGCTTTTTGATGAGGGTGGTCTTGCCGGCGCCCAGGAAGCCGGAGACGATGTCGATCTTTGTCATGGTGCATTCTTCCTTTGCTCAAAATATCAGACCGCGGATGGCGCGGAGGGTGTGAGAGGCGTCCCCTGAGGGAAACTGCAAATCATTCTCAAATGCTTATGATACCACTTTCCCGGGAAAATGCAACTCCTTCCGGGGAAAATCCCGGGCCGAACGGGCGAAAATCTGCGGCAAGGCGGACGGGGAAGACCCCGTCCGCCTTGCTCTCAGCTCTCCATGTGCCGTCCCAGGAACGCCGCGATGGTCTGGGCCAGCTTGTACTCCGTGTCGCCCACGGCGATCAGGGGCTCCTGCCCCGCCAGGATCACGAGGCCCAGCAGGTCGCCCTCCGAGAGGATGGGGGCCGCCACGGCGGTGAGATAGCGGTCGCTGCCCTCCACCACCGGGAGGCTCTGGCCCTCCGCCCGCTGGTAGATGCGCCGGGACTCCAGGATCTCCTCCAGCTGGGGGCTGACCCGCTTGCCCAGGATCTCCCGCTTGCCGCCGCCGGCCGCGGCGATGACGCTGTCCCGGTCCGAGACGGCGCAGAGGAAGCCCGTGTGCTTGCTGAGGGTCTCGCAGAGCTGCTCCGCGAACTCGTCCACCCCGCCCAGGAGGGAGTACTTCTTAAAAATGACCTCCCCCTCCCGGCTGGTGTAGATCTCCAGCGGGTCGCCGTCATCGATAACATTGGCACGGAAGACCTTGTCCGGGCGTCTGTCGGCGCTCTGGACGATGGTAACGGATGAGATATCCTCCGTGCCTTCAGGAAAATTTACAGTGTCCTCCCGGGAGCTTGCCATCGCGGCGACCGCGTAATCCGTCCGCGGGAACGTGCCGCATTTGAGCAGGCAATCAATATCCGCTTTCAACTGGATCTCCAGGTGATCCTCATACACTTTGATCCTTTCGATCAGAAGCTGGAGGTCATTTCGCTCAAGATGGTCTTTGGCAAGCAGGTCATCAAATACCTCGATGGCTGTCTTCGCGGCGCGGTTGACCTGAATGATCGTGTTGCGTCTGTCTGTGATCACTTCAATCTGATAGACAAGGCCGTTGATGCGCCGGATGAGGTCGCTTTCCAGTTCGTCATAGGTTTGCTCCAGGATCTCCTCCTGGTCGGGGTGTTTGAAAAGGTCGCGGACGCGCTGGCGTTTTGTGGCCTTCAATTCCTCCTGTGCCTCAAGGAGAAGCCGCTCCAGATTTTCCGAAGCATGCTCGGTTTCGGCGATATCCTCCTGTTCCCGGGCAAGGTCAGCGTTGAGCCGCTCCAACATGGCGGCGGAATGATCCTTTACCATCCGGACGTACAGTTTCAGCAGTTCATCCAGCCTGTCCACCCGAATATGGTGGCTGGTGCAGCCGGACAAGCCCCGCCGGTGATAGGTGCCGCAGGTATAGGCGGGACGCAGATCCCGGCGGCTCATAGCGAACATTGGACTGCCGCAGTCACCGCAGACAAGAAAGCCGGAATATACATTGTCGTTGATCCTCTTGCCGCGATAATGATTGGTGGTCCGCTGCTCCCGCAGGGCCCGGACAGTGGCGAATGTGCGATAGTCAATGATGGCTTGATGGTGCCGCTCAAATACCAGGTGCTCGGATTCCTCCTTCTTCCGCTCAGCGCCGTTGATCTTCTTGCGGGTGTATTTGCCCTGCCGCAGGGTGCCGATGTAAAAGTCGTTGTCGAGAATGCCCTGCACGGTCACGATGGCCCAGGCCGCCTTGACCGGGCGTCTGGATTCCTCGCCCTGGGCCTCCCTGCGTTCCCGTTCCGACATCCGGGGGGTGGGGATGCCATGATCCGTCAGGTAGTTGGCAATTTTCTTATAACCCCAGCCGTCGATATAGAGTTGGAAAATTTGCCGCACGATCTCCGCCTCGGTGGGGACGATCTCAAACTGTTTTTGCCTGTTGAGGAGATAGCCATACGGCGCGGCGCAGAGCCAAGCGCCGTCCTCCTGCCGCCGCTTGATGACGGACTTGACTTTTTTGCTGGTGTCGGTGACGGGCATCTCATTGATGAGGAACTGAAACTGGATCTTCAGCCAGTCATCATCGTTGGGGAAGTCGATGTTGTCACCGATGGAGATGATGCGGACACCCGCGTCCCGCAGGTCTTCCAGCTCTACAAGTCCCCGGCTGTTGCGGCGGGAAAAGCGAGAGAAGTCCTTGATGATGAGGATGTCATACTTGCGCGCCATCAGATTCCGGCGCATGGCCTGATAGCCTTCCCGCTGCTCAAAGGTATAGCCGGAGCGGTCGCGGTCCTCGTAGAAGGTCAGGCTGGAACCGGGGAAGTGCCGCTTCACAAAGTCCGCGATGATGGCCTTCTGGTTTTCAATGGACACATTGTCCCGGTCAAGCTCCTCATCCACAGAGATACGGCAGTAGCCGGCAATGTCAAATCGTTCGATCAATCCATTCACCGTCCTTTCCCTTCAAAGAATCATGGGATCATTCAGAGGCTGATAGATTTTCTTCGAAGAAAATCTATCAGCGATAACTCGCAAATTGGGCTTAATAACAAATGACATTGTACCACTTGCGTTCGGGAAACGCAACAGGAAACCGTGTCCGTATGGGAAAGGAGGATCCTTAAGAAAGGGTCCTCCGGGGACAAGGCCGCTCATTGGCTTTGCTTTGATTCTAACCCAGCAAAATAATCCCGGTTGTGGAGCAAGAGCTGACGAGTCTGCTCATATAGATCCTCTTTGCCGGACAGGAAAATCGCTACCGTATAGTTTCTGCTGTTGTAGTCCGCAAACAGAGGCCTGAGCTTCTCGGATAACCGCAGATCATTCTGGTCTCTGTGATCCAGCCAGATCTCCACAATTTTGCTTTCCGCATGGACATCGATTACCAAACCCATCACGCTCCTTTCCAATAGTTTCCTCTTTTCCACAGGCGTTTATACAACGCGGGAGCTTTTTGGCGCATGCGTATTTGCGCCATAAGACCTCTCTTTGAGAAATGAGGATGGGGTGGTCGCAAGTCCTTTCATAATAAATGTAGAAAAAGGGCATGGATTGACCACCCTCGGGAGCGTAAAATTTGAGCTTAACGCAGTCTGATCAACACGGTGATGTCCGTATCTCCCTTCGATTGTGTTTTTGCTGATCTGATGTGGAGATTCTGCTGTTTGAACAAAGGCCGCATGAAATACGCATAATGTTGTCGAACGAAAACACAGCAACGGCCATGCCTACACTAGCTCTACACAAAACGTAATCACGAATTTTCATTCCACTATACGTTCTCAAAACTCTACAATAAGGCTGTATCATTTGCGCAAGGCGGTCCGTTTTGTGTGGAAAGCTGATGCGAAGCGGATCGCGGAAGATGCGGGAAGTCACAATGCTTTTCCAGATACATGTCCAGATGTGAGACCATATGCCGGATTTTAACGCATGTGGCCCCTTCATGGATTTCCAAGCAAAGCGAATGTTAGATCATGACAGTGTGGAATTTCGCCCGGTTAGGTCTGAAACACGCTCGTTCTGGGAGGAAGACCCTATAAAAATCACTACCAAAACCTGCTTCGAGTGACGGACAGGAATTGGTAGTGATTTTGCGTGTTCGGACTGTCCCTACCCAGGGAGTGCGGAAATCGGTAGTGTTTGGCGGGGGAAATCCTGTCGGGGTGTTTTTGCTTGGTCAGTTTTGCGTTGCCGGGGACAACTGTGTGACGCAGGCTCGGGCAGCCTGTTAGTGGGATAGGATCTGGGCGGCTCAGGCTATGCAGGGTTTGATGATTCGTCCGGCGGCGGGCACGGATGATGACAAAAAGGGGGGTGAAACGCGGAAAGCCCGCCCTGTGCGACAACAGGGCGGGCTTTCCGCAGGGAGGTGTTGGGAGCCGAGGATAACAGATCCCGCGGCAGACTGCGGTGGGCTTGGCATTTCCGCATCCAACGGAGGGAGGACGCACCGCCATGGGGGGAGGCTTCTGTTCGGGTGCTGGACCCCAGCGTTTCGGCGGCAGACCGATGGCGAGGGTACAGCATCGGCGGCCGCTCCATCCAGGCCTTCGTCCGGTCGTGTGGCGCCTGCTGCGTTTCGGCATCCTTATTTCAACATTATGCGTAGTGCGGCCATCGAAGGGATATCTTTCGGTGCGTACCTGAAAAGATGCGTTTTTTGCTGATTGGTCTTTGCCCCCGAGGGGCACTGCTCTGAAAAAATCTGGAACTGGCGCTTAGCTGCCCATATCCAACTCGTAGGTACAGAGATAGAACAGGAATGACGTCATCTGATAGCGGCTGACGCGGGTGTCAGAGGATGCCAGCAGTTCGTCAAGGTCGCTGTCCCGGGTGGTGATGTCCTTCGCGTCACACCAGAGCATTGCTTTGGCTGCCTCCCTGTCAAGATTAGGGTCATCCCGAAGGATCTGCCAGAGCCGCGTCTGATCCACGCCGGTATCGACGCCTGCCATGGCCGCGTAGCGGAAGATCAGTACGCAGGCGGTCCGGTAGTCCACCTTATCATCGTATTCGATACAGGAGTCATCCCGTCGGACCAGTCCTGTCTGGTAGGCCCAGCACACGGCGTTATAATAGGGATGCGCGGCGTTGAATTCCTCGTTTTCATAGTCGGGCGGCAGGGCGGTATTGTCCGTTTCTGGCCGACCCGCAATGCGGTAAAGCACATCAACAAATTCGCCCAGCTTGGCTGTGGCTTTGCCGCCGAAGGTGTCCGGCGCTTCCGGTTCCACATAGCCCTTGCGGTACATATAGAGGACGCTGGCCTGATTGAAAATGCTCTTGATATCCGTGAATACCACCGTATCCTCAAGACTTCCGCCGCTGGACGCTTTGGTAAAGGCGTGGGCGTAGTAATCGCTGTTGAGGATATTGCTGGAGAGCTGGAACCGGCTGTCCACATAGAGACGATAGGCTTCCGCCAGCTCATCCGAGATGGTATTATTTTCATCAGCAGGAATCACAGTTTCTGTGCCGGCGTCATAGCGGAAAGTCTTCGTCAGAAAGGACTTGTCCGACAGCACCGCCACATGGATGCCGCTGGAGAGCGCGTCGGTGCCCGCCAGCAGGCGGGAATCGTAGTCCGCGCCGAAGAGGTTCAGCAGCGTCGGCAGAATGTCTGCCGTGGAGCAGTATTCATCCGCCACGATGTTCTCCGAAAGGCCGGGGACATAGCAGATGAAGCTGTTGCGGTACTTTTCAAAGGTGGTGTCCAGCGTCTGCCCGGCCAGTTCGTTGTACTCCGCTTCGGTCAGCCCGTAGGGGTAGTGGTCGTTGGTCAGGACGATGCAGGTCTTGTCGGCAACGCCCGCCTGCTCCAGCCGCCGCGTCAGATACTCCAGCGCGTACTCCAGTTCCAGATTGCAGGCGATATACGCCTTCACCGGCTCGGAATAGGGTAGATCCTTCACCGCGTCCCGGTTTTTGGCGCTCATGGCGTTGTCCCAGTTATACTGGTAGTGACCGCTGAAGGTCATGTAGTAGGCGTGGAAAGGTTCTCCGCTGTTGATGTAGTCATCTACGGAGGCTTCCATCATTTCCAGATCGGAGGAGGGCCAGTCGATCTTCATGTCCAGCCCGGAATCCGCCGCCTTAAAGGTGTAGCCCATGTTGGCATGGGTGATATTCCGGTTGTAGAAATCCCCGATGTAGTCGTGATAAGCCCAGGTCTGATAGCCCATGCCCTTGAGCGCGTTGCCAAGGCAGAAGGGCAGATAGTTGGTGCCTGCCACATTGAAGCTGGAATCTGTTTTCGTGCGGGACAAATCCGGGTAAAGCCCCATGCACATCGTGTACTCGCCGTTGGTGGTGACGGACTGGAACGTGCCGTAATAGTTTTCGAAAAGGATGCCCGTATGGCTCAGCTTGTAGAGCGTCGGCGTCAGCTCCTCGCTGATAAACCACGGGCAGAAGCTCTCGGCGCAGATGGTAATGAGGTTATAGTCCTTGAGAAGCCCCGTGTAGTTATTCTTGCGGGTGGGCGTCACATTGGCCAGATACTCGTCCGTAGCCTTGAGAATGTCGCTGTCGGCGCTGTCCGCCAGCGCTGTGAAGTCGATGCCCTCGATCACGTTATAGGAGTTGCAGTTGTAGGTTCGCGGGGCATCGCTTGTATTCAGAGAGGATGGCGTGATGTCGATGCTGCCGCCGCTGCCAAAGAGCATATAACGGAGCTCCTGCGCCGTGGTGGCCAGCATGCCGACCTTTTTATAGCTGCTGTCAGTAGAAGTGTCCACATTGGTGAAGGTATGATAGACGGAAAACGGCTTGTTCCGTCCGGCGTACATGGATCCTGTGATCGTCAGCAGCAGTACGAGCAGCACGGCAAAGGAGGCCAGCGCCTGCTGCCGGCGCAGCCGGAGCTTCAGCGCCTGCGCTCTTTGCAGGGCAAGGCAGAGGATCGCGGCGAGCAGCGGCAGCAGGAGAAGCAGGATCCGCGGCAGATTGCCGCGAATGCAGTAGAGGATCTGCGCGCCGAAACTCTCCATCACATTCTCGCCCATGCTGACCTGATTGAGGGGCATGAAGTTTCCGAAAATGTTCTGATAGACCAGCTGCACCTCGGCCAGCAGCACCTGTGCCGCGACCAGGAAAACCCCTGTGATCTGGCGCAGAACCTTTGGCAGACTTGAGACTACCAGCGTGCAGAGCGCGCCGCCCAGCAGGCCGAACAGAACAAGATACCCCGCATACCGGTCCAGCGAGCGGAACACGCACAGATGCAGGCACAGCTCCACATAAACGCCGGTAAAACAGTACAGCAGGAGGTTTTCCCACCATGTTTTCCAAAGGCCGCGGCGCATGGACTGCCCGGCTTCCGATATCTGGACAGGCATTTGACTTGCACTTGCAATAGACGTGTTGTCTGCTTTTTCTTTGCGCATATTAGTTTCTCCTGCTGCTGGGCTTTTCGGGAAGGATCTCCGCAAAATTCGCCGGAATTATAACAGAACATCTATTTTAAAGCGAATCCTGGAAAAAGGCAACGGCTTCCGGAAAAAATTCAGGAAAGATTCACAGGTCATATGGCGGCGGTTCGCCGTGAAATAAATTTTACAACATCTGTACAGACATCCCGGCAAAGCGGTGCTATACTCTACAGAAAATTGAGAGCGTCGTTTCAGGGAGGTGTGTGATGTGACGGAGACTGTGTTTCGCTTAAAGCGGCATTTGACTTCTTTTCAAATTATGATCCTCGGCTTTGCGGGCGTGATTCTATTGGGGGCGCTGGTGCTGATGCTGCCTATCGCCACAGTACAGCGGGTCTGGACGCCGTTTCATGAGGCACTGTTCACCTCCACTTCCGCTGTCTGCGTGA
>SFLD01000037.1 GCA_004553545.1 Clostridiales bacterium | reverse complement strand
GGCTACCACATCCATGTCTCCGAGGGCATGAACGATGTCTACGACTCCCTCCAGAACTACGGCCGCCGCCCGGTCCAGCGCCTGCAGGACCACGGCATCCTGGGCTCCAAGACCATCCTGGGCCACTGCATCCACGTAAATACCGCCGAGATGGAGATCATCGCCGAGACCGGCACCATGGTGGTGAACAACCCCGAGAGCAACATGGGCAACGCCATCGGCATCTGCCCGGTGCTGCAGCTCCACAAGCGGGGCATCCTCCTGGGCATGGGCACCGACGCCTACACCAACGACATGCTGGAGAGCATCAAGGTGGCCCTCTGCTCCCAGCGGAGCCAGAACTGCCTGCCCAACGTGGGCTGGTGCGAGGTCACGGACATGCTCTTCCATAACAACGCCAAGATCGGCGGGAAGTACTTCCCCGACGAGCTTGGCGTCCTGAAGGCCGGAGCCGCGGCGGACATCATCGTCATGGACTACAAGCCCTTCACCCCCTTCTCCGACGAGAACATCGACGGCCACATGATCTTCGGCATGACGGGCCGCCAGTGCCAGACCACCATCGCCGCCGGCAAGCTGCTGATGAAGGATCGTGAGTTGGTGGGCATCGACGAGGAGGCCGAGAACGCCCACATCCTGGAAGCCGCCAAGAAGCTCTGGGGGGATCTCAATCACCGCAAATATTAAAATATTTGCGGTGAGGACCGCACTGCGCTCCGCGCAGCCTTTGGCTCAAAGGGCCAAAGGCCACACTCCGCTTCGTGAGAGGTATTTTTCGCCACGTACACGCCGCGGCGAAAAATGATTTGATTCTTTCCGCCGCGGGCGGAAACCAAGGGGGAGATCCCCTTTGGAAACCCCTGACCTATACTGACACAAGGAGGAAACCCTATGTCTGAGAAAATGTATCCCATCCCCTTTGCGTCCCTGATGAACTGGGCTGTCACGGAGTACGCCGCCACCGGCGACCTCTTCGGCGTCCACAAGGGCTACCGGGCCTCCGGCAAGTCCCTGCCCATCTTCGGGGAGCGCATCGAGACCCCCTTCGGCCCCGCCGCCGGTCCCAACAGCCAGCTGGCCCAGAACATCATCGCCGCCTACTACGCCGGCGCCCGCTTCTTCGAGGTGAAGACCGTCCAGAAGATGGACGGCGCGGAGCTGGCCGCCTGCGTGCCCCGCCCCTGCATCCTGGCGGCGGACGAGGGCTACAACCAGGAGTGGTCCACCGAGCTCACCGTGCCCCAGGCCCAGGATGAGTACATCAAGGCCTGGTGCGCCCTGAAGGTACTGAGCAAAGTCTACGGCCTGGGCGACCCGGACGGCTTCGTCTTCAACATGAGCGTGGGCTATGACCTGGAAGGCATCAAGGGCGAGAAGGTCAATTCCTACATCGACAATATGATGGATGCTAGCAAGACCGCCCAGTTCCAGGAATGTCTCGCCGTGCTGACGGAGCTCTTCCCGGCGGAAAAGGACTACATCGCCGCCATCTCCCCCCGGGTGTCCCGGTCTGTCACCGTTTCCACCCTCCACGGCTGCCCGCCGGATGAGATCGAGCGCATCGCGAGCTACCTCCTGACGGAGAAGCACCTCCACACCTTCGTCAAGTGCAACCCCACCATCCTCGGCTACCGCACCGCCCGCAGCGTACTGGACAGCATGGGCTATGACTACATCGTCTTCGATGAGCACCACTTCAACGAGGACCTCCAGTGGGAGGACGCCGTGCCCATGTTCCACCGCCTCCAGGCCCTGGCCGACGAGAAGGGGCTGGAGTTCGGCCTGAAGCTCTCCAACACCTTCCCGGTGGACACCACCCGGGGCGAGCTCCCCGGCCAGGAGATGTATATGTCCGGCCGGAGCCTCTTCCCCCTGACCATCGAGATGTGCAATCGGATCTCCCGGGCCTTTGGCGGAAAGATGCGCATCTCCTTCGCCGGCGGCGCCGACGCCTTCAACTGCGGCAGGCTCTTCGCCGCGGGCATCTGGCCCATCACCGCCGCCACCACCATCCTGAAGCCCGGCGGATACAACCGCCTGCGCCAGATGGTGGAGGAGACCGAGGGCATGGAGTACCGACCCTTCTCCGGCACGGACAGCGCCGCCATCTCAGGCCTCGCCATGGCCGCCCGCACGGATCCCCACCACTGCAAGGCCATCAAGCCCCTGCCCTCCCGCAAGAGCGAGGAGCCCGTTCCCCTGCTGGACTGCTTCCAGGCCCCCTGCCAGGGCGGCTGCCCCATCGAGCAGGACATCCCTGAGTATCTGGAGCTCTGCCGCAAGGGCCTCTACGGCCCGGCCCTGAAGCTCATCACTGAGAAGAACCCCCTGCCCTTCCTCACCGGCACCATCTGCGCCCACCGCTGTCAGGGCAAGTGCTCCCGGAACTTCTATGAGGACGCCGTCCACATCCGGGACACCAAGCTCCAGGCGGCCGAGAACGGCTACGAGGCCCTGATGGCCTCCATCCGGCGCCCAGAGAAGGTTGCGGGCAAGCGCGCCGCCATCGTGGGCGGCGGCCCCACCGGCATCGCGGCGGCCTACTTCCTGGGCCGGGCGGGCATCGAGACCACCATCTTTGAGCGGGAGGAGCGTCTCGGCGGCGTGCCCCGGCACGTGATCCCCGCCTTCCGCATCACGGACGAGGCCCTGGACAAGGACATCGCCCTCATGGAGAAGTACGGCACCCAGGTGAAGCTCGGCGCTCCCGCCCCCAGTGTTTCCGAGCTGAAGGCCATGGGCTACACCCACATCCTCATGGCTACCGGCGCTTGGAAGGCCGGGGAACTGGGCATCCCCGGCAACGTCCGGGGCGTCATCGGCTGGATGAAGGAGATGAAGGCCCAGGTGAAGCCCTGCCTCAGCGGCCACGTGGTGGTGGTCGGCGCGGGCAACACCGCCATGGACGCCGCGAGGGTCGCCAAGCGCATGGGCGCCGAGGCCGCCATCCTCTACCGCCGGACCAAGAAGTTCATGCCCGCCGACGAGCACGAGCTGAAGCTTGCTATGGACGACGGCGTCCGGTTCATCGAGCTGGCCGCCCCCGTGAGCCAGGCGGACGGCATGCTCCTCTGCGATAAAATGGTCCTGGGCGAGCCTGACGAGACCGGCCGCCGCAGCCCTGTGAAGTCCGGGGAGCAGTTCTCCATCCCCTGCGACCTCGTGATCTCCGCCGTGGGCGAGAAGGTGGACGACGCCCTCATGGCCGCGAACGGCATCGAGATGGGCCGCAAGGGCGTGGCCTTTGAGACCAACGTCCCCGGCGTCTACTGCGCCGGCGACGCCCATCGGGGCCCCGCCACGGTGGTGGAGGGCATTGCCGACGCCGCCCGCTTCGCCGAGGTGGTCATTGGCGAGCCCTACCTCTACGAGATCCCCGCCGCGGCCTACGTCACCCCCAGCGACGCCATTGCCCGCAAGGGCATCCTGGCCTTCGCCGGGAAGTGCGAGGGCAGCCGCTGCCTGCAGTGCGCCACCGTCTGCGAGAACTGCGTGGACTCCTGCCCCAACCGGGCCAACGTGTCCATCGAGCTCAGTGACGGCAGCCATCAGGTGGTCCATGTGGACAAGATGTGCAACGAGTGCGGCAACTGCACCCAGTTCTGCCCCTACGCCAGTGAGCCCTGCCACGACAAGTTCACCCTCTTCCAGACGGCGGAGGACATGGCAGAGAGCGAGAACCCCGGCGTACTCTTCACCGGCGATCTGACGGTCCGGGTCCGGCTGGACGGCCAGGTCCGGGACTATGACCTCACCCAGGACAACGACCTCCCCATGGAGCTGGAGGCCCTGATCCTCACCATCCGGGAGCGCTACGGCTACCTCTACGCCTGAGCCTTCCCCTTCCCTTTCCCCAGACGGCCCGGGCAGATGCCCGGGCCGTCTCCCCTTTCCGGCGGAAAAGCGCCCCGGCAGAGCCGGGGCGCTTTCGCATGAAGGGCCGCCCTTCCGCATAGGGTGAAGGGAAACTTTCGCCGGGAGGGGATGCCATGCCGCGCCGGGAAGGGTCCGCCATGTCCCTGGAGGCCATCCAACGCTACAACGAAACGCTGCTCGAGACCCTAGGCGAGGACGCCGGGCTCCGGGACCTGGACGCCCTGCGGGAGGGCGTCCCCCGGGCGACGCTGCGCACCTGGCTGGGGGACTTCTCCCCGCCGGAGGCGCCCTGCTGGGAGGATTCCCGGCCCCTCAGCTCCGTGGACTGGTTCCCGGTGCTGGAAAACCGGGATCTCTCCGTCCTGCCGGAGCGTATCCTCCCCCGCTGGGGGATGGTGACAGAGCGCTGCGCCCTGCGGCTCCTGCCCACGGCGCTGCCCGTCTGCCGCCGACCCGGCGACCGCTATGACGACCTCCTGCAGGAGACGGCCCTCCTCCCCGGGGAGCCGCTGGCGGTCCTCCATCCCAGCCGGGACGGGCAATGGTGGTATGCCGCAGCCTCCTTTGCCCGGGGCTGGGTCCCCGCCGGGACCATTGGCCTCTGCCGGGACTGGGAAGCCTGGAGATCTGCCCAGCGGATGGAGCGCTTCCTGGTGGTGACGGGCAGCGGCTTCGCCCTGCCCCAGGACCCCTACGCCCCCGGACGACGGGAGCTGAGCCTCGGGATGCGCCTGCGGCTGCTCTCGGGTCCCGAGGCGGTCCAGCCCCTCCGGGGCCGGGTGCCCTACGACTGCTATCTTGCGGACTGGCCCATCCGGGCGGTGGACGGGAGCCTTGGCTTCCTGCCGGTGGCCGTACCGGTGTCCCGGCCCGTCCGGGAAGGATGGCTCCCCTACCGGCCGGAGAGCGCCTGGGCCCTGGCGCAAACCCTCCGGGGCGAGGTCTACGGCTGGGGCGGGATGCTGGGCGGACGGGACTGCTCCGCCCTGGTCCAGGAGCTCTTCCGCTGCTTCGGCTTCCGCCTGCCCCGGAACAGTGAGGGCCTCTCCCGGCTGCCGGGGGCCATCGACGTCTCCCGCCGGAGCCCTGTGGAGAAACGGGCCATCCTTCGGCGGCAGCAGCCGGGGACGGTCCTCTGGTTCCCGGGGCATGTGATGCTCTGGGGCGGGGAGCGCAGCGGGAGGCCCGTCTGCCTCAGCGCCGCCGGCAGCTTCGGGGCGGCGGAGGGGCCGGTCCGGGCGGTGAACACCGTGGTCCTTACCTCCCTGGACGTGCGCCGCCCCAGCGGGGAGACCTGGCTCCAGGCCCTGGCGTGCATCCTGCCCATCCCATAAAGGAACCGTCCGTCCCTGCCGAGGCAGGGACGGGCGATTTTTCTTACGTTTCCTTCTGGGGGACGGTCAGCAGCAGGGCGGGCTTCCCCTCCCAGCTGATGGGGACGCCGGGGGCGCTCTGCCAGCCGCTACTTTCCCTGGCGGCGGGATTCTCCCAGAGGATCTCCCGGCGCTCCGGGTCCAGCACCGCCGCCGGGACGCTCAGGCGGTCCAGCAGGGCGCTGAGCTCTGCCGTCCGGCGCTCCGTCCGCTCCCAGCGGCGCTTTTTCGGCAGCAGGAGGGAGAGGATCTCCCCCACCGCCTGCAGAAGCTCCGTCTCCTCCCGGGTCCAGAGCCGGTCGGACTCGCAGTCGTCAAAGCCCAGGAAGCCCCGATCCACGCCATCCTCCCGGATGCTGCACTGCAGCGTGGAGCGGATGTCCTGCCGGGCCAGGAAATCCCGAAGGGCGGGAGGCAGGGTCCCCACATCCGGGCAGTAGAAGACGCCCCGCTCATCAAAGCGGTCAAACCAGTCGGAGAAGTCCCCCATCAGGTCCACATCCTGCAGGTTCTCCTTCTCCGGGGTCACTCCCTCCCGGCACCACTCGAAGGTGTTGCTGCAGTGGGTATTGTCGGCGCTGTTCTCAAAGATGTAGGCCCGGCTCACGTGGGTCTCCCGGCCCACGGCTTCCAGCACCTGCAGCACCGCCCGCTCCGGGTCCTCGCTGTCGCAGAGGCAGCGCAGGGTGAAGCGCAGCAGCTCCGCCCGGCCGCCGCCCTCCCTCCGGTCGGATTCGATCCGGGTCCCGGCGGCGGAGGGCTGCCGGAGCAGCCCGGGGGTCTCCCCGGAATAGATGACATAGCCGTTCTTGCCCAGGGCCTTGGCCTGGTAGAGGGCGTTGTCCGCCCGCTGGAAGAGCTCCTGGAAGGCCCGCCCGTGCTCCGGCGCCAGGGCGACGCCCAGGGAGCAGGAGAGCTTCACGGCCCCCTCCCGGCCATCCAGCAGGGAGCTCATGGCCTGGAGGAGCCCCTGGCAACGTTTCTCTACAAGGGCGGTGTCCGGCACGTTTTTCAGGAAGATCATGAACTCGTCCCCGCCGATGCGGCCGATGATATCGCCGCTGCGGAAGAAGTGCCGCAGCCGCTCCGCCGCCCAGGTGAGGACGGTGTCGCCGTAGGGATGGCCGCAGCGGTCGTTGACCTGCTTGAAGTTGTCCATGTCCAGGATCAGCAGGGCGGAGAGCGAACCCTCCGGCTGGTTCTCCAGGGCCGCGGCGATGCGGGCATGGGTGAAATTCTTGTTGAGAAGGCCCGTGAGGGGGTCCTCCTCCGCCTTCTTCTGCAGGGCGCTGGCGTTGCGCTTCTCCTGGTCGATGTCCATCAGCACGCCCACCACGGTGCCGAGCGCCCCGTCCTCCGCGCGGAGGAAGCTCAGGCGCAGCCGGTTCCAGCGGTAGCGGCCCTGGGCGGTGACGATGCGGGCCTCGGTCTCCAGGTATGCCTTCCCCTCCAGATCGCCGGAGAGGGCCCGCAGGGCCCGGAGATCGTCCGGATGGATGTAGGCCGCCAGGGGGATCTCCTCCTTGGGGCAGGACGCCGGCGGCGGATAGCCGAAGCGCTCCTCCCACTTGTGGGAGAAGGACAGCTTGCCGCTCTCCGGCTCCCACTCAAAGAGGATGTCGTTGCTCTGCTCGGCTATGATCTGGTTCCGGGCCAGAGCCTGGCGCAGGACCTCCTGCCCCCGCTTGACCCGGCTGTTGTCCACCATGCAGCAGTAGAGAAGGTCGCTGCCGTCCGTCTGGGGGGCGATACGGGTCTTGGCCAGGATCCAGAGGGTCTCCCCCCGGCCGGTGCGGACCCGGAACTCCAGCTCCGCCAGGGTGCCGTCCCTCAGCTGCTCCCGGAGCTGGCGCTCCACCTCCCGCCGGTCCTCCGGCAGGATGAGCTCTATCAGCTGGTCATGGAAGCGAGTGCGCAGCTCCTCCCGGCTGTAGCCCAGAAAGTAGGGCAGACTGCTGCCGCAGCGCAGGATGCTGAGACGGGCGTCGAAGCGGCAGAGCACCACCACGCTGAGAAGACCCAGCAGGGCCTCCGGCGTGGTGCCGAAGGGCTCCGCCAGCATCTCTGTGCCGGGGTCGGCGCCCTCCGGCTCCCGCCGCCAGACCACCAGGGCGGAGTGGCGGTGGGTGTCCCCGGTGTCCAGCCGCAGTACTGTCACATGGCAGCGCTGATACTCCGACACCCGGGGATTCCAGGCCCGGTAATGGAAGCTGCAGCGGTACATCCCGTCCTCCAGGAACTCCGTCTGCAGAAAGCGGGCCATCTGCTCCAGCAGGGCCTGATCCTCGGGATGGATCTTCGCCTGGGGAAAGGACCAGCCCCCGGCGTCCGGGTGCATGGCCGGGAAATCGGGGTCCGGGTTATAGACCGTGTGGTAGAGCTTCTGGTCAAAGTCCACCTCCACCACGGTGGCGTTGGTATAGTGCAGCAGGGCCTGGTACTTGTTGCGCAGCAGCTGCAGGGTGTCGATCTGCCCGGTGCCCTCCGGCGCGGGCAGCTCCAGATCCCCGGGAACAATGTCCTCCGGGCAGCGGACCAGCTCCGCGAACTGGCCCCGCACGTGCTTGAAGCACTCCAGGAGCCAGGGAGAGAAGGTCCCGCACTCCCCGGCCAGGATCATGTTCACCGCCTTCTCATAGGGGTAGGCGGCCTTATAGGCGCGGTCCGAGGTCAGGGCGTCAAAGGCATCCGCAAGGCCCACCACCTGGGCGCAGAGGGGGATCTGGTCCCCCCGGAGCCCCTCCGGGTAGCCCCGACCGTCCCAGCGCTCGTGGTGGTAGCGGCAGATATGGTAGGCGTAGCGGAGGTAGTCCTGGTCCGCCGCGCCGCTGAGGTTTTCCAGCATCCGGCTGCCGCTGAGGGTATGGGTCTTCATGACCTCGAACTCCTGCGGGGTCAGGGGCTGGTTTTTATTCAGGATGGCGTCCGGAATGGCGATCTTTCCGATGTCGTGGAGGGCCGCGGCGCTGGAGATGCTGCGGATCTCCCGCTCGGTAAGCCCGTACTCCGGGCAGCTGCGGGCCACATCCTCCAGCAGGATCTGGGTCAGGCGGCGCAGCCGCAGCACGTGGCGGCCGGACTCCGCGCTGCGGAACTCGATGATGGAGGAGAGGGCGTCCACCACCGCCTGGTTGGAGTGGCGCAGGTTCTGGGCCTGCTCCTCCACCAGCTCCTCCAGATGGTGCTCGTGCCGGCAGAGCTCCGCCGCGTTGCGCACCCGCTGGCGCACCAGGGCCGGCAGGAAAGGCGGCGCCAGCACATCGCAGGCGCCCAGGCTCAGGGCCCGTTCCGCCGCCTGGGCGCTGCCGTCCGGCAGCAGGAAGAGGAGGGGGATCTGCCCCTCCCGCAGCACCTGGGGCAGGGAGTCCTCCCCGGGCAGGCTGAGCGACAGCACCACCGCAGCCAGGCAATCCCGGTTCTGCTCCACCAGGAGCCTTGCCTGGCGGCGGTCCTCCGCCTCCAGCAGGTTATAGCCGTTTTGCAGGATCTCCCGCAGGGCAGCGCGGGCAGCGGGGTCCTCTGCCGCCAGCAGCAGGGTATCTCTGGATCTCACACGGCATCCCTCCCTTCCCAGGCATGAAAACACGGCCGCAGGCCGCAAAACGCCCGATCCCCGGTCTCAGTTGTCTGAAACCAGGTTTCTCCTATCATAGCAACTTCCCCCTCCCCCGTCAAGCGCCGAAGGGACTTTCCGGCAGCGGGGAGGTCCGGCGGGCATAAAAAAACCGCCTTGGCTTTCGCCAAAGCGGTTTGGTGGAGACAAGGGGGATCGAACCCCTGACCTCATGACTGCCAGTCATGCGCTCTCCCAGCTGAGCTATGCCCCCGAACTCGGAACAATGATTAGTATACTCGGTGGGACCCGAAATGTCAACAAAAATTTTTGATTTTTCGATAATTTTTTTCGAGGCCCTTTTTCTGGTATTTTGTACCCGCCGAACAGCGCCCGCCCCCAGATATAGAGAGCGCCGGACAGGCTGGGCCTGTCCGGCGCTTTTATCACTTCGCCAGGAGGAAGAGGTTGCGGTCGGTGGTAAAGTTGCTGAAGCCGTAGAGCACCAGCACCCGGTCGATGCCGTTCTCCCGGATATAGTCCTGGAGGCTGGCCCGGTAGTAGCGCAGGTCGATGAGGTGGATCTCCGCAAAGCGCTCCGTCAGGAAGGGCGTCAGGCTGTCGGCGTAGGAATCCCGGACCAGGAGCAGCTTCCCCTCCGCCCCGGGTTTTTCGGACCGCACCACGCAGAGGGGCTGGTTGCCGCCGAGGAAGTAGGCGTACTTGTTCTTTCTCGCAAGGTAGGACGCGTCGTAGAGCTTCCCCGGCTCCGGCTTGCCGTTGGGATAGGAGGTGACGGTAACACCGTCCTCCGGGATATAGGTCTCAATGCTGTCTGGCGGCAGCCAACGGACGCCGGAGGTGGAGAAGATGGTGCCATAGAAGCTCTCGGACACCGTGGTGGGCACGTAGTCGGAAAGGTCCAGCGGCTTCCGCCCCATGGCCTCCAGGATGGCGTTGGCCCCGTAGAAGGCCCCCAGGCTGGTCCAGTGGTGGTCGGTGCGGTAGTAGACCGCCTCCCCGGCGTGGGCCGCCAGGGCATCGTAGATGTCAACCACCGCCGCCTGGCTCTCGCCGATCAGGTCCCGGATGACGCTCTCCTCGTCCGCCGTGGGAGCGCCCTGGGGCAGGCGCTCGTGCCAGATGGCGGAGGAGCTGGGGATAACACCGAAATAGACCGGCACCTCGGACTGCTCCGTCAGGCGGTTCAGGTAGTCCATGGCCTGGCTCAGCTGCTTCTCGTCAGGGTCCGCCACCTGATTGAGGAGGGTATCCTCCCTGCCAAAGTAGACGCCCTCGTTCTCGCGCTTGCCGGAGAGACGCTCGCTCCAGGCCTTCAGGGCCACCCAGAAGTCCCGGCCCGCAATGTGGTCGGAGACGTAGTCCTCCGCCTCCTCCATGAATTTTCCGTTCACAACAACGGACGAGAAGCTCAGGGTGGGGGCCTTCTGGAGGTAGCGGTTCTCCAGCTCGGAGAAGCTCTCCTTGGGCAGCAGCAGACTCAGGAGGGCCATGCCGCCCAGGAAAGCGCAGAACAGCGCCGTGAGAAAGATGGAATAGCGTTTCGACATGGGCTCACCTCCTTAGAAACGGAAATAGAGGAAGGGGTTGTAGGTCCCCGCCACAAGATAGGCCGTGCAGAGGGTCAGCCCCGCCAGGATGGCCAGGGTCCCCAGCACCCGGGCCGCCCGCTGGGGGAGCTTCCGCCAGAGCGCGGCTCCCAGGGGCGTGGAGGCGATGGCAGCCGCCACCAGCACCGGGAGATAGCTCCGGAAGTAGTAGCCGAAGGCGCTGTCCGCCAGCGGCGCGCCGCCCAGGCCAAACATCACCCGGAGATAAGCCCCCAGGCGGGAGAAATCCTCCATGGCGAAGATGGCCCAGCTCACCATCACAAGGAGCATGGTATAAATGTGCCCCACCGCCGCCGGAGCCTTGGCCAGGGGCTTTGCCAGCAGGAATTTCTCCAGCAGCAGCAAGGCCCAGAAGTAGAGGCCCCAGAGGAGGAAGTTCCAGCTGGCCCCGTGCCAGATGCCGGTGGCCGCCCAGACCAGGAAGAGGTTCCGCATCCACTTGGCCCTGGAGCAGCGGTTGCCCCCCAGGGGGATATAGAGGTACTCCCGGAACCAGGTGGAAAGGGAGATATGCCAGCGCCGCCAGAACTCCGTGATGCTGCGGGAGAGATAGGGATAGTTGAAGTTGGGCAGGAACTCAAAGCCCAGCATCCGCCCGAGGCCCGTGGCCATGTCGGAATAGCCGGAGAAATCGAAGTAGATCTGGAAGGTATAGGCCAGCACCCCCAGCCAGGCCCCCGCCACGGTCAGGTCGGAGAGGGCCGTGGCCTGGTAAACGTCCCAGAGCTGGCCCACGTTGTTGGCCAGCAGCAGCTTTTTCGCCAGACCGATGGTGAAGATCTCCACGCCGGCAGCGAAGCGGTCCACCCGGTAGTCCCGGTGGTCGATCTGCTCCCCCAGGTCCTTATACTTGATGATGGGCCCCGCCACCAGCTGGGGGAAGAGGGTCACGAAGGTGCCGAAATTCAGGATGTTCCGCTGGGCCCGGGCGTCCCCCCGGTAGACATCGATGGTGTAGCTCATGGTCTGGAAGGTGTAGAAGCTGATGCCGATGGGCAGATGGATGCCCAGCACCGGCAGGAGGTCCACCCCCACCGCCTGCAGGCTCCCCGCCACGAAGTCGTAATACTTGAAGAAGAACAGGATGCCCAGGTTGCAGACCATGGAGGAGGCCACGGCCAGCTTGGCGCCTTTCAGGTTTCCCCTCCCCTTGCAGCGCTCCACCAGCAGGCCGTGGGTATAGTCCACCACGGTGGAGAGGAGCATGATGACGGTATAGCTCCGCTCCCCCCAGTAGTAGAAAAAGAGGGACGCCAGCAGCAGGACGACATTGCGCCCCTTCCGGGGCACCAGGTAGTAAAAGAGCAGCGTGGCCGCCAGAAAGTAGAAGAGAAAGATGGGGGTGGAAAAGACCATGGGGACCCTCCTGCGAATGGAATATGGCAAGTGCTGGAGCACAGAGCATCGTGTATCCGTCCGCGGTCAGCGGACACCGGATATGATAGTCTTTCCGGAATTCGCAGTCAAGGTCTCTTTGGTTACAAATTGCCTACAAATCCCCCGGATGGGAGCCTCTTCCAGCGAAAAAAGGGACCGTTCTCTGGCGGGAACGGTCCCTTTTTCCTGGATTCACTGCACGATGCGGTAGTAGGTCCGGGCGGTCAGGAGGTAGACCAGCCCGTAAATCACGGCGAAGACCAGGAAGGTGCCTGCCGTGCAGAGGAGGGTCACGCCCGCCTCGTGGAGGCCGAACATGGTGAGAAGGTGCAGCATCAGCTGGAAGTCAAAGGCCACATGGATGGCCGCCACCAGCAGCGGGGCAAAGAACACCACCAGGATCTGCGAGCCGATGGATTCCTTCACCATTTTCCGCTCCAGGCCCACGTCCTGCATGATGCGGTAGCGCTCCCGGTCCTCGTAGCCCTCGCTGACCTGCTTATAGTAGATGATGAGCACCGCCGCCATGATGAAGAGGAAGCCCAGGAACAGCCCCAGGAAGAAGAACCCGCCGTTGATGGAGAAGTAGTCCTGGGTGAAGTTCTCCTTGCTGTCCACGTCCACCCGCTCCCAGCTGCCCACCTCGCTGTCCATATAGCCCTGGCCGAAGTCCAGTTCTCCCGCCGCAGTCAGCTGGGTCTCTGAGTCGGCATCCAGGCGGCAGAAGATCTGCCAGACCATGGCATTGGGGGTGCCGCCGGAGATCCGGATGCGCTGGGCCGCCGCCTGGGTGTCCCAGATGGTCTGCAGGGCGGCGTCATCCCGCACCGCCAGCCAGATGGGGGCATTGATGTTGACGAAGGCGCCGCCCAGGGCGGGGACGGCCTCCGTGAGTCTGGCCGCGTCCACGGTGATCTCGGAGTATTCGTCCGTGCTGCCCTGCTCCGCCGCGGCAGTCAGGGGGAAGCGCAGCGTCACAGGAGCAAAGTCTGCGGGCTGCTCCCCGGTGATGGCCGCGGCATCCGCCGCCGTGAGGAAGTAGACGTCCTTGGTCTGGGCCTGATACTCGTGGCGGCGGAGGTAGCCGCCGGGGATCTCATCCATGGGGACGGTGACGCGGCGGTAGGAGTAAAGGGTCTCCGCCGGGCAGCCCTTCTCCCGCAGATCCGCCAGGAGCCGGGCGGTGAAGGCGTCCGGGTCAAAGGCCGGGGTGTTGTCCGCCTGATAGCGGACCGCCACGGAGAGCTCTGCCGGGAACTCCTTGTCCAGCGTCCGCTGGGAGCTGACGTACAGGGAGAGGGTGCCGGAGACCATCACCAGCACCATGGTGGAGAGGATGCAGATGTTGGCAAGGCCCACGGCGTTGCGCCGCATCCGGTAGAGCATGCCGGAGACGCCGATAAAGTGTCGGGTCTGATAGTAATAACGTTTATTCTTCCGCATCGCCTTCAGCACCACGATGCTGACGGCGGAGAAGAGGGCGTAGGTCCCCAGGATCACCAGAAAGACCGCCGGGAAGTAGAGAGCAAAGGCCATCCCCGCGTTATTCGTGAAGACCGCGATGCCGTAGCCCCCGCCGAGCGCCAGGATGCCCAGGATGGCCAGGGGCCAGTTGCTTTTGGGCTCCCGCTCGCCGGCGCTGGCGGAGCGCATCAGCTCCATGGGGCTCTGCCGCCCCACCCGGATGAGGTTCACGGCCAGGTTCCCGATCAGGATCAGCGTGAAGAGCACCGCGGTGTAGAGGATGCCCTCTACCGAGACATAGAAGGCGAAGGCGCCGTGGAAGTTCATGATCCGGCAGAGGAGCAGCGACACCAGCTTTTGGAGCAGCAGTCCCGCAAGGATGCCGCCGCCGATGCCGATGATGGCGGTGTAGACCGTCTCCATCCCCAGCATCCGGGCGATGTTCCGCTTACCCATGCCGAGGACGTTGTAGAGCCCCAGCTCCTTGCGCCGCCGCTTCATGAGGAAGCTATTGGTATAGCTCAGGAAGATCACTGCGAAGATGGCAATGACGAAAAGGCCGATGAGCATGAACATGGAGAGGTAGATATAGCGGGTCATGACGGGCAGATCCCGGGCCCCGGCCAGGGCCGCGATGATATAGAAGGCCGCCGCCGTGCCCATCAGCGTCAGGAGGTAGGGCACGTAGAACTGGCGGTTCCGGACGATGTTGCCCCAGGCCAGCTTCGGGTAGAATCCGGACTTACGCATGGGTCTCACCGCCTTGGGAGAGCACCGTCAGGGTGTCGGAGATGCGGCGGAACTGGGCCTCCTGGCTCTCCTCGCCCCGGTAGAGCTGGTGATAGACCTGGCCGTCCCGCAGGAAGAGCACCCGGCCCGCGTGGCTGGCCGCCTTCACCGAGTGGGTCACCATCACGATGGTCTGGCCCCGGGCGTTGATCTCCGCAAAGAGGCGGAGCAGGCTGTCCGACGCCTTGGAGTCCAGGGCGCCGGTGGGCTCATCCGCCAGGATAATCTCCGGCTCCGTGATGAGGGCCCGGGCCACGGCGGCCCGCTGCTTCTGCCCGCCGGAGACCTCGTAGGGGTACTTTTTCAGCAGCTCCGCGATGCCCAGCTCTTCCGCGATGGGCCGGAGCTTGCGGCTCATGCTCTGGTAGTCCTCCCCCGCCAGCACCAGGGGCAGGAAGATGTTGTCCTGAAGGGAGAAGGTATCCAGAAGGTTGAAATCCTGGAACACAAAGCCCAGGTGCGTCCGCCGGAAGGCAGCGAGATCCTTCTCCCGGATGGCCCCCAGGGAGCTTCCGTTCAGCAGCACCTCGCCGTCCGTGGGGCGATCCAGGGCCGCCAGGATGTTGAGGAGCGTGGTCTTGCCGGAGCCGGACTCGCCCATGATGGCCACGTACTCCCCGGCCTCCACGCTGAAATTCACGTCGCTGAGAGCCTGGACCTGGGCCCCGCCGAAGCGGGTGGTATAGATCTTTTTCAGGTGCTTCACCTGCAGGATGGTAGACATGATATTGACCTCCTTGTTTCTTCCCTCTCAGGATAGCAGAGGCCCCGCCGCCCTGCCATGGTTTTCCCTTACAGCTTTCTTACAGTTCTGTAAGAAACGAGCGGACGGGCTCTCCCGTCCGCTCACTCTGCCTCCAGCTTCTCCCGGTGGAGGTCCAGGCGGACCTCCGTCCCCTCCCCGGGGCGGGAGGCGATGGTGATGCCGTGGCCCAGGCGGCGGCAGACCTCCCGGCAGAGGAAGAGGCCGATGCCGGTGGAGCGCCGCTCCAGGCGGCCGTTCTTCCCGGTGTAGCCCCGCTCGAAGACCCGGGGCAGGTCCTCCGGCGCGATGCCGATGCCGTTGTCCGCGATGCAGAGGGTCTCTCCCTCCGCATAAATGCGGACGGTGCCGCCGGGGGCATACTTCACCGCGTTGGAGAGGAGCTGCTCCACCACGAAGCCCAGCCACTTCCCGTCCGTCAGGACACGCAGGCCCGTCTCCTCCAGCTGCAATGACACCCGGGAGCGGATGAAAAGCGGCGCGTAGCGCCGCACCGCCTGCCGCAGCAGGGGATCGATCTCCGTCTCCCGGAGGACATAGTCCGTGGACTCGCTCTCCAGGCGCAGATAGTGGAGCACCATCTCCACATACTGCTCCACCCGCAAAAGCTCCGCCGTCATCTCCCGGCCGCGCTCACTGTCGTCCTCCTGGCAGAGGAGCTTCAGCGCCGCGATGGGGGTCTTGATCTGGTGGGCCCAGAGGGTGTAGTAATCCACCATGTTCTGCCGGCTCTCGGCGCTCTCCGCCGAGAGGGCCCGGCACTGGCGGCGCAGGATGGCAAGAAGCTCCTGGTAATCCTCCTCCGTCCCGGGCCAGGGCTCCGGCAGGCCGTCCAGGCTCACCGTGATCTGCCCCCGGAGGGCCTGCAGCGTCCGCCGCCTGCCCCGCCAGCAGAGGAAGTCCCATCCCCCGGCCGCCGCCGTCAGGGCAAGGGAGAGGAGCCAGGCGTAGCCCAGGGCCGCGCCCGGCATGTCATAGAGCCAGCCGATGAGGGTGAAGATCCCCAGGCAGCCCAGAAGCAGCGTCCCCGCCGGCCAGCGGCAGCGGAGGTACGCGCCCCGTTCACTCGTCGTTTTCAATGAGATAGCCCATCCCCTTCTTGGTCCGGATGAAGTCCGTGAGTCCCAGCTCGTCCAGCTTCCGCCGCAGGCGGTTGACGTTGACGGAGAGGGTGTTCTCGTCCACGAAGCTGTCCGTCTCCCAGAGCTTCTGCATCAGGGCGTCCCGGGAGACGGTGCGGCCCTTCTGCTCCAGCAGCACCTGCAGGATGCGGAACTCGTTGCGGCTGAGGTCCAGCTTCTCCCCCTGATAGCGGAGGGAGGCGTCCGCCGTGTCCAGCTCCGCCCCCCGGTGGGCCAGGACCGGCTGGGGCGCCGCGAAATCGTAGCAGCGGCGCAGGGTGGAGCGCACCTTGGCCGAGAGTACCGAGAGGTCGAAGGGCTTCGGCACGAAGTCATCCCCGCCCAGATCCATGGCGGTGACGATGTTCATGTTGTCCGAGACCGACGAGAGGAAAATGATGGGTACCCGGGAGACCTTCCGGATCTCCGTGCACCAGTGGTAGCCGTTGAAAAAGGGCAGGGCGATGTCCAGCAGCACCAGCTGGGGCTGGAAAGCCTGGAACTCCCCCAGGATGTTCCGGAAGTCCTCCGCCGTCTTCACCTGGTAGCCCCAGGCCTCCAGGTGCCGGGCCACATGCCCGGCGATGACGGCGTCATCCTCCACAAGATAGATCTTCATGGTCATGGGTGGTCCTCCCTGCTCAGTCTCCGCCGTACCGGGCCAGAAGGCCCCGGCACCCGGCCTCCACGTCCCGCCAGGTGGCTTCAAAGTCCCCGGTGTACCAGGGGTCCGCCACCTCGCCGCTGCGGCCCGCGAACTCCGTCAGCAGGTGGAGCTTCCCCTCCGGGTCGCCGCCGCAGATCCGCCGCATGTCCCGGAGGTTCTCCTGGTCCATGCCGATGAGGAGGTCATACTCCGCGTAGTCCCGCCGGGTCAGGAGCCGGGCGGCGTGCCCCTCGCAGGAGATACCGTGCTCCGCCAGCTTGCGCCGCGCCGGGGGATAGACCGGGTTCCCGATCTCCTCCCTCGTGGCGGCCGCGGAGGCGATGAAGAATTGCCCCTCCTTCCCCGCCCGCCGGACGAAGTCCTTCATGGCATACTCCGCCATGGGGCTCCGGCAGATATTGCCGTGGCAAACAAATAAGATTTTTGTCATCTATCTAAACCTCTTGAAATTACTGATTTTCCTTGATTTTCGGGCATTTTCTCAAATGGCCCGATGCTCGTTCACTTGGCATATCGTAGCATAAATTCGCACATCTTTGCCAGCAAAAGTAGTACAACGAGTAGTAAATTGGGCCTAAAATCGTGTTTTACTACTGGCCCTTTTCTGCGATATATGGCGAAATTCTATGGCAGAGCTTTGCCGCAAATCCTTGCCCTGCAACAAGAGTACGGATTATACCGGGAATTTTCTGCCGTTTTCATTTTTTGCCGTATCGCATACCCGCTGAAATCCCTCTACCACGAAAAGTAGTAACTACTCAGCATTGGCTACTCGCTGCAATTCCTCCTGCGCATCCTCAAATCCGATGTGCGTATAAGTATTGAGCGTCACGCCAATGTCAGAATGACCCATGATGTATTGAAGCGTCTTGGGGTTCATTCCGCTTTTTGCCATGTTCGAGCAGAACGTATGTCTGCAAACGTGCGGCGTGATCTTCGGCATCTGCACTTTATAGATACTGT
>SFLD01000001.1 GCA_004553545.1 Clostridiales bacterium | reverse complement strand
ACCAACCTCATCAACCGCTTCTACGACATCCAGGACGGCAAGATCCGCTACGACGGCATCAACATCAACCGGATCCGCAAGGCGGACCTGCGCTCGTCTCTCGGCATCGTGTTGCAGGATACCCATCTTTTCACCGGCACGGTGATGGAGAACATCCGCTATGGCCGCCCGGACGCCACGGACGAGGAGTGCATCGCCGCGGCCCAGCTGGCCAACGCCCACGGCTTCATCTCCCGCCTGCCGGAGGGCTACGCCACCATGCTCACCGGCGACGGGGCCAACCTCTCCCAGGGCCAGCGGCAGCTGCTGGCCATCGCCCGGGCCGCCGTGGCGGACCCCCCGGTGCTGATCCTGGATGAGGCCACCTCCTCCATCGATACCCGGACGGAGGAGCTGGTGCAGAAGGGCATGGACGGCCTGATGTACGGCCGGACCACCTTTGTCATTGCCCACCGGCTCTCCACCGTCCGCAACGCCGACTGCATCGCGGTGCTGGAACAGGGCCGCATCATCGAGCGGGGCACCCACGAGGAGCTCCTGGCCCAGAAGGGCCGCTACTTCCAGCTCTACACCGGCGGCTCCGGTGTTCTGGCGGAGTAAAAAAGCAGGGAAGCCCCCCGGCACGGAAAGCGCCGGGGGGCTTTGGTATGGGGGAGAACGCCAAAAGCAAGAAAAACAGGCGGACCGCGCTTTTCCTCTTGCGTCCGGCGGAAAAGGATGGTACAATTAAAATCTATGGAGCGGTATCGAAGTGGTTATAACGGCCCTGACTCGAAATCAGGTGTACCGGAAACGGTACCGTGGGTTCGAATCCCACCCGCTCCGCCAGAGGTCTGCGGAAAGTGTTCGGTCAGAAACGTTCTGACCGAACACTTTCGCGTTATTCCTCTGCCGGACCGGGTGTATCAGTTCAGAATGACTGACGTGCCCTCTGCCGGGCGGGGGTCATTCGACCCGGTCGCAGCCGCCGGGGTGGCTGAGGTTCAGGCGCTCGTTCATCTCATCCCGGGAGACCCAGTTGGGCGAAAGACTGTCCGTGCCGATGGGCTTGGCAAAGAAGGGCACCTGCCGCATCAGGATGGTGCAGAACATGCTCTGGGCTCGCATCAGCTCCGCGGCGAAGTACAGGAAGGGGATGGCGGAGAAGTCGTCCAGCTTGCGATAGATATGGACGGTGCCTTCCGGCGACTTGGCCGGGGTATCCTGCACCAGACGCCGGGTGTAGAACTCCGATAGGATCTCCTCCGCCTCCTGCTGGCTGATCCCCAGCTGCTGGGCGGCCAGCGAGACGGTGAAGTAGCGCTCCGGCTCCTGGGAGTACAGCATGGCCAGCATCTCCACATAGTGGGGCCGGGACAGGAACGCAAAGAACTCCCGGTATGCCTCCGGACACTTCAGCACGGAGGAGAAGCCGTCCTCCGGCTCCGGCATGAGCAGGAGGTAGTGGAAATCCCGGGCCACCGAGGCGGACATGACGCCGGTATCATGGGTGAAGTACGTGACGGAGGGGACAAATTCCGGCTCCGGGACATTTTTCCGCTCCACGTCCTCGCTGCCGCTCATGAAACGGAAGTAGGCGTCCCCGCTGGGGCCGTTGTCCGCCGCGGCCACCGCCTTCATGATGTGCCAGCACAGCCGCCACGCCCGCTCAAAGCGCTCCGTCTCCGGGGCGGACTGAATGTCCCGGGTCAGCATCTCCTCCACCGGGACGGTCTTTTCCGACTCCCGGCCGAAGAGCTCGTCCAGCGTGACGCCGAAGACCTGCGCGATGGCGGGGAGCAGCGCGATGTCCGGTGAGCCGCCCCGCTCCCAACGGGAGACCGCCTGGGTGGACACCATGACTCTGCGGCCCAGCTCCTCCTGGGTCATACCGGCCTGCTTCCGCAGGCGGACGATGTTTTCATTGAGCGTATTCATGGAAAACTCCCCCTTTTTGCTCCCCAGTATATCGCAGCGCTTGACCAGATGCAAGAAGATCTGCGAAAAATCAACTGAAACGACAGGAAAGCCCCGGCGTTCACAGCGGAACGCCGGGGCTTTTTTCGCATGCCCGCCGGAGCGGGAGGTGGTTACAGCTGCAGGAAGCGGTAGAGCATCACAGCGGCTTCCGCACGGGTGGCATTGCCGTTGGGATCGAGGGTGCCGTCCTTTCTGCCGGTCATGATGCCGCGGCTGTATGCCCAGGACAGGGCCTCGCCGGCCCAGCCGGCGATCTCGCCGCGATCCGGGAAGTCGGGCATCACGGTGCCGTTGGCGGTCACGTCAAGACCCTTGTACTTGGCATAGCGCCAGAGGATGGCGGCCATCTGCTGACGGGTCACAAGATCGTTGGGGCCGAAGCTGCCGTCGTGATAGCCGTACACGATGCCGTTGGCGGCGGCCCAGTCCACGGCCTTCCCGCACCAGCTGTCCTTCGCCACGTCGCGGAAGGCGCCGGTGCTGGTCACGGCCTTCTCACCGTCCACCCGGAAGAGGATGGTGACCAGCATGCCGCGGGAGAGGTTGCGGTCCGGGGCAAACAGCGTGTCGGACACGCCGTTGATATAGCCCTTGCCCGCAAGATCCGTGACCTCGTTGTAGAACCAGTCGCCCGGCTTCACATCGTCGAAGCCCTTCTTGGGCTCGGCGGGCTGAGAGGGCTTGCCGGGATCGACGATGCTGGGCAGGCGCACCTTTGCCGAGACCGCCGGGCAGGCGACGGACTGGCCGTCCTGATAGAGCGCGCCGCCGTCCGCCGTGAAGGTGAACGTCCGGGCGGTGCCGGTGATCTGGAAGCGGCACTCCAGCACGGTATCGCCGGCAGCGCCGGTCTCATCGTAGACAAAGGCGGCCTTGATCTGCCCCGCCGGGAGCTTTGCCCCGGCGGACAGCCCCTCGGCCCCGGCAGGGCCGTTGAGCTCTGCCGTGTCGGGGTCGGGGGAGGAGACGGACAGCAGCTTGAGCTGCTCTGCGTCGTAATGGAAGCGGAACACGCCGTCGGTCACAGGGGCGGTGAGCCGCACCCGGATCGTCAGCTCCGTGCTGGCTGCGGACACGTCCTCTGCCTCGATGGACAGGGGGCTGCTCTCCGCGGCATAGGCGCCGATGGTCAGGCTCAGGGCCAGGACCACGCACAGCACCACCATGCGCATCAGTTTTTTCATCATGGTTCTCCTTTCCTGTGTCTTACTCCGCGATGGGCACGAAGGTAAAGCCGTTCTCCGTAGCGTAGGTCTCAGCGGCCGTCCCGGCGTAGCCATGGATGGTGAAGCCCTCTACCTTGTTGGACCAGTTCGCATAGCCAAAGGCATTGTCGCCGATGGTGGTCAGGCTGCGGGGCAGGGAGATCTCCTTGACGGATGTGCAGCCGGTGAAGGCCATGGAATCCACGGAGATCAGGCCCTCGTGCAGGGTGATGGTCTTCAGGGAATTGCAGAGGTAGAACGCCTGACCGGCGATCTTCTCGACAGAAGCGGGGATGTCAACGGAGGTGAGGCCGGATTCGCTGAACGCACAGTACTCAATGCTGGTGACCGTCTCGGGAATGGTGATCTGCGTCAGGCTGGTGCAGCCGTTGAAGGTAAAGGCGCCGATCATGGTGAGCTTTCCGTTCTCAGCAAAGTTCACCTCGGTCAGAGCGGAGCATCCATTGAACACGCCCGCGCCGAACTGCTCGCCCAGAGCGGTCAGGCTGGCGGGCAGGGTGACGCTGGTGAGCTTCGCGCAGCGGCCAAAGGCACCGCCCCCGATGCTGACGATGTTCTCGGGAATGGTCAGCGTAGTGAGACCGGCATTGTCAAAGCAGGCGTAGGGGATATAGGTCAGGCCGGCAGGGAAGTTGATGGACGCGAGGCTGGTGCAGTTCTGGAAGGTGTTCTCACCCAGCTCTTTCACCGTATCCGGCAGGATCAGGGACTTGAGACCGCTGCAGCTGGAGAACACATCGGAGCCGATCTTTTCAAGGCCTTCGTTCAGTGTGACGGAGGCAAGATTCACGTCATTGTAGAACACCATGTAGGGCAGTTCCTTCACGCCGCCGGGGATGTTGATGGCGGTCAGGTTCGGCATCTGGGCGAACGCGCCCTCCTCAATGATCTCCAGCCCGGCGGGCAGGTCGATGTCCCCGACGTTGGTAAACATGAACGCCCGGTCGCCGATCTTCTTGAGGGTGGACGGCAGGGTCACGCCGGTGATGACCGCGTTTTCCAGGAAGGCGCGGTAGCCGATCTCCGTCACGGGAACGTCCTGAAGCGTCTCGGGGATGACCAATTGGGGATCCGTGCCGTCGTAGGTGATGATGGATGCATACTGATCGCCGGTCTCGGCGTCGGTGAGGATCTCATAGCGCAGGCCGGACTCGGTGAAGTACTCCAGCGCGAAGTTGTTGGCCTTGGCATAGGCTTCCGCGGTGCTGCCCGGGGTAACGCAGAGGGTGAAGTCCACGATGGGCTGGCCGTCCGCGTCATAGCCGAAGGCCTTCTCGCCGATCTCGGCGACGGAGGCGGGCACCTTGACCCAAGTCAGGTCCGTGCCCTGGAACGCGCCCGCGCCGATGGCGGTGACGGTCTCAGGAATGGTGACGCTGCTGAGGGGAGCGCCGGCAAAGGCGTTCGCGCCGATGGCGGTGACGGTCTTGCCGTCGATCTCAGACGGGATGTCCAGGGAGGTGGAAACGCCGCTGTAGCGGGTGATGGTCACGGTGTCGCCGCTGTTATCCTCTGTGGTGAAGTGGGAGCCGCTGAGCTGGACCTCGGTGCTGTAGGTATTCCAGGCGTAGTCCACCACTTCCACATAGATCTGGTCCAGCAGGCAGTCCTCAGAAGCCAGCAGCTGCTGGAGCTGGGGCAGCTCCACCGTGTCGCTGACCACAGAGTTCGGCTCGGCCTCGGTGATCTCGGGGCCGGAGACAAAGGCGATCTCCTTGAGGCTCTTAAAGCCCCACTGATCCACCATGATGCCGGAGATCCGGGCGCCCTGGAGGTGGCCGTTGTCCTTCATGGTCAGGACGAGCTGGAATGCGTCGGAGGCGTCGTCATAGACGGTCTCGCAGGACATGGTGGGCATGGTGGTGTCCATCGTGATGGCGGGGAAGGTCAGCGTCTGGACCTGGTCGCTGCCCTCGTGAGAGGCGCTGACGGTGTAGATCAGCTGCTCGCCGTCCGCGGGCCATTCAAAGGTCTGCTCGCCGTAGCCCAGCTGATAGGTGGGATCCACCGTGCTGTCAAAGGCATTCTGCGCCTGGACGAAATAGGTCCGGTTTCCGGGGCCGTACTCGCTGGTGTAGAGCGGGTTCCCCTCCGCGTCGGCCACGGTGAAGGTCACGTTCTCCGCGTTGCGCAGCAGCGTCACCTCGGAGTAGAGGAAGGTGTTCCCCGTGCCGAAGGAATCGGGGCTGAAGTACAGCTTGCTGCCGTCAAAGGACTGGGTGAAGTAGTTGAAGCCCAGGAAGTTGCCGTCGCCCATCCGGTTGATGGCCACGGCGTAGCCGTCATAGACCAGGGCGTCCTCCTCGTCATAATAGGTGCTGTCGAAGAGCTGCTGGTCCTCCCAGTCGCCCAGATAGCCCAGGTAGGGAAGGTTCAGGTCCTCGGCGCCGCCCAGGCCGTTCAGAGTCACATAGCCCTCCACGAAGGCGCCCTGGGGGAACTCCTGCAGGAGCTTTGCCGCCTGCTCGTCGCTCAGGGTGAGGGTGACCGTCACGGCCGCGCTGGCGTTGGCGGGAACGGTGAAGAGCTTCTCGGGGATCGTGCCCAGCTCCGCCATCGCCCGCAGGATGAAGGAGGCGTCGGTGTTGGTGACAAGGCCGTCGCCGTCCACGTCGGCCACCCGGAGGGCCTCGGTGCTGAGCTCGGTCTTGCCGGCCACGTGCCGGCGGATGAGGCGGGCGTCGCGGCTGTCCGTCACGCCGTCCTGGTTCACATCGCCCAGCAGCAGGCCGTCCTCCACGCTGAAGGTGACCTGCGCGCCCATGGTGATGTCCTGGGGCACGCCGGAGTAGTAGTAGGAGATGCCGTCCTCGGTGACGGCACTGTCAGACAGGACCACCGCCTCGGTGCTGTAGCTCACGGGCCGGTCGGAGAAATTCTCCACCGTGAACGTGAACTGATAGGAGCCGCTCTCGCTGCTGCCCAGCTCCGCCTTGGGGAGGCTGCCGTCCGCGCCCCGGAGCACTGCGCTGGAGGAGACCGCGTCCTTCAGGTTCACAAGGCCCGCGCCCTGCTGGCGCACGGAGGCAGGCAGGCCGTTCTCCGCCGCCACCGGATTGGCGGTGGACATCATCAGGGACTGGATCAGCATGGCCCGGTCAGCCTTGGTCTCCGCCAGCTGCTGCTCCTTTACGTACTGGATCATCACGGCGGACGCGCCGGCGATCTCGGGGCAGGCCATGGACGTGCCGCTCATGCTGGCATACTGGTTGCCGGGAAGGGTAGAATAGATGTTGCCGCCGGGGGCGGTGATCTCCGGCTTGATGGACAGGGTGCTGGTGGGTCCCCAAGAGGAGAAGGAGGACATCAGCCCCGCCTCCGGATAGGTGACGATCTGCACGTTGTCCGCGGAGGCGGCCAGGGTCACGGTCTCGCCTGCGGCCAGCAGGGCCGCGGCGGCTTCGCCGTCCGCCTTGCCGATGAAAGCGCTGGGGATGGAGGCGTTCTCGATCTGCATGGTGATGAGCTGGGCGCTGTCCTCATTGTCATAGACGAGGGCGGCGGCAGCACCGTGGCTCTGGGCGTTGGCCACCTTGTCCGAGAAGGAGATCTCTCCCCGGAGGATGAGGGCGGCCTTGCCGGTCACATCGATGCCCGCGTAATCCTCCTCCGCGCCCACGCCGGGCACGGCCACGACCTTGAGCGGCTGGTCCAGATCGACGATGGCGCTGCTGCCCTCCGCCGCGTCGGTGAAGGGGACCTTCCGGTCGTTGAGGGTCAGGTAGTTCTGCCGGCACATGGCGTTGTTGACGCTGGCCACGGAGAAGGCCGCGTGATAGGTGGAGGGAGAGGCCACGATGCCGTGGTCCGGGTTCTCCACCTGGGGCAGGCCCGCAGGATTCAGGGGATTGTTCGCGGCAGTGTTGGTGTCGTTGCCCGCCGCCACGGCCAGAATGATGCCGGCCTCCTCCAGCTTCTGCAGAACGCCGGAGAGAATGCCGCTCACGTCCGTGTCAAAGCCGGAGGCAGAACCAAGGCTCATGTTGATGACGTCCGCATCCAGCAGCACGCAGTCCTCCAGCGCCGCCAGCAGCGTGGTGGTCATGCACTGGCCGCTCCAGCTGTCAAAGACCTTCATCTCGGCCAGCTGAGCGTCCGGCGCCACGCCGCGGAAGGTGGTCTCGCCGTCCTTCACCGTGTGCCCGGCGGCGATGCCGGACACGTGGACGCCGTGGTTGCCGCCGTCCGCGGTGGCGTCGTAGTCGGCGTTGGCATAGTCGAAGGAGTAGATGATCTTGTCGCTGATCCGGAGCTGGCTCACGTCCACGTCCGCATATTTGGGACTGTAGGTGTTGGGGTCCCAGCCATCCTGCGTCTTGGCCTGGAACAGGGAGGCATCCTTAGCCACCAGCGCCTTCATCTCCTCCTGCGTGTAGCGCAGGCCGTCCGGCGCCGTGGCAAAGGCCTCGTGGTCATAGTCGATGCCGGTGTCCAGCACCGCGATGAGGGTGCCGCTGCCCGTCAGGCCCAGCAGCTCCGTCTCGTTCAGGCCGATCATGCCGGAGCTGTAGTCGGTGTACAGCTCATAGCCCGGCTCGGTGACAGGAACGGAGAAATAGCCCTCCACAAAGGCGTTCTTCACGCCGTCCAGGCTGCGGATCCGCGCAAGTTCGCCGTAGGGGGCCTTCACGGTAAAGGCGTTGATCAGCAGGGAGAAGCTCTCGCTGCTCTCAAAGCTGACGTCGTCGCTCAGGGCGGCCACCTCAGCCTTGACAGACTGCTGCGTTGCCTGCACTGCCTCCTGGGCAAGCGTAAGCGTCTGCGCGTCCGCGGTCTCCAGCCTGTCAATGGAATACCGCGTCTTGCCGGATCCCTTGTCCAGCAGTGCCGGAGCCTCCAGCTGGACGATGACATTGACGACCTCGTCGGGGTCGTACTTGCTCACGCCGCCGCTGAACTGCTGCTGGATGAGCTCCGGAAGAGAGTTGCCGTAGGCGGAGCTGTCCGCCGTTTCCGCCGCGGTTTCGGCGGCCGGCCCGGTCTGCACGGTGTCCATCGCCGCGGCCGGAGCCGCGAGACTGGCGCAGAGACAGACCGCAAGCAGCAGCGCAAGCGCTGCACGCACTCGTTTCTTCATCTTGTTTCCTCCTGTCCTAAAAATTACCTCCGGGTGTCCCCTTGGGATAAGTACCCCGGATTCTAAATATTTTAACGCACTGAATTGCAAAATTCAATCAATGCGAGATTGCACCCGCTCAACTTTCAAGAGACGCTGGTCTGATATTCCGATATTTTCCCCCTCGATTCAACCCGCGCGACACAAAGTGAAGGGGAACGACAGCAAATTTGCCCTCCTTCCGCCATTTTTTGCCCAGCCCGGTCAAGCAACGCTTTAATTGAGCCCAGGGTCCACACGTCCCCCGCCCCGCTTCCGCAGCTTGCCGCCCGGCGGCGGACGCGGATGTTTTCACCGCCTGCCTCAGCAGCTGCCGGGTCTTCTGAGCGCCGGGGACGGCGGTCTTCCTTCCGGATTTGCCGTATAACAGAGGAAAGGGACCCGTTTTCCGGACAGCCTGCCGGAAAACGGGTCCCTTTTTGCCCGGAGATTCGAAAGGATGCGGGATTTTTGCGCTTTCCCGCGCAGCGCGCCTGCGGCAGGGAAGGGAAACGGCAGGGCCTGCCCGCTTTTGCGGACAGGTCCTGCCGGAAGGAGAGGAAAATGGCGTTTTGTGTGGGGATCAGCCCCGGCGCATGATGGCGCCCTCGGCGCCGGAGGCGGCGTTGGTGCTGTAGAGACCCAGCCAGCCCTTGGTGTACTTGGGAGTGGGACGCTTCCACTCGGCCAGGCGTCTGTCGATCTCCTCCTGGGGCACATCCAGCTGCAGGCTCCGCTGATCCACATCGATGGTGATGTGGTCGCCGTCATGGACGATGGCGATGGGGCCGCCCTCTGCCGCCTCGGGGGAGATGTGGCCCACGAAGCAGCCGTTGTTGGTGCCGGAGAAGCGGCCGTCGGTGATGAGGGCGGTGCTGGTGGCAAGGCCGCGGCCATAGAGGAACTTCATGGCCTTGTACATCTCCCGCATGCCGGGACCGCCCTTGGGGCCCTCGTAGCGGATGACCACCACGTGGCCGGCCCGGACCTTGCCGGCCAGGATGGCCTCCTCGGCGGCCTCCTCAGAGTCGAAGCAGATGGCCTCGCCCTCAAAGTGGTAGAGGCTCTTGTCAAAGGCGCCGGGCTTGGTGATGCCGGTGTTGGGGGCCAGGTTGCCCCGCAGCACGGCCACGCCGCCGGTATAGCCAAAGGGATCGCTGACGGGGTGGATGACGTTGTTGGTCAGGGGATAGAGGTAGCGGTGGGCCGCCAGCGTCTTCTCCAGAGTCTCGCCGGTGACGGTGAGGACGCTGGTGTCCAGCCGGTCGCCCAGCTCCTTCATGACCCGGGGCACGGCGCCGTCCCGGTAGAAGTCGATCATGTTGTACTTGTGGGAGGCGGGGAAGATCTTGGCGATCTGGGGTGTGACGCGGGAGAGCTCGTCAAACTCCTTCACCACGTCGATGCTCAGCTCGGCCTCGTGGGCGATGGCGGTCAGGTGCATGACGGCGTTGGTGGAGCCGGCCATGGCCAGGCAGACCTTGATGGCGTTGCGGATGGACTCGTTGGTGATGATCTTCCGGGCGCTGATCCCCTTGCGGACCAGCTCCACGATCCGCACGCCGGTCTCCTGGGCCAGGGCCATGCGGCGGCCGGAGGTGGCGGGAGTGGTGGCGCCGGTGGGGATGGTCATGCCCATGGCCTCAGAGAGGGAGCACATGGTGTTGGCGGTGCCGAGATACGCGCAGGAGCCGCAGGAGGGGCAGGCGGTGTCCTCCATGGCGGCGTAGGCCTCCTCGGTCATCCGGCCGGAGGAGAGCATGCCGTAAGCCTCGGTGAGGGAGCTCTGGTCCGCCTGGTGGCCGTCGAACTCGCAGCCGCCCTCCATGGGGCCGCCGGGCAGCAGGATGCAGGGGATGTCCAGACGGGCGGCAGCCATCAGCATGCCGGGGACGATCTTGTCGCAGGAGCCCAGCAGCACCAGGCCGTCAAAGAGGTTGATCTGGGCCATGGACTCCACGGAGCTGGCAATCAGCTCCCGGGAGGGCAGGATGTAGTGCATGCCGATCTGGCCCTGGGCGATGCCGTCGCAGCCGCCCATCACGCCGAACTCCACCGGCGTGCCGCCGGCCCGGTAGATGCCGGCCTTGACCTTCTCCGCCACCTGGCGCAGGTTATAGTGGCCGGGAACGCACTCGCTCCAGGCGTTGGCGATGCCGATGAGGGGACGGTCCTTCATGTCGTCCGAGGAAAAGCCCATGGACTTGTAGGTCGCTCTGTAGTACTCGTTTTCGGTACCCTTTAAGATCGCAGTGCTCCGCATTTTGTTTTCTCCTTTGTACAGTATTGTCGTGTACGTGATCCATGATAGAATTGTAAGCTCCGCGTCGGCGTTCGCGCGCGTTCCGCTGCTGCGCGCTCCGGCCCCTGACGCTGCCCTTCGGGCGGCTTGGGTCCCGAGGGGGTCCTGATGGTGTCAGTATACCGGAATACCGGTATACTGCGCAAGTGAAAAAATCAACAAACTTTTGCAAATATTTTAGACATTTCGCCAGTTCGGGGCTTTTTCCGGGGTTTTTGCCCTCCGGGATGCGCCTCCCGGCGGCGTATCACTCCGCCGCCAGAATCGAGAGCATGATGTTCCGGGTGCTCTCCATGTGCTGCACGATGGCAAGGTAGGCGTGGATGCCCAGCGTGTCCTCAGGGTCCAGGATGGCGTCCAGGACCTTGCGGTGCTCCTGGTAGGCCTTCTCCGGGCGGCCGTCCAGCCGGAGGGACTCCAGGGCGAAGAAGTAGAGCCGGTAATGATAGGTATTGAAGAGCTGGGCCAGCTCCGTGTTCTGGACGTAGTCCACCAGCGCCTGGTGGAACTGAAGGTCGCGTTCCAGGAGCTCCTCCAGAGAGACCTTTCTCTGGGACATCTCCGCCAGCAGGCGGCTCATGTCGGTCAGGCAGCCCTCCAGCGCCCGGATGGCCGCCTGTCCGTCCGCCTCGTCCCGATGCTGGGCCAGCTGCATGGCGCAGAAGCCCTCCACAGCGGTGCGGGCCTGATAGGTGTGCCAGATGTCCTCCTCCGACATCTTGTGCAGGCAGAAGCCCTTGCTGGGGATGATATCGATGAAGCGGTCCTGGCTCAGGCGCACCAGCGCGTCCTTCATGGGCGTGCGGGAGATGTGGATCTCTGCCGCCATCTTCGTCTCGGAATAGAGCACGTTGGGCTGCAGCTGTCCCGTCAGGACCTTGTTGCGGACATAGTTATAGGCCGTCTCCTGGATCGACGTGTACTTGGGCATGCTAGGTTCCTCCTATTGTTAATCATATCCATTATAACCGAGGAACGGAGCGTGTCAAGGCGGAGCGCGGTTTTTGCGGCGCGGGGGGCCGCCGGTCTGCTGCAGGATCCCGGCCGTCCGCCGGGGGTTTTCCGGGATCGGGGCCCGAAAAAACAGCTTTTCCCACAAAAAATTCGTTACATTTTTGTCAAAAAACCCGATTGACGGCAAACCGGAATACCGGTATACTGGAAAGCGAAAGAGGATCACACCGGCCCCGTTCCGCGCCCGATCATTTGCGGAAAGGAGGATGATCCATCAGAAGACCTGGTTTTCCCAGCCTGGCGGGCATGGCCCGGATCAGGCTGCCGCGGAGGAGCTGCCCGCTCCCGGCGCGGCCTGGGGGATCTTCCGGGCGTCTGCGGAGAGCGGACCGGTGTCACAGAAAAAGATTCCGAAACGACCCAAGCCCCTCGCATGTGAGACGGGGCCATTCCCCGTCAACGGTATGTTTTCAAAAAAACAAGAAGAGAGGAAGATATCTTTATGTTAATGGTCATTTTTCTTCTTGGCATCGCCTTGCTGATGCTGATGATCATCAAGTTCAAGATCAACCCGTTCCTGGCCCTGATTGGCACCTCCATCCTGATCGGCTTCGGCGCCCGGCTGCCCCTGTCCGGCATTGCCTCCGGCATCGCTTCCGGCTTCGGCTCCACCATGACCAGCGTCGGCATCGTCATCGCCCTGGGCATCATCCTGGGCCAGCTGCTGTATGAGACCGGCGGCACCGAGGAGATCGCCAACCTGGCCCTGCGGGTCATCGGCGTCAAGCACTCTCCCATCGCCCTCTGCATCACCGGCGTCATCGTGGCCATCCCCGTGTATTTTGACGCCGCCTTCGTCATCCTGGTGTCCATTGCCAAGCAGCTCTCCCAGAAGACCGGCATCCCCCTGGCCCGGTATATCACCGCTCTGAGCGTGGGCCTGATCATCGGCCACTGCGTCATCATCCCCACCCCCGGCCCCATGGCCGTGGCCGGCACCCTGAATGTTTCCCTGGGCGCTTTCGTGGTCTATGCCATCCTGATCTCCGTGGTGGCCGCACTGGTGGGCGGCGTGCTCTACTCCAAGCTCACCGTGAAGAAGTTCTTCCCCGAGCAGTGCACCGCCCAGCTGGCGGAGAACGTCAGCTTTGACACCACCCGCGCCAGCGACCGCTGCCCCGGCGGCCTGGCCATCCTGCTGATCCTGCTGCCCATCCTGATGATCCTGGCCGGCACCATTGCCGGTACCGTGCTGCCCGAGGGCTCCGCGGTCGCTTCCTTCTGCACCTTCATCGGCGACAAGAACGTGGCTCTCTTCGTGGGCGTCATCGTGGCTGTGCTGGCGCTGAGAAAGTACTTCAAGCGCCCCGTGGATGAGATCATGACGGAGGCCGGCGCCCAGGCCGGTATGGTCATGCTGATCACCGGCGCCGGCGGCAGCTTCGGCAGCATCATCAACGCCACCGGCATCGGCGACTACATCGTCTCCACCATGCAGAACTTCAACGTGCCTCTGATCCTGCTGGCCTTCATCCTGAGCCAGATTCTCCGCGCGGCCCAGGGCTCCGCTACCGTGGCTCTGGTCACCACCTCCGCCATCGTGGCGCCCTCCATCTCTGCCATGGGCGTCTCCCCGGTCCTGGTGGGCCTGGCCATCTGCTTCGGCGCGGTGGGCCTGTCCCTGCCCAACGACTCCGGCTTCTGGGTGGTGAACCGCTTCTCCGGCTTCTCCTTCTCCCAGACCATGAAGTCCTGGACCCTGGGCGGCTTTGCCGCCGGCCTCACGGGCCTGGTGGTCATCCTGATCCTCAGCCTGTTCCAGGGCGTGCTCCCCGGCCTGATGTAATACCTTCGGCTGCGCAAAGCAGTCCCAGCCATAGAGCGCAGAAAAGCCCCCAAGCATCCGCTTGGGGGCTTTCCCTATCCCCCCAGCCAGCGGGGATCTTTCTGTTTGGAGCGCCGCAGTCTCCTCTGGCAGCGGTGTATGACGGATGGTCCGCGGCTGGCGGAGGCTTTAGCGGCATTGGGACGCAGGCATCCCCAATGGGGGCTGCATCCGGCGGGAGCGGCGGGTTTAATTTCTGTTTAAGTCATGGGGAAGTTTTATGGTATAATGGAAGCGATTCTATGTGGGAGGTCATGGCCATGACCATCAAAAAGCGCCTTGCGCGGTCCAATATCGCCATGTTCGTGATCCCGGTGCTGGCAGCGGCGGTGCTGCTGCTCATCGGCCTGGGGATCGGCTTTGCCCTGCTGGAGCGGGTGTATCTCCCCCAACTGGGGATCTCCCTGCAGGAGCTGCACCAGACGGGGGAGGCGATCGAAAGCCTGCTTTCCGACTCCGCCGCCATCCTCTGCGGCTATGCCGGGGCCGTGGCGGCGGCACTGCTGCTGACCATCGCGTGGACCAACTACTACCTGACCCGGAACCTCTTCCGCCACATCTCGGAGCCCCTGGACACCCTGACGACCGGCGTTGCCCGCATCCGGGACGGCGACCTGGACACCCCCATCGCCTACCGGGAGGCGGACGAGTTCCGGGCGGCCTGCGACGCCGTGGACGAGATGGCGGCGCGGCTGAAGGCATCCCTGGAGCAGCAGCAGCGCGAGCGGCAGAAAAAGCAGGAGCTCATCGCAGGCATGTCCCACGACCTCAAAAGCCCGCTGACCTCCATCCGCGCCTACACCGAGGCGCTGCTGGACGGCGTGGCCCGGGAGGAAGCGGCAAAGCAGCGCTACCTGCAGACCATCCACGCCAAGGAGGCGGAGATCGAGGCCATGGTGAACCGGCTCTTCGAGTTTGCCAAGATGGACGTGAGCGAGTACCCTGTCCGCAGCGAGCCGCTGCCCCTGCGCGAGACGCTGGAAGAGACCGCCGGGCCGCAGTGCCCGGACGGTGTGACCCTCGCGCTGGGGGAGATCCCGGAGATGCGCGTCCTGGCGGACCGGGAGCTGCTGGGCCGCATCGTCTCAAACCTTTTGGACAACAGCCGGAAATACGGCGGGCGGGAGCAGGTCCGCGTCACCGTTTCCGCGCGGGAAGCGGACGGCATGGCGGAGATCTGCTTCGCCGACGACGGCCCGGGCGTGACGGCGGTGCAGCTCCCCAAACTCTTTGACGCCTTTTACCGGGGCGACGCCGCCCGCACCGCGCCGGGCAGCGGCAGCGGCCTGGGACTCGCCGTGGTGAAGAAAGCGGCGGAGGAGATGGGCGGCAGCGTCCGGGCGGAGAACGGGAGCTCCGGCGGACTGAGGATTCGATTCACATTGCCTCTTGCAAAGGAGGGCGACAATGGCTAAAATTCTGATCATCGAGGACGATGCGGACATCTCCGCCATCGAGCGGGACTATCTGGAGCTCAGCGGGTACCAGGTCGCCATCTGCGCCGACGGGACGGCGGGGCTGAGCGCCGCGCTGAACGAGGACTATGACCTGCTGCTCCTGGACCTGATGCTGCCGGGGACGGACGGCTTCACCATCTGCCGCGTCGTGCGGGAGAGGAAGGACATCCCCATCCTGATGGTCACGGCCCTGGGAAAGGATGTGGACAAGATCCGGGGCCTTGGCTTCGGGGCGGATGATTACATCGAAAAGCCCTTTTCCCCCAGCGTGCTGGTGGCCCGGGTCAAGGCGCACCTTGCCCAGTATCAGCGGCTGAAGCCCCAGCTGTCAGGCGGACAGAAGCGCCTGACCGTCGGCGCCCTGACGGCCGACCCGGAGCAGCGGCTGATCTTCAAAAACGGCAGGGAGCTGGCCCTGAAGAACAAGGAGTATGAGCTGCTGCTCTTTCTCATGCGCCACCCGGGGCAGGTCTTCAGCCGGGAGGATCTCTATGAGATGATCTGGGGCCTGGAGTCCATGGGGGACAATGTCACGGTGGCGGTCCATGTCAACCGTCTTCGGGAAAAGATCGAGGACGATCCCGCCCACCCCAGCCGCCTGCAGACGGTCTGGGGCGTGGGATATCGCCTGAGCAAAGGAGAATGAATCAAAATGTGGATCCTGTTTGCGTTTGGCTCCGCGCTGTTCGCGGGGCTCACTTCCATCCTGGCCAAGTGCGGCATCCGGAAAACGGATTCCACGGTGGCCACCGCCATCCGCACCATCGTGGTGCTGCTCTTCTCCTGGCTGATGGTCTTCGTGGTGGACTCTCAGGGGACGATCCGGGACATCAGCGGGAAGACGCTGCTGTTCCTGGCGCTCTCCGGCCTTGCCACCGGCGCCAGCTGGCTCTGCTACTTCCGGGCGCTCCAGCTGGGGGATGTCAACAAGGTGGTTCCCATCGACAAGTCCAGCACGGTGCTGACGATCCTGCTGGCGGCCATCTTCCTGCAGGAGGGCGTCAGCCTTCCCAAGGGGATCGGCATCGTGCTGATCGCGGCCGGTACCTTCCTCATGATCGAGAAGAAGGAGAGCAGCGGCGAGACCAAGAGCGCCGCCTGGCTCTGGTACGCCCTGGGCTCGGCAATCTTCGCCAGCCTGACGGCCATTCTGGGCAAGGTGGGCATCTCCGGGGTGGAGTCCAACCTGGGCACCGCCATCCGCACCGGCGTGGTGCTGGTGATGTCCTGGGTGATGGTCTTTGTCACCGGCAAGCAGGAGGAGCTGAAGGCCATCCCCAGAAATGAGCTGGGGTTCATCTGCCTCTCCGGCCTTGCCACCGGCGGCAGCTGGCTCTGCTACTACAAGGCCCTGCAGGACGGCCCCGCCAGCGTGGTGGTGCCCATCGACAAGCTGAGCATCCTGGTGACGGTGCTCTTCTCCTACCTCGTCTTCCATGAAAAGCTGACGGCAAAATCTGGCCTGGGCCTTGCCGGCATCGTGGCCGGCACGCTCCTGATGCTGGTTTAAGTTCTGTTTAACCCTCGTTTATCCCGGGTTTTATGGGTCCCTTTACAATGACAGTGTTCATTGGAAGGGACCCATTTTTTCATGCGCAGAAACGGAGGTATTCTTGATGCGGAAAACCATACTGACAAAAAACTATGCCAAGGCGTTCAAGCGTCTCATTCTCCTTGCGGTGGTGCTGGCGCTGGTGACGGCAGCCGCCATCCCCCTGAGCCTTTCCCGGCAGATCAGCGACCTCTCGGCGCTGGAGCAGACGAAGCAGGAGGAGACCCTGCCGGAGGGCGGCGAGCACGGCGGCCACGCAGACCGGGAGGAACTCTGGAAGAGCCGGATCACCCCGCTCTCCGCCGCCAACTACGCCATCCTCGGCGGGCTCGCGGTCCTTTGGCTGGTCCTGCTGGTCTATTACTGGCTGCTGGTGATGGCCTGGCTCTACAAAAACGCGGTGAATGAGGGCATGAACCGATCCCTCTGGCCCATCCTGGGGCTTTTCACCAACCTGCTGGCGGTCCTTGCCTTCCTCATCGTCCGCGATGATCCCCGCCGGGTGAGACCCCAGACCGCGCAGTGACGCGAGGCAAGCCATGAGGACCGCTGACCACCTGCTTTTGGGGCAGTATCTGCTTGCGCACTATGCCGCGCCTGCGCTGCAGCGGCACCGCCGCGCGTTTTTGCTGGGCTGCGTGGAGCCGGACGGCAACGTGTTCAGCTACCTGCGCGGGATGCGGCACGGCGAAAAGCTGCGCGGACACAACGCGGAGAACGCATCCGCCTTTCTCTCCCGCTGCATGGCGGACTTCGAGAAGAGCGGGATCTCCTCCGCATGGGACTGCTTCCGCTTCGGCACCCTGCTCCACTACGCGGCGGACGCCTTCACCGCGCCCCACAACCGCTTCTGGCAGGGGAGCCTCCGGGAGCACCGGGCCTATGAGGCGGCGCTGCATCAGCGCTTTGCGGCCATGCTGGAGACTGCGCAGCCCGACCATCTCCCCCGCCGGGCGTTCGCGGCGCTGCACGGGGACTACTGCGCGGAGGCGCCGGGCATGGAGACAGACTTCCGGTATATCCTGACGGTCTGCGTCTCTCTGCTGGAAAAATACCTGCTTCCCGCGGCGGAAGCGGAAGGAGCCTGCTATGAAGGTCTTGATCACCACCGACTGGTACCGGCCGGCCGTTAACGGCGTCGTCACCTCCGTCCGGAACCTGGCGGAGGGGCTGAGCGCCCTGGGGCACGAGGTCCGCATCCTGACGCTCTCCGGCAGCATTCGCTCCTATCGGGAGGGCAATGTGACCTTCATCGGCTCCGTCAGCGTCGGCATGGTCTATCCCAACGCCCGGCTGCGGACGGCCCGGGGCGAGGCCCTGGTCCAGGAGCTTGCGGACTGGAAGCCGGACATCGTCCACAGCCAGTGCGAGTTCTCCACCTTTTCCTTTGCAAAGCGGATCACCGCGGCCTGCGGCTGCCCGCTGGTGCATACCTATCATACCGTCTACGAGGATTTCACCCACTACTTTTCCCCCAACGTCCGCTTCGGCCGCTTCCTGGCGGCGAAGTTCTCCCGGCACGTCCTGGCCCAGACGGACGCGGTCATCGTCCCCACGGAGAAGATCCGGACGATGCTGCGGGGCTACGGCGTGACTTAGCCCATCGCCACCGTGCCGACGGGGCTGAAGCTGGACGCCTTCCTCGCGCCTCTGCCTCCGGCGGAGCGCAGCGCCCTCCGGGCAAAGCTGGGACTGGCGGAGGACGACCTGGCCCTCACCTTCGTGGGACGGCTGGCCAAGGAGAAGAATGTCAGCGAGCTGCTGGCCTTCCTGCCCGCCGCGCCGCGGAATGTAAAGCTCCTGCTGGTGGGCGACGGGCCCTGCCGGCACGAGCTGGAGGCCCGGGCCCGGGAGCGGGCCTCACGGACCGGGTCCTCTTCGCCGGGATGGCCGCCCCGGAGCGGGTAGCGGACTGCTACAAGGCGGGGGATGTGTTCGTCAGCGCCTCCCGGAGCGAGACCCAGGGACTCACCTATCTGGAGGCCATGGCCTCCGGCCTGCCCCTCCTCTGCCGGGAGGATGACTGCCTGAAGGGCGTCCTCTCTCCGGGGGAAAACGGCTTTTCGTACACGACGGAGGCCGGGTTTTCCGCGGCGGTCCGGGCACTGCAGAGCGCCGCGCTCCGCCGGCGGCTCGGCACGGCGGCGCAGGCGCTGGCGGAGGCGCGCTTTTCAGAGGCGGGCTTCGCCCGGGCCGCGCTGGCGGTCTATGAAAGCTGCCTTGCCGGCGCTATGGGAGCGAGGGCCGCATGAATAAGTATCAGACCCTGGCCGCCAACACGATCCTGATGAGCGTCGGCACCTTCGGCTCCAAGCTGCTGGTCTTTCTGATGGTCCGGTTCTACACCGGCTATCTCACCCCGGCGGAGTACGGCACCGCCGACCTCATCACCCAGACGGCCAACCTTCTCATCCCCCTGGTGTCCCTGGACATCACGGACGCGGTGTTCCGCTTCGCGGCGGAGCGCCGGGGCGGGCGGACGGAGGCGTTCTCCGTGGGGCTCCGGGTCATCACCCTGGGCTCCGCCGGACTGCTGCTGGTCATCGCCCTTCTGCAGGGCGTCCCGGCCGTCCGGGCGTATGGGTTTCTGCTCGCATCCTTCGTCATCGCCTCCTGCTGCCATGCCCTCTGCGCCCATTTCGTCCGGGCTCGGGGAAACACGGCCCTCTTTGCCGCCCAGGGGCTCTTCAACACGGCCCTTTTCATCGGGCTGAATGTGCTGTTCCTGGCGGTCTTTCACTGGGGCATCCGGGGCTATGTGCTCTCCACCACGGTGGCGAACCTCATCACCACGGGGCTTCTCGTCTTCCGGGCAAGGCTGTGGCGTTACGCGGGCCTTGCGCCCAGGCGCGGCCTCCGGCGGCAGATGCTGCGCTACTGCATCCCCCTGATCCCCACGGCCGTCTTCTGGTGGATCATGGGCGTCTCGGACCGCTACATGGTGAAGTGGTTCCTGGGCAGCGACGCCAACGGCATCTATGCCGTGGCCTATAAGATTCCCACCATCCTCACCATCCTGGCCACGGTGTTTATGGATGCCTGGCAGCTCTCCGCCATTGCCGAGAGCGACGGCGACCGGCAGGTGCACCTGCAGTTCTACGGCAGGATCTGGGACGCCTTTGCCTCGGCGGTTTTCCTGGGGGCCGGGGGCATCATCGCCCTCTCGCCGCTGCTGATCCGCCTGCTGGCGGAGGAGTCCTACTACTCCGCCTGGCAGTATATCCCCGTGCTGACTCTCTCCATGGCGGCGGCTGCCTTCTCCAACTTCATGGGCAGCGTCTACGTGGTGACAAAGCAGAGCAAGGCGTCCTTCTGGACCTCTCTCGTGGGGGCGGGGAGCAACATTGTCCTGAACCTCTGGCTCATCCCGCAGATCGGGCTCCAGGGGGCGGCGGCGGCCACCTTCCTGAGCTGTCTTGCCGTTTTCCTCATCCGCCTTGTCAACGCCCGGCAGCTGCTGCCCTTCCCCCTCTCCGGGCGGAAGCTGGCCCTGGGCGTCGGCATCCTGCTGCTGCAGACCCTCTTCCTCCTTTTCCGCTGGCCGGGATGGCTCCCCGTGCAGATCGCGGGGCTGCTGGCCCTTCTTCTGCTGGGACTTCCGGCACCCTGCGGGTGGTCTTCCATCGAAAGTAGGTATCGAATATGATCGTAACGGCTTTTCACGGCTTCTGCATGGCGCTGGCGGACAGCGTCCCCGGCGGGACCATCGCCTTTATCCTGGGCTTCTATGAGCGCTTTCTGGACGCCCTCCACGGCCTCTTCCGGGGAAAGGGCGCGGAGCGGAAAGCAGGGCTCCTTTACCTCCTGAAGCTGGGCATCGGATGGGGCGCGGGCATGGCGGCCTGCGTGGTGCTGCTCTCCGGCCTCTTTGCCAAAAACATCTACTTCATGAGCTCCCTCTTCCTGGGGCTCACGGTCTGCTCCCTCCCCTTCGTGGTGCTGGCGGAGCGGAAGAGCCTGCGGCATCCCCTGCGCCACGGCTGGTTCCTTCTCCTGGGCGTCGCCGTCGTGGTGGGGCTGACGCTGCTGCGCACCGGCACGGGGGCCCTCGGCAGCGTGAACTACGCCCAGCTCACGCCGCTGCAGTTCGGCTACCTCTTCCTCTCCGGCGCGGTGGCCATCACCGCCATGGTGCTGCCCGGGATCTCCGGTTCCTCCATTCTCCTGATCGCGGGGGTATATCTCCCCACCATCCAGGCTGTCCACAGCTTCCTGCAGCTCCGGCTGGAGGTGGTCCCGGGACTCTGCGCTCTGGGCTTCGGCATCCTGGCCGGCGTGGGCCTCTCCATCCACGCCATCCGCACCGCTCTTCGGAAATACCGGGGGCAGACGGTCTGGCTGATCCTGGGACTGATGCTGGGCTCCCTCTACGCCATCGCGGGCGGTCCCGCCAGCCTGGACCCGCCCATGCCGCCCATGGACGCCGCCGCCTTCCAGCTCCCGGCCTTCCTTCTGGGCGTGGTGATCCTGCTGGCACTGGAATCCCTGCGGAAGGTCACGGAGCGGCGGGAGCAGGAGCGCCTGCCCCGGAAAGGGGAGAGCCTCTCATGACCCTTGATCAGACCGTCCTGCATGGGATCCACGCTGCCCTGACGGGGCCATTCCTGGACTTCCTGATGCCGAAGATCACCGACCTCGGCAACGGCGGCGCCATCTGGCTGCTGGCGGCAGGCTGCCTCCTCTGCACGAAGAAGTACCGCAGGCAGGGCGTCCTTCTACTGGGAGGTCTGGCGGTGGGCGTCCTGGTGGGGAATGTTGCCCTGAAAAACCTCATCGCCCGCCCCCGCCCCTGCTGGGTGGAGAGCGTTCCGCTGCTGATCGCGAGCCCCACGGATTACTCCTTCCCCTCCGGGCATACGCTCTCCTCCGCCATCGCCGCCACGATCCTGACGAAGACGGACCGGTGCTTCGGCTATGCCGCCATCCCCCTGGCGGCGCTCATCGCCTTCTCCCGGCTCTACCTCTATGTCCACTGGCCCAGTGACGTGCTGGCCGGCGCCCTCCTGGGCATCCTGATCGGAAACCTGACCTTCCTCCGCGGCGGAAGAGGATTGGATCGACTGGAAGAAATGAGAACAGCGGGAAAATGATAAGGAGAGCGATACATGCGGGAAGATCGATCGCCTGGTATCTGTCATAAAAAGGGAAAGTGCCCTGGAAACCATAGGTTTCCAGGGCACTTTTTTGTTGGCAGCGGCTGCCGGAAGGAGGGGGCGGCGGGAGAGACAGAAAGGTGGAGAAGAGAGCCGCCGGGGTACAGCCGCTGCCGGGAGAGAACTCAGCTCAGCTCGTAGCCCTTCTTCAGGGCCTCGAGGTTGATGGGGATGAGCTTGGGCTTGCGGGCGAAGGAGCGCTCCACCTGCTGGGCCACCAGGTCATAGGGGATCATGGGAAGGAGCTTCGCGAGGTAGCCCAGGGCCACGATGTTGGCGGTCTTGGGGTTGCCCAGCTCCTGGGCGATGTCATAGAAGGGGACCTTGTCCAGCTTGCCGTACTGGCAGGTCGGCTCTGCATCGATCATGGAGCTGTTGAGGATCAGGGTGCCGTTGGGGTCCATCAGCTCCTGATAGTCGTGGAGGGAGCGCTCATCGAAGATCAGCATGATGTTGGCCTCGGAGATGATGGGGCTCTCCACCTGGTCGGAGATGGTGATGTTGCACATGGTGCGTCCGCCCCGCTTCTCCTGCCCGTAGAAGGGCACGAAGGTCACCTGGAAGCCCGCCTTCACGGCGGCGTCGCAGAGGCTCTCGCCCAGGGTGATGACGCCCTGGCCGCCGATGCCGGAGAGCAGCAGTTCCTGCTTCATATCACTTGTCCTCCTTTTCCGTGTCCTTGATGACGCCCAGAGGATAGACCTCGGTCATCTTCTCGTCGATCCAGTCCAGGGCCTTCACCGCGGACATGCCCCAGCCGGTGGGGCAGGGAGACAGGACCTCCACGAAGCCCATGCCCTTGCCCTGGAGCTGCAGCTCAAAGGCGTGCTTCAGGGCCTTCTTGCACTGGTTGATGCGGGCGGGGGTGTTGACGGTGACGCGCTCGCTGTAGCAGACGCCGGGCAGCATGGCCAGGATCTCCGCCATCTTCACGGGGTAGCCGGAGTTGTCCTCGCAGCGGCCGGTGGGGGCGGGAGCGGTGGAGGCCGTCTGGCCCATGAGGGTGGTGGGGGCCATCTGGGCGCCGGTCATGCCGTAGATGGCGTTGTTGATGAAGATGACGCTGAACTTCTCGCCCCGGATACCGGCGTGCATGATCTCGGCCATGCCCTCGGACACCAGGTCGCCGTCGCCCTGATAGACCATGACGAACTTGCTGGGGTCCGCCCGCTTGATGCCGGTGGCGGCGGCGGGGGCCCGGCCGTGAAGGGCCATCATCATATCCATATCGTAGTAGCGGTCGGAGAGGCAGGAGCAGCCGATGGGCCAGACCATGATGCCGTTTTCCTGCAGGCCCATCTCGTCGATGAGCTCACCGATGAGCTTGCCGACGATGCCGTGGCCGCAGCCGCCGCAGTAGGTGGTCACGGAATCGGTGAACACCTTGGGTTTCTCATAGATCACTTTCATCTCAGCACACCTCCATCTTGCGGATCTGCTCCAGAACGACCTTGGGAGAGGGCGTGGTGCCGCCCAGCTTGCCGAAGAAGCTGACGTCCCGCTTGTTCTCCACGGAAAGCTTCACGTCTTCCACCATCTGACCGGCGCTGAGCTCGCAGACCAGGAACTTCTTCCCGGTGATGCCGGCGAAGGCCTTCTGGGGGAAGGGCCAGAGGGAGATGGGACGGATCATGCCCACCTTGATGCCCTCGGCACGGGCCAGGTTCATGGCGCTGACGCAGACCCGGGCCATGGAACCGTAGGCCACCAGGATGATGTCGGCGTCCTCCAGATTGTAGGACTCCCAGCGCTCCTCGGCCTCCCGGATGACCTGATACTTGGCCTGGAGACGGTCGTTGAAGGCGCCCCACTGCACGGCGCCGTCGCCGCAGGTGATGACCTTATGGGGTTCCTTGTCCTTGCCGCAGCCCCGCAGGGCGTTGGGCAGCTCAGAGGGAACGGGCAGCTCGGGACGGCCGGGCAGTTCCACGCTCTCCCGCATCTTGGCGAGGGTGGCATCGCTGAGGAGGATGACGGGGTTGCGGTACTTCTCCGCCAGTTCGAAGCTCTCCTGCATCAGCTCGCAGAGCTCCTGGACGGAGTAGGGTGCCAGGACCAGGTTGCAGTAGTCGCCGTGGCCGCCGCCCTTGGTGGCCTGGAAGTAGTCGCCCTGGGCCGCCAGGATCTCGCCGTCGGCGGGGCCGGCACGCATGATCTCCACGATGACGGCGGGCAGGTCCGCCGCGGACATATAGCTCATGGCCTCCTGGCCCAGGCTGAAGCCCGGACCGGAGGTGGCGGTCATGGCCCGGTGGCCCGTGGCGGCGGCGCCCGCCACCATGTTGAAGGCGGCCACCTCAGTCTCCGCCTGGATGAAGGTGATGCCCTCCTCGGGCCGCTCCCGCATGGCCCGGGCGTAGTACTCGGGGACCTCGCTGGAGGGGGTGATGGGGTAGCCGAAGAACAGCTTGCAGCCGGCCCGGATGGCGGACTCCGCCATGGCCTCGTTGCCCTGCATGAAAACCTGATTTCCCATACTCGCCCTCCTCAATCTTCCCGGTACACCGCGATGGCGGAATCGGGACAGACCCGGCCGCAGGTCCCGCAGCCGATGCAGCCCTCCCCCACCACCGGCGGGTAGTAGCTCTTCTTGTTGACCTTCGTGCCCTTGCTCAGGACGCCCTTGGGGCAGAAGCGGATGCAGTATCCGCACTCCTTGCACCGGTCAAAGTCGATCTTCACGATGTTCTTCATGTGTCCTATGCACTTCCTTCCGTCATGTCATTCTTTTGCGTTCTTGTATTCAGAATGCTTATCTCGCATTTGGAACGTTTGTGAGGCTACTGTAGCACGGCTTGCCGCAAATGTCAATATACAGAATAGAATTCTTTATAATAGAATTATTTGCGGAAAAGGGAGGGGAGGGCATTGCATTTTCCGGCAAGGCTTGCTAGAATAGGGCCATGCCCCCGGCGAAACGGGGAGAAACGAGAGGTGTCCTATGACGCGAGAGCCGAAATACCCGGTCCAGACCGTGATGAAAGCCATTGAGATCATCAACCTCCTGGCCAAGGAGGGCGGCAGCCAGGGACTGGGCATCAGCGAGTTCAGCAAGGAACTGGAGATGGGGAAGAGCACCGTCCACCGGCTGCTGGACACCCTGCAGTTTTACGGATACATTGAAAAGGATGAGGAGAGCAGCCGCTATCGCCTGGGCTGGGAGCTCTATAAGATCGGTCAGCGGATCCCCCAGCAGAACCAGCTCTTCAACCTGAGCCCCAACTACCTGATGGAGCTGAGCCGCCGGACCCAGGAGACGGTGAACATGGGGATCCTGAAGCGGGGGGAGACGGTCCTCATCTCCAAGATCGAGGGCTCCCGGGATGCCCTGCGGGTCAGCGTGAATCCCGGGGAGTATGAGTCCATCCACGCCACCGGCATCGGCAAGGCGCTGATCTGCGAGATGAGCGAGGCGGAGGTCCGGGAGCTGCTGAACGGCAGGGAGCTCCTGACGGTCTATACCGCCCACACCATTGCGAGGACGGAGGACCTGCTGGCGGAGCTCCGGCAGGTCCGGCAGCAGGGCTATGCCGTGGACGCGGAGGAGTACTGCCTGGGGCTCTACTGCATCGCCATGCCCATCCGGGACTATACGGAGAAGATCATTGCGGCGGTCAGCGTCAGCACTCCCACGGTCCGCATGGATGAGGGGAAGAAGCGCCTGGTCCTGGAGGCCCTGGGCAAGTGCGCCCATGACATCTCCAAGGCCCTGGGCTACCCCGGCTGAGAACAGAAAAGAAAAGCAGGCTCCCGGCGGGATTCCCGCCGGGAGCCTGTTTTTTTCCGGGACCGTCCGGCACTGGATCCCCACAAACGGGCGGCATGCGGGGGAAAACGTGGGGAAAAGGGGAGGAAACTGCCGGGATTTGTGGAAAGCGTCAGATTCAGAACCGCATTTTTGGGGAAATTTATCGCTTGCAAATCTGGGAAGAATGCGTTAAGCTCTAATCAACTAATATATTAGTATATCAAACGCAGCGCAAAAAAGGAGCACGAAACATGCTGAATAGTCAAGTGATCCGCAAGTCCGGGCCGGAGGTGGATCCCCTCTGGCTGGGGGCCGGGCGGAGCGTCGCGGACCTTTCCAAACCCCAGATCCTCATCGATTCCACCTATGGAGACAGCCATCCCGGCAGCCGCCACCTGAATACCCTGGCGGAGAGCGCCCGGAACGCGGTCTATGCCGCCCAGGCCATGCCGGCCCTGTACACCGTGACGGACATCTGCGACGGGGTGGCCACCGGCCACGCGGGGATGAACTACTCCCTGGTCTCCCGGGATCTCATCGCCGGCATGGTGGAGATCCACGCCCGGGCGTCCGCCTTCGACGGGCTCGTCACCATCTCCTCCTGCGACAAGGCGGTGCCGGGCCACCTGATGGCCCTGGCCCGGCTGGACCTGCCGGGGCTCCACGTCAGCGGCGGTTCCATGGCGCCGGGTCCCCGCTTCATCAGCGCGGACACCTGCTATGAGACCAACCTGCGGGTGGCCGAGGGCAACATGACGGCAGAGGAAGAGTGGTACTACAAGCGCAACGCCTGCATGAGCTGCGGCGCCTGCCAGTACATGGGCACCGCCAGCACCATGCAGGCCATGGCGGAGGCCCTGGGCATGTCCCTCCCTGGGAATGCCATGATCCCGGCCAACACCAGCCTCATCACCCATCTGGCGGCGGACGCGGGAGCCCAGGCTGCGGAGCTGATCCGCCGGGACCTGCGGCCCAGCGCCATCCTGACCCGGGCGGCCTTTGAGAACGCCATCAAGGTCCACGCGGCCATCGGCGGGTCCACCAACGCGGTGCTGCACCTGCCCGCCATCGCGGCGGAGGTCGGCATCCAGCTGACGCTGCAGGACTTTGAGACCCTGACGGCAGGCATCCCCCTGCTGGCCAAGACGCTGACGGCGGGCCGCTGGCCCACCCAGTATTTCTGGTATGCCGGCGGCGTCCCGGCCGTCATGCGGGAGCTGCGGGATCAGCTGGACCTCAGCGTCATGACCGTCACCGGCCATACCCTGGGGGAGAACCTGGAGGAGCTGGAGCGGACCGGCTACTTCCGCCGCTCCGAGGAGATGATGGAGGGCTACGGCCTCACGCCCCGGGACATCATCCACAGCGCGGCGGACCCCGTGGACAGCGACAGCGGCGTCACCATCCTGCGGGGCAGCCTGGCACCGGAGGGCGCGGTCATCAAGCACTGCGCGGTGGACAAGTCCATGCACCACTTCATCGGCAGGGCCCGGGTCTTCGACAACGAGGAGAGCGCGGTGGCTGCCATCTACGAGGACCGTATCCAGCCCGGGGACGTGGTGGTGATCCGCTATGTCGGCCGCCGGGCGGCGGGCATGCCGGAGATGCTGAAGGCCACGGACGCCATCTGCAACAAGCCTGCGCTCTGCCGCAGCACTGCCCTGGTGACGGACGGACGCTTTTCCGGCGCCACGCGGGGACCCTCCGTGGGCTATCTCCTGCCGGAAGCCGCCGCAGGCGGCCCCATCGCCTACGTAGAAGACGGGGATGTCATTGAGATCGATGTTAAAAAGAAAGTGCTCCATATCATTGGCCTGAAGGGACAGCGCTGCACGGAGGGAGAAGTGACACAGGCGCTGGAAGAGCGAAAGGTCGGAAAAGTGCTGCCGGAATTTCACCATAAGGGTGTTCTGAAATATTTGTCCAGCGTGCGATAATAGCGGACAGATACGAAACCAATGCGACCGGAGGTTTTTTATGAATACAGCTTTTGCACAGAAGATCGATGCTGTGATCGAATCGCTGACGCCTGAACTCGTTGCGTATTCCAAACAGCTCATCAGTTTTCCCACTGTTGCCGGACAGGAACAGGGGGCACAGGAGTATCTGCGTACCATGCTGGAGGAGCGCGGCTTTGCCGTGGATATGTGGGAACCTGATATCCAGGCCATGCGGGAGTTTTTCCCGTTCTTCCGGGGAAGCCGGGAGAGTTTTGCCGGAAGCCCAAATGTAGTCGGTGTGCGAAAGGGGACTGGCGGCGGCCGTTCCCTGATGGTGAACGGTCATATTGATGTGGTCCCGCCCGGAGAGCGCAGTGCCTGGAATACCGATCCGTTTACCGGTGTGCTGGAGGGAGACCGCCTCTATGGACGTGGGATCTCGGACATGAAGATCGCCCATGCAGCCTTCCTTACCTGTGTGGATGCACTGGAAAAGCTGGGGGTCCAGCTTAAGGGCGACCTGATCCTGGAGTCTGTTGTGGACGAAGAGACTGGCGGTGCGGGAACGCTGGCTGCCATCATGTGTGGTTATCAGGCAGATGGGGCCGTGATCCCTGAACCTACCGGCATGGTGGCATGCACATCCAGTCCCGGCGTTTCCTACTTCAAGGTGAAAGTCAAGGGGCGCGCGTTCCATGGCGGTACCCGCTACAAGGGTGTCAGTGCCATCGAGAAGGCAATGGAAGTGGTAACGGCTCTGCAAGAGCTGGAGGCTGACCGGACGATGCGGCTGCACCATCCGCTGTTTCCAGCGTTGATCCCCTTTACGATCAACATCGGGACCATTCAGGGAGGGGCTTGGCCTTCCATGGTGCCGGATGAAGTGGTCATGGAGGGACGGTTTGGCATTTCTCCCCGGGAGACGCTGGAATCTGCACGGGCGGAATTTGAAAAGGCACTGGCAGCGTTGGCAGAAGAGGATCCCTGGTTCCAGGAGGCTCCGGTGGAGGTGGAATGGACCAATAACTTCCTCCTGCCGGGAGAAAGTGATCCGGATCATGCCTTGGTGCGTGTGGCAGCAGAGCACTTCCGGACGGTCACGGGCCGCGAAATGGAGATCGGCGGCTGCGGCGCTGGTACGGATGGCGGTGCATTGATGACCTTCGGTAAGACGCCGGCGATCGTTTTCGGCCCGGGCCATACGGCACACTGTGCCAATGAATACATCGAGATCAGTGAGGCAAAACGATTTGCCAAGATCCTGCTGGCAGTGATCATCGATTGGTGCGGCATGGAGGAGAGCGAAGATCTTTAACGGACAGATCACAGTGGGTTTTCGGCGAAATTACTGCAAATAAAGGAGAGAGCTTTATGAAAAAAACAGAAAAATTCGGTATGTTTGGCAGCCTTGGCTTGGCGGCGCTGATGTTTTCCACGTATATTGGGCCGGGTTACGCTTCCGGCACGCAGACGGTATCCTTTTACCTGACCAAAGGCTCTATGGGCGTGTTTCTGGCGCCTGTGGTGCTGGGGATCATCACCTTTTTCTGGTGCTGGCTGACGTTTGAGTTTAACCGTGTCTATCGTCCCCGGGATTATAAAGAGCAGTTTTCTATGATCTACCGCAATCCGGTAGCCAACAAGTTCTTCATTTTTATGAAGGAACTGACGTCCTTTGGCCAGCTCTTTGTGGTGGTTTCTGCCATGATCTCCGGTGCGGCGACCCTGATGAAAAACTATCTGGGTATCCCTATGCTGGTGGGGACCCTCCTCTTTGCCGCTGCGGTCATCGTGATGACCATGCAGGGGACCAGCCTCGTGGCGAAGGTCAGCAATGTTCTGACGATCGTTATCATCGGCATCGTGATCTATATTACCATCATCGGCATTGGCCCTACCTGGGAGGGCATGAAATCCTTCGTTGAGGCAGGCTCTCAACCGGAAGACTATGGTTTCACCAAGTTCTATGCCTGGTTCGTCATCATCAACAGCGTTGCAAACTTCATTGCCGGTATGAATGCGTCTGTCCCTTACTGCCGTGAGAATATCCACAGCCGCAAGGATTCTATCGTGGCGGCTGCTGGCAACGCCATCCTCTGCACGGCTGCCACCATTGCCTGCACGATGCTGTTCTCTGCTGGTATGCCGGCCATTGCGGAAGAGCCTCTGCCCATGGTCTACACGCTCCGCGAGCTGGTGGGTGCCGGTGCCTGGGTCCAGTATCTCTACTTTGTGATCGCTCTGGCTGCAATGCTCAGCACGGGCATCTCCATTATCTACGGTATGTCTGAGCGCTGGTCCCCCGTCGTGGGCGCCAAGCTTCTGAAAAACAGCAAGCCGGCTGTGGTCCGCATTGCCGTTTCCAGCACGATGATCATTGCCTGCATGCTGATGAGCTCCTTCGGTATCCTGAATCTGATCCGCATCGGCTATCCCATCCTGATGAACATTGCAACGCCGGTGGTGTTTATGCTGCTCTTTGTTACCATTCCCTACCGCATCCACAAGGACAAGAAGGATGGCGTGTATCCCGGCATGCTGCCGGAGGGGCAGAACGGATAAAACTACCCCCAAGAATCTCCTCCTATCCCTATAAAAGGAAGCGCCGCTGCATTGGCAGCGGCGCTTCCTTTTATATCACTTCAAAAAGTAGTTGGGGTATTTCTGCTTCAGGTCCTCTGCTGTGCGGAGGTCGCAGTCGTGGTGGATGTTCAGCAGGCGGGTGAGCTCCGCTTTGTTGCCGGTCTCCAGGCAGGCTAGAATGGCCCGGTGCTCGTTGAGGGAGGTGGTGAAGACATCCTTGGAGTGCTGGAAGTCCAGGATGTGGAAGCGGGTGGTCTGCCGGTACGGACCCTGGATGAGCTCCCAGGTCCGGGCGTGGCCCCCCAGGGCAAAGAGCTCCTGATGGAACTGGTGGTCGTTCATGACGTAGGCCTTCTGGTCATCCTCCCGGATGGCCAGCTCCTGCAGGTTCAGGGAGTGCAGCAGCTCCCGGCTGGGGGATTGGTGCTGCTCCGCCAGGTGGGAGAGCACCTCACACTCCAGCACGTGGCGGATATAGATGACCTCCCGGACGAGCCCCAGGTCGATGGGCGCCACAAAGGTGCCGCTCTGGGGATAGATGTTCACAAGATGCTCCTGGCTCAGCAGCAGCAGCGCCTCCCGGATGGGAGTGCGGCTGACCTCCAGCTCCTCCGCCAGCTCCATGTCGGAGATGGAGGCGCCGGGTTTTAATTCCAGGTAAAGGATGCGGTCCCGCAGGATGCGGAGGACCTCCTGCTTGCTGGTCTTCTTTCGGTGATTCAGTGCCATATACTGCTGCTTTCCCTCAAATGGTATTCCGCCAGGCGGTCGGCCCGGAAGTGGCTAACATATCTAATATATCAGTTTCATGGGGGAATTACAAGCGTTTTTCCAAAGAAGTTCCGCCTGGCAGCCGGTGGAGCGCGGGAGCAGAGAGCCATAAGTCGGGGCAATGTCGATCATGCACAAAGGAAGGGCTTTCCCGAAAGGAAACGGTTGACAAAACGGGAGAAGAAAGGCTATAATTTTTCCAAGCAATCGGTTTAAAAGGCTGAAGAGAGACCCGCCGATTTTCCGTGCATTCAGGGGAGAGCCCCCTTTTGCAGGCCCGACCTTCCCTCGGGTGACCCCAGCGAAACATCGAAAAGGAGGATGCATATGAGGAAGCATCGAAGCAAGCGGTTGACCGCGCTTGTGCTGGCGCTCGTACTGTGCCTGAGCCTCGTCGTGCCGGTGGGCGCGGTGGGGACCAGCGGCGGCACGAACGTCCGGTTCGAGCAGGTCGACAACAGTGTGGTGTCCGCCACGCTGCGCAGCAATAGAGTCCAGCGGGAGCAGGCCGAAACGCCGCTCTACCAGGACACGGACATGGTTCGTGTATCCATCGTCCTGTCCGGGAAGTCCACCATTGAAAAGGGCTTCGCCACCATGGACATTGCGGAGAACAGCCAGGCCATGGCATACCGCGACCAGCTGCAGGCGCAGCAGGAGACGGTGGCCAGCCGGATCTCCAAGCAGGTCCTGGGCGGCAAGAAGCTGGATGTGGTCTGGAACCTGACCCTGGCGGCCAACATCATCTCCGCCAACGTGCCCTACGGCGACATCGAGGCCATCAAGGCCGTCTCCGGCGTGGCCAACGTGGTCCTGGAGACCCGCTATGAGCCCGCCGTGGTGGGCACCGATCCCACGGATCCCAACATGGCGACCTCCAGCAGCATGATCGGCAGCAGTGCCGCGTGGGCCGAGGGCTACACCGGCGCCGGCAGCCGCATCGCCATCATCGATACCGGTACGGATACCGACCACCAGAGCTTTGACGCGAAGGCGTTTGAGTATGCCATCGCGGAGGATGCGAAGGAAGCCGGGAAGGAAGTTTCTGCGTATAACCTCCTGACTGCGGCTGAGATCGCGGAGAAGCTCCCCCAGCTGAATATCTCTGGCAAGAATCAGAAATGGAGTGTCAGCGCGGGCGATGCCGCAAAGCTTTATGTCAACAGCAAGCTGGCCTTCGGCTACAACTACATCGACAAGAGCTTTGACATCACCCACGATAACGACACCCAGGGTGAGCACGGCTCCCACGTGGCCGGTATCGCCACCGCCAACCGCTACATTGCCACGGGCGAGGATACCTACGGCCCCGCGCTGGAAGTGGCCCACACCCAGGGCGTTGCCCCGGATGCCCAGCTCCTGACCATGAAGGTCTTCGGCAAGGGCGGCGGTGCGTATGACTCCGATTATATGGCCGCCATCGAGGATGCCATCGTCCTGAAGTGCGACAGCGTCAACCTGTCCCTGGGCTCCGGCAATCCCGGCATGAGCACGAATGCCCTTTACCAGAAGATCCTGAGCGATCTGGAAAAGAGCGGCACGGTGGTCTGCATGTCTGCGGGCAACAGCGGCTATTGGGTGGAGAACTCTGCCAATGGGATCCCCTATCTCTACTCGGATGACGTCAGCTTCCAGACGGACGGCGCCCCCGGCAGCTACACCAACTCCCTGGCCGTGGCCTCTGTGGACAATGCGGGCCAGACCGGCAATTACCTGGATTTCAGCGGCAAGACGGTCTTCTTCTCTGAGACCAGCGGCGGCTCCAACGCCCCCATCGCCACGATGGACAAGAGCGAGGATGGCAGCGGCACGGAGTATGAGTTCGTCCTCTTTGAGAATACCGGCGTGGACGGCGACGGCAACAGCCTCCTGACGGACTATACCGACGCTATCAAGGATAAGGTCGTCATGGTCTACCGCGGCACGTCCACCTTCACCCAGAAGCATGACGCGGCTGCCGCAGCGGGCGGCGTGGTCTGCATCGTGGTGAACAACCAGGCTGGGACCATCAACATGGACCTGTCCGGTTCCGAGGCTACCATTCCCTGCGTCTCCATCACCCAGGCGGATGGCCAGGCCATCACGGCCAATGCTGCTGCCGTGAAGGATGAAGCGGGTGAAGTCCTGTACTACACCGGCAAGGTCACGATCTCCGGCCAGGTCAGTAGCGCCCTGAGCGACAGTGAGTACGATACCATGAGCTCCTTCAGCTCCTGGGGCGTGCCCGGCTCCCTGCAGCTGAAACCCGAGATCACCGCCCCCGGCGGCAACATCTACTCCGTCAACGGCGCTGTGGAAGGCGGCAAGGCATATGAGAATATGTCCGGTACCTCCATGGCAGCTCCCCAGGTCACCGGCATGGTGGCCGTGCTGGCCCAGTACCTCCGGGAGAATGGGCTTGCGGAGAAGACCGGCGTTTCCGCCCGTCATCTGGCCCAGAGCCTGCTGATGTCCACCGCCGAGCCTATGACGGATGAATATGGCGACTACTACCCCGTGATCCAGCAGGGCGCGGGTCTCGCCAACGTCAACAGCGCCATCCAGGCGGACAGCTATCTCACGATGGCGGCTGACGCCACCTCCGGCGCGACGGACGGCAAGGTGAAGGTGGAGCTGGGCGACGATCCCGCCAAGACCGGCGAGTATACTTTCGCTTACACCCTCACCAATCTGAAGGATGAGGCGGCGTACTATCTCTTCGATACCGATGTCTTTACCCAGGATCTGTTTACCTATTCCGGGACGATCTATCTGGACACCTTGACCATCGAGCTCCCCGCCGAGGTCTCTTACAAGGTGGACGACGCTCTGGTGGAGGCCGGCAGCGACTACACGGACGCGGATGTTCAGGCCATCCTGGACTATGCCTCCGGCAAGGGTGAGCTGGACGAAGCCCAGCTGACGGCCTATGATCTGGACGGCGACGGCAAGGTCACGACCTATGACGCCCACCTTGCCATGAACCTTAGCAGCAATGTGGCGGTGAAGGTCCCCGCGGGCGGCAGCATCGCGGTGGAAGTCACCGTGAAGCTGAGCAAGGACGTCAAGGATTATCTGGATACCTACTACACCTCCGGCGCTTACATCGAGGCTTACAGCTATGCAAAGGAACTCTCCACGGAGGAGGGCGTGCAGGGTACGACCCACTCCATCCCCGTGCTGGGCTTCTACGGCAACTGGTCGGAAGCCTCCATGTACGATGTGGGCTCTCTGCCGGAATTCTGGTATGAGTTGGAGACCCGGAAGCCTTATCTGCCTGACAGCAGTGGTGATCCCGAGATGTTCAATAACTACATGACCATCCAGTATGCGGGGGATCCCACGGAGTACTTCTATTTCGCCAATCCGCTGGCGGAGGATGACGAGTATCTGCCGGAGCGCAACGCCTTCAATAATAGCAACGGCGATACACTGGCCAAGTACTACTACTCTCCCATCCGCAACGCGGGCGGCGCCATCTGGCAGGTGACGGACGCCACGACTGGCGATGTCTACTACCGCAGCGAGGATCTTGGCAGTGTTTCCAGCGCCTATTACTACACCAACGGCTCCAAATGGCTGAATACCACCCGCAGCCTGACGCTGGGCTGGCAGGGCACCGACAAGGACGGCGATGAGCTGCCCGAGGGTACCGAGGTCAACGTCTCCCTGGTGCTGGCGCCCGAGTACTATGCGAATGAGAATGGCAAGTACGATTGGGATGCCCTGACCGACGCGGAAACCGGCGTTCTGGGCGAGGGCGCGTACCTCACCACCCGCACCGCCATCGACAACACCGCTCCCACCGTGAAGAGCATGACCCTGAGTGACGACGGCAAGCTGACCGTCGTGGCCAACGATAACCGCTATCTGGCGGTCGTGGCTCTCTATCAGCGCAATGTGGAGAAGGAAGTTGATTACGTTGCCCCCAACCAGGCGCTGACGGAAAAGGGCCAGGACGTGGAGGCAGTCCTCGATGTCTCCGAGCTGAAGGAGGGCGCGGAGCTCTATGTCCAGGTCACGGACTACGCCATGAACCAGAGCACCTATAAGCTGGTCCTGGGCAAGGACGTTGAGCCGCAGAATCCCACTAAGATCACCGTGATTCCCGGCGAGCTTACCCTGGTGAAGGGTACCTCTGCCGCGCTGACCGTGGACTATGAGCCCTGGATCGTCAACGAGGGCGTCACTTGGGCTTCCTCCAACGAAGATGTGGCGACCGTGGACGCGAACGGTGTTGTCACCGGCGTCGGCGAGGGCATCGCTACCATCACTGCGTGCTCTACAGCAAATCCTGACATTATGAATGAGTGCACGGTGACCGTCAAGACCTATCCTGTCACCCTGGTGGGTGCGCTCCAGGATAAGGACGGCAATCCGCTGCTCTTTACCTGGGATATGGAGAAGGACAAGACCTGGACGGAGTATGCGGCTTTGGAGAACGGTATGAATGCCGCAACGTATGACTTTGCCCACGAAGATGGTCCTGTATACCAGATGAATACCAGTGGCTATCTCCACAAGGTGAACCTTGAGACGGGCGAAACCATTGCAAGCTCTGAGAGCACGGTAGCCTATGGCGCCGCAATGGATGATATGGAATACGCGGCCGTCAGCAGTCTGAGCGCGGAGAGAGATATCCTGGTGGGCGTTTATGGAGGTTTCTTCCTGTATTCCGACCCGGCCATGGGCAACAGCTTCGACATGGGCTGGGACATGGGAAGCTATTTGGCGCAGTATGCCAATGCGAAGAACTTTACCGCGGTTGCCTGGGCTGGTTCTGATACCAATAAGGCGGGCAACACGGTGGATGTCTTTTACTGCATGACGGATTCCGGCATGATCTGGATCATGAAGCCTGATTTCACTACCGGAAACGCAAGCATGGGCTACGTTGAGACCGATTTGAAGCTTGATTGGCCGGGGTATGATGGTGCCTACTATTGCTCCATGGTCATGGGCGATGACGGCAATCTCTACCTCAGCTACTTCAATGGCACGACCAACCAGATCTATATCCTGGAGTATGACGAGAAGACGGAATCCTTCGTTTCTACCCTCCTGGGCGATGTGGGCGACGGTGTGTGGCCCTGCGCTCTGCTGGCGGTGGCGGACAACAACGCTGGCACCGGCGACGATACCGGCGACGGCACGGATGCTCTGCGTCCCGCACGGAACCTGCCTGACGTGATCGAAGCGGAGGCTGCGAGCAGCAAGCTGACGCTCAGCACCGCTTCCCAGGTCGGCGGCTCCCTGAACGCCGTCAAGGTCGCGGACAGCACGGCCAAGAACGCGGCGGTCAAGGCTCCCATCGGGCTGAACAGCACCGACGTTTCCGGCCTGACCACCGTCACTCTGGATGTCACTGCCGAGGATTCCACCAACGGCAAGCTGACCTTCGCCTATGACGCCGATACCCTGACCCTGGTCTCTGTGAATACCGAGCGGGGCATCATGAGCAGCTACAACGACGCGGACGGCCAGCTGACCTTCGCCTACGCGGCCGAAACGGCCGTGACCGGCCAGGTGGCCACCCTGACCTTCTCCTATGACCAGAATACCTGCCCCAACAGCACCGACGTGATCGCCACCACCCTGGAGGACGGCGGCAAGCTGGATCTTGCGGAGAAGGAGACCATCACCTTCAAGCTGCGCAACACCGTGGTGATCCCCGGCGGGTCCGATACTCCCAGCACTCCCACCGAGCCGGAGAAGCCGGAGTTCCCCTTCACCGACGTCACCACCGATCATCCCTTCTATGAGGACATCAAGTATGTCTACGAGAAGGGCCTGATGCAGGGCGTCAGCGAGGACGTCTTCCAGAGCGCCACTACCACCACCCGCGGCATGATCGCGACGATCCTCTACCGCATGGAGGGTGAGCCCGCGGTCAAGAACGCTTCCTCCTTTAAGGACGTGGCTGACGGCATGTTCTACAGCAATGCGGTCGCTTGGGCGGCTGCCAACGGCATCGTCAACGGCTACGCTGACGGTACTTTCCAGCCTGACCAGACCATCAGCCGTGAGCAGATGGCTGCCATCCTGTACCGCTACGCCCAGTACAAGGGCTGCGACGTCAGCGTGGGCGAGGACACCAACATCCTCAGCTACACCGATGCCGCCCAGGTGGCGGAGTACGCCATCCCGGCCTTCCAGTGGGCTGTGGGCGCTGGGATCATCAACGGTACCACCGCCTCCACGCTGAGCCCCAAGGGCAGCGCTACCCGCGGCCAGGTCGCGGCCATCCTGCACCGCTACTGCGAGTGGATCGGCTGAGATTGACCGAAACCTGACGCAAAGACACAAGCAAAAGAGGAGAGCTGGCTTCGGCCGGCTCTCCTCTTTTGCGCAGAGAGACAGGGCGCCTGGCTTTTGCCGGGCGCCCTGTCTGCCAATCTGGAAGGACGGCGTTACTGGATGGTCACCAGCAGCTCGCCAGCCTGAACGGCCTGGCCGGTCTTCACCGTGACCTGGTCCACGGTGCCCGCCATCCGGGCCACCACGCTGGTCTCCATCTTCATGGCCTCGATGACCGCCAGCACCTGGTTGGGCTCCACACGGTCGCCGGGCTTCACGTTCACCCGGGATACCATGCCGGGGATGGAGGCCCCCACCTGGCTCTTGTCCTTGGGGTCCGCCATCACCACCCGCTTGCCGGTATCCTTGGCGGCGGGATCGGGCACGGCCACCTCCCGGCGCATGCCGTTGAGCTCGAACTGGACGTTCCGGGTGCCGTCGTCGTTCTGGTCGCCGAGACCCAGGTAGCGGATCACCAGGGTCTTGCCGTCCTCGATGTTGATCTTGTTGGTCTCGCCCAGGGCCATGCCGTTGAAGAAGACGTGGCTGCCCATGCGCATGATGTAGCCGTACTCCTTCCGGTGGCGGATGTATTCCTCAAAGACCTTGGGATACATGGCGTAGGACAGGAGGGCGCTGCGGTCGATGGGCATCTTTTCGGGGTAGAACTTCTTCATCTCCGCCTCGAGAGCGTCCCAGTCCACAGGGGGCAGCAGGTCGCCGGGGCGGCAGGTGATGGGCTCCTGACCCTTCAGGACCACCCGCTGCAGGTCCTGGGGGAAGCCCCAGGCGGGCTGGCCCATCATGCCCTTGAAGTAGCTCACCACGGAGTCCGGGAAGGAGAGACCCTCGCCCCGCTCCACGATGTTCTCCGGCGTCAGGTCGTTCTGCACCATGAAGATGGCGAGATCGCCCACCATCTTGGAGGACGGCGTCACCTTCACCAGGTCCCCCAGCATGTCGTTGACGGTCTTGTACATCTCCTTTACCTCGCCGAAGCGGTGGCCGAGGCCCAGGGACTCCACCTGGGGTTGGAGGTTGGTGTACTGCCCGCCGGGGATCTCATAGCGGTAGATGTCGGTGACGGGGCCCTTGAGGCCGTTGTCAAAGCTCTTGTAGCGGAGCCGTACGTCCGCCCAGTAGTCCGAGAGTTCCTGCAGCCGCTGGGGATCGAAGCCGGGGTCCCGCTCCTGGCCCAGCAGGGCCTCCTGCAGGGAGTTCATGGAGGGCTGGCTGGTGAGGGAGGACAGGGGACCCATGGCGGTATCCACGATGTCCACCCCGGCCTCCGCCGCCATGAGATAGGTGGCGATCTGGTTGCCGGTGGTGTTGTGGGTGTGGAGATGGATGGGAAGGCCCACTTCCTGCTTGAGGGCCGAGATCAGCTTCTTGGCGGCGTAGGGCTTCAAGAGGCCCGACATATCCTTGATGCAGAGAGTGTGGGCGCCCCGCTTTTCCAGCTCCTTGGCAAGGTCCACATAGTATTGCAGGGTGTACTTATCCCGCTTGGGGTCGGAGACGTCGCCGGTGTAGCACATGGTGGCCTCGCAGAGCTTGCCCTGCTTCAGGACCTCGTCCATGGCCACCTCCATGCTGGGGACCCAGTTCAGCGAGTCGAAGACCCGGAAGACGTCGATGCCCCGGCGGGCGGCCTCCTGAATGAAGGAGCGCACCAGGTTATCCGGGTAGCTGGCGTAGCCCACCAGGTTGGAGCCCCGCAGCAGCATCTGGAAGGGAATGTTGGGGATCTTTGCGCGCAGCAGGTCCAGCCGCTCCCAGGGGGACTCGTGGAGGAAGCGGTAGGCGGTGTCGAAGGTGGCGCCGCCCCACATCTCGAGAGAGAAGCAGTCCGCCAGGATGTCCGCCGTGCCCTCGGCGCCCTTCACCATGTCCCGGGTGCGCATCCGGGTGGAGAGGAGGCTCTGGTGGGCGTCCCGCATGGTGGTGTCCGTGATGAGGAGCTTTTTCTGGTCCAGGACCCACTGCTTCACAGCCTCGGGTCCCTGGGTGTCCAGCAGATGCTTGAGACCCATCTCCGGCGTGATCTGGCGCCGGGCCTCCGGGAAGCGGGGGGTATCGTACTGGGCCCGCTCGGCGTCGGGGTTATTCACCTGAATATTTGCAATGTAGCGCAGGACCCGGGTGGCCCGGTCCCGGGAGTCCGTGATGTCGAAGAGCTCCGGACTGTCGTCGATAAACTTGGTGTGGCACTTGCCCTGGAGGAAGGTGGGGTGGTGCAGGATATTGGAGAGGAAGGGGATGTTGGTCTTCACGCCCCGGACGTGGACCTCGCCGATGGCCCGGGCCGCCCGGCGGCAGACGCCGGGGAAGGTGTTGTCCCAGGCGGTGACCTTCACCAGGAGGGAATCGTAGTAGGGGGAGATGACGGTACCGGTGGCAGCGTTGCCGCCGTCCAGCCGGACGCCGAAGCCGCCGCCGCTGCGGTACATGGTGATGCGGCCGTTGTCGGGGGCGAAGTTGTTCTGGGGGTCCTCGGTGGTGACCCGGCACTGGATGGCATAGCCGTTGATGTGGAGGTCCTCCTGGCAGGTCAGACCGATGTCCGGGCAGCTGAGGGGATAGCCCTCGGCGATGAGGATCTGGGCCCGGACCAGGTCGATGCCCGTCACCATCTCCGTGACGGTGTGCTCCACCTGAATGCGGGGGTTCATCTCAATGAAGTAGTGATTGCCATAGGCGTCCACCAGGAACTCCACGGTGCCGGCGCTAACGTAGCCCACGCTTTTCGCGATCTTCACGGCGTCGGCGCGGAGCTTCTCCCGGGTCTCCTCCGGGACGGACCAGGCGGGGGCCACCTCCACCACCTTCTGGTAGCGGCGCTGCAGGGAGCAGTCCCGCTCCCCCAGGTGCATCACGTTGCCGTACTGGTCGCCCAGGATCTGGACCTCGATGTGCTTGGGCTCCACGATGAACTTCTCGATGAAGATGTCGTCATTGCCGAAAGCCTTCTTGGCCTCGCTCTTGACCAGCTCAAAGGCGGGCTTCACCTCCTCTGGCGTGTCGCAGCGGCGCATGCCCCGGCCGCCGCCGCCCCCGGCGGCCTTCAGGATCACCGGGAAGCCGAAGCTCACGGCCTTCTCCAGCGCCTCGTCCCCGTCCCGCAGAGGCTCGGTGCAGCCAGGGACGATGGGCACCCCGCAGCCGATGGCGATCTGCTTGGCGGCCAGCTTGTCGCCCATCCGGGCCATGGTGTCGGACTTGGGGCCGATGAAGGCGATGCCCGCCTCCTCGCAGGCCCGGACGAAGTCCGCGTTCTCGGAGAGGAAGCCGTAGCCGGGGTGGATGGCGTCCACACCCCGGCGCCTGGCGAGATCGATGATCTCGCCGATGTCCAGGTAGGCCCCCAGGGGGCTGTTCTTCTCGCCGATGAGGTAGGCCTCGTCGGCCTTGGTGCGGAAGAGGCTCAGGGTGTCCTCCTTGGAGTACATGGCCACGGTGTTGAGGCCCAGGTCATAGCAGGCCCGGAAGATGCGGATGGCGATCTCGCCGCGGTTGGCGGCGAGGACTTTTTGAAAATGACGTTCTGGCACAGGCGGTCCCTCTTTTCTGGATAAAATAGCTTGCTGACCGTTGCGCAAAAATGCGCAACGGTCATATAATTTCCGAAAAACGAAGCCGTTTTCCATCCCTATTATAAGTGACCGCCTGGAAAAGTACAAGGGAAAAGGGACTTCTTCCCATTTTTCGTGAAAAACCCAGAGGAAAAGGTTCGCCTTTTGGGTCCAATATGGTGAAAGAAACAAGGCGGTTTTCCCCGGCGGACGCCATGCTGTCCCGCTGTGCGCGGCAGGAGACCGGCCCCAAAGCATCCCCGGCCGCCCCCATAAAACCGCCAGCCGGAGCAAGCGCTCCGGCGGGCGAAAACTTGGGATCTGCTTACGGAAGGTCTCTCAGAAGCTCTACGATGCCGCGGTAGAAGTACTCTACCGCCTCCGGCAGCACATCCTCGTCGATGTTGTATTTGGGGTGATAGTTGGGGTAGATGCAGTGCTTGGCCTCGCTGTTGACTCCGAAAAAGGTCATGGCTGAGGGGACCAGCTTTCCGAACTCGGCGAAGTCTTCGCCCATAAGACTCTTGAAATCCACAATGTTGTCCCGGCCGTCATAGGTGGTCCGGGCGGTGCGGCGCAGCACATCCACGATCTCCTTGCTGTTTACCAGGGAGGAGTTGCTGTGAATATATTCGATCTGATAGCCCAATCCCAGCATGGAGCATACGCTTTTCACGATGCGCTCAAAGGCGGATTTCACCACATCGATGTTGTCCTCCTCCTCGGGAAAGAGAAAGCGAATGGTCCCCTCCAGTGTGATCTTGTCGATGACGATGTTCCGGGCGGCTCCACCGTGGACTTTCCCGAACATGATGGAAATGGGGCGCATGGGGTCATACTCCCGGGTCTCCAGGATCTGTACGGCTTCCATGATCTTGGCGGCGCCCAGGGCGGCGTCAATGCTTTTGTTGGGGAGGTAGGTGTTGCCGGACTTTCCGATGAGCTTCAGGATAAACTCCTCCGTATTGCCGATAACGGCGCCGCGGCTGAGGCCGATCTTGCCGGAGTCGATCATCTGGGTGAAGTTCATGGAGAGAGCGGCATCTGCGGGAGGGTCCTCCAGCACACCTTCCCGGATCATGTCCAAAGCCCCAGCGATCTCCTCATTGGGTTGGAAGACCAGCCGCACACAACCGCGGAAGGCGTCCCGGTGGCGGCTGAGGAGCTTACCCACCACCAGAGCCACCGCCATGTGAGCATCATGGCCGCCGGCGTGCATCACCCCCGGCGTCTGGGAGGCGTAGCTCAGATGCGTGTCCTCCGTGATGGGCAGGGCATCCATGTTGGCCCGCAGGATCACTGTTTTGCCCCGGCGCTGTTCCCCGTAGAGTGTTCCCACCACGCCGGTCTTGGCAATGTTCTGCACGCTGTCGCATCCAATGGCCTTCAAATAGTCATAAATGGTCTTGGAGGTGCGGAACTCTTTATATCCCAACTCCGGATGTTCATGGAAATCCCGCCGAAGGGCAAGGATCTCTGTCCGGTAACCCTCGATTTCTTCCCTCAGTGAATACATGTGCTTCCTCCTGTGGCGCACTGGCGTCTGGCTGCCCGGTGCCGATCTCTGAATATCAGTATACTACGCTCCTGGCGCGGGAGCAAGCCGGGAAAAAGGCGGCCTCTGCCTTGTGCAGAGGCCGCCCCGGTGGGAAACGTTGTCAGTCCAGAACGGCAATGGCGTCCAGTTCCAGATTTGCCCCGTCGGCCAGACGGGAGATCTCCATGGCAATCCGGGCGGGCAGATGGCCCACCGGAAAATAACGCTGATAGACCGCATTGAAGGCAGGAAGCTTTGTAATATCGGTGACGTAGACCTGGACCTTCACGATGTCTTCCATGGTGCCGCCGGCGGCCTCCAGGGTGTTTTTCAGGTTCTCCATGGCATAGGTGGCCTCTACCGTCATGTCTCCACTTCCCATGAGCTTGCCGGTGGCAGGATCGTCGCCGCAGACACCGGCAAGATAGACCGTGCTGCCGGCGCGGATGGCCTGGGAGTATGGGGCGGTAGGTGCGGTGGCTTTTTCGGTAAAAATGATGTCTTTCATATGTACCTGTCGTTCTCAGAAATGGGTGTCGGCGATCTGACGCACAGTGCTCATGGGGATGCCGTTGCCAGTGACCACGATGGCTACGTTGCTGCCGGGCTGGATGTTGCCCTGCTGCAGGGCGTAGGCGATGCCCACGCAGCTGGCGCCCTCGGCAATGACGCGGTGGTTGGACATGATGTAGGCAATGCCGTCGGCGATCTGCTCCTCGGAGACCTGGGCAAGTTCGTCCACATAGTCCCGGGTGATCTCAAAGGTATAGCGGTTATCCAGACCGATGCCGCCCAGGAGGCTGTCCGCCAGAGTGGGTTCCTCGGGCATTTCAATGGGATGACCCACCTTCAGGCTTTCGATCATGACGGCAGCTCTCTCCTGGGAGATGCCGACGATCTTGACATCCGGCAGAGTCATCTTCATGCCGAGCGTTACACCGGAGATGAGCCCGCCGCCGGAGAGGGGGACAAGGACCGTATCCACCTTGGGAAGATCCTCCACGATCTCCAGGGCCATGGTGGCCTGCCCGCAGATGATCTCCTTGTCATCGAAGGGCGGGATCACGGTGATGCCCTGTTCCCGTTCCATTTCATAGCAGTAGACGCCAGCATCATCCTGGGAGTCCCAGTTCTGCAGGATCTTGGCCCCCCAGCGTGCGATGTTCTTTACTTTTACCTCCGGAACATGGCGGGACATACAGACGATCGCAGGAATGCCAAGCTTACTGGAGATATAGGCGACGGCAGCGCCGTGGTTTCCGGTGGAGAAGGTGGAGACACCGGCCTTCCGGGATCCTTCCGGGAGACTGAGGATCTTGTTGGCTGCCCCCCGGACCTTGAAAGCACCGATCTCCTGAAGGTTCTCCAGCTTGAGATAAATGTTGGCCCCGGTCATCTCGCTGAGAGTATGGGAGTACACCAGTGGGGTCTTGGTGACATAGGGAGCGATGCGGGAACGGGCGATCCAGATGTCTCTTGCAGTGATATCCTTAACTTTCATATTTTTCTTCTATTCCTCGAATCCTGTGGGGTCTCCGCGCCGCCGGCAGATCTGCCGGCGGCGCGGAATGGCAGACGGGTTTACTTTGCCTCAATGGCGGCGATCTCTTCCAGGAGCTTATCCAGGATGGCCTGGCCGTCAGCACCGACGGTGGTGCCGTACACGGCATAAGCATTCTGAGCCAGTTCGGCGTAAGCGGCGCGCTCGTCGTCTGTGAGCTCCTCAACGTTGATGTCAGGCTTTGCATCCAGGATCTTATCCAGAGCGGCGTCATTCAGTTCCTTCTGGATCTCAAAGGAACGGGGATACATTTCATCGATGGTCTCCAGAACGATCTGCTGGATATCCTCAGGCAGGCTGGCAAAGAAGGTGGGATTGACGCAGGTGCAGGTCATGTAGAGGTTGCTCTGGGCGTCGCAGAGGTAATCCTGGACCTCATAGAACTTGGAGGTGAGGATAGCGCTGATGGGGTTCTCCTGGCCTTCGATCATGTTCAGCTGCAGGCCAGAGTAGACCTCGGTGTAGCTCATGGGGGTGGGGTTGGCGCCGTATGCCTCATAGGCAGCCAGGATCATGGGAGACTGCATGGTGCGGAACTTCAGGCCCTTGAAGGCGCTGGGGTCCTTCATGGACTTGTTGCTGGTCCACCACATGGCGCCCTCGGTCCAGTACTGCAGGACCTGGATGTTCTTGTCCAGATACTTCTGGCCCAGCATGGTATTCAGAGCCTCGCTGGTCTGCAGGACTTCCAGGGTCTTGTCCCAGTCGGAGGGGAAGAGATAGTGCAGGGAGAAGAGCTGGTTCTCGGGGACCACGGTGCCGGTGTTGCCGGGGCTGACGATGGCGAACTCAATGCCGCCGTTCTGCAGCAGCTCGCACTGCTGCAGGGCATCGCCGATCTGGCCCACGGGGTAGATATCCAGAGTGATGCGGCCATTGGACTTCTCGCTGAGCTTCTGGGCGAACTCCTTGCAGTAGACATCCTGCATGTCGCCGTCATACTCCTCGTGGGCCATCTTCCAGGAATACGTGGTGGTGTCGCCGGAGTTGTCAGAGCCGGAGGCGGCGGGGGTGTTGTTGTCGCCGCAGCCAGCCAGCAGGGGCATGACCATCAGGCAGGCCAGCGCAAGGGAAAGAATTCTCTTTTTCATTGTGTGATCCTCCTAAAAATATATGATGGGTGTGGATGCTCAGTTTTGGTTCAGATAGCGCAGAGCGCTGCGGACCTGAAGTTCAGCGCCTTTTGCCAGCATGCTCTCGTCGATATCGAACTGGCAGTGGTGGTGTGGGAAGTCGCTGTGCTTGGCGGGATCTGCGATGCCGACCCAGGTCATCACGGAGGGGACCCGCTGGCTGAACTCGGCGAAGTCTTCACCAGCCAGAGAGCGGAAGGCATCCACATTGTCCCGGGTCCCGAAGGTCTCGGCAGCGGCCTCCTTGACAACGGCCACCATGGCGGGATCGTTCACCAGGGAAGGATTGCTGGGGATGTAGCGCAGCTCATATTCCAGGCCGAGAGACTGGCACTGCCCCTGGATGACCCGCTCAAAAGCGGCCAGGACCTTGGGCTTGTTGTGGGCCTCATCCGGGAAGAGAAAGCGGATCGTACCGCCCAGCTTTACCCGGTCGGTGACGATGTTCCGGGCGGTGCCGCCCTGGATGTGCCCAAACATCACGGCGATGGGCAGCAGGGGGTCGAATTCCCGGGTGCCGAGGCACTGCATGGCCTGGACCACGCTGCAGGCACCCAGAATGGCGTCCCGGCCAGTGTGAGGTGTGGCAGTGTGACCGGCCTTTCCGATGATCTCCAGTTCAAACTCCTCTGTGGTGCCAAGAATGGGCCCCTCAGAGAGTCCAATGCGTCCGGTTTTGATGGGGCTCCAGAGGTGGAGTGCCAGGGCGGCGTCCACATGGGGCGCCTCCAGAACACCGGCGTTGATCATGTTCAGGGCGCCGGCTTCTTCCTCGTTGGGCTGGAAGAGGAATTTGATCTGCCCCCGGAAGGCGTCCCGATGGGCGGAGAGGATCTTTGCCACGATCAGCTGGATGGCGGTATGACCGTCATGGCCGCAGGCGTGCATCACACCGGGATTCTGACTGGCGAAGGGAAGACCGGTCTTCTCCTCCACCGGCAGAGCATCCATATCTGCCCGCAGGAGCAGGGTCTTTCCCTCTCCGGCGGTGCCGCGAAGGATGGCGGTGATGCCGGTGCCGGTCACGGTCTGGATGTCCTCCAGGCCCAGGGCCGTCAGGTAGCCGCAGACCTTTTTGGAGGTGTTGAACTCCTGGTAGCCCAGCTCGGGATGTGCGTGGAAGTCCCTGCGCAGGCCGATGAGCTCGGGTTCCAGTTCGCTGACTGCTTTCTTGACATCAAACATAGGCATGCCTCACAGAAGGAAGAGGGACAACTCCGGCACGAAGATCACGATGATCGTGGTCAGGAGCAGCATGATGAGGTACGGCGGGATGCCTTTGACGATGTCCAGATACGGACGGTTGAAGATGGCGCAGGCGGTGAAGATGTTGCAGCCGAAGGGGGGAGAGACGGAGGCAATGGCTGCCTGCAGGGTGATGACGATGCCGAGGTGGATGGGGTCGATACCGGCCAGCATGGCGATGGGATAGAAGATGGGAGAGAGGATGATGATGGCCACGAGGCTGTCCACGAACATGCCGGCGATAAAGAAGAACAGGGTCACCGTCACCAGAATGCGGGTGGCGGAGGGGTTGGCACCCAGCACGGCGTTGGTCATCATCTGAGGGATCTTGGCGAAGGAAATGACCCAGCTGAAGAGCTGGCCGCCGGCCACCAGAATGAAAACGATGCTGGTGGAGACCGCAGTGCTGAGGGCGATGCGCTTGATATCCTTCAGCTTGATGGTCTTGAAGATGAAGAACTCCAGGATGAAGGCGTAGAGAACGGCAATGGCCGCAGATTCAGTGGGGCTGAAGAAGCCGCCGTAGATGCCCACAAAAATGATGATGGGGAAACCCAGGGGGCCGATGGCCTTTTTCAGAGCCTTGGCACGGCCGGCCCAGTTGACCTTTTCCTGCAGGGGGATGTTAGCCTTTCTCGCATAGAAGTAGCTGTACACTGCGAAGAGCAGGAACATCAGGATGCCGGGGCCCACGCCGGCGATGAAGAGATCGCCGACGGAAGCGCCGGTGACCACGGCGTACATGATCATGGAGATGCTGGGCGGGATCAGCAGAGCAATGATGGCGGAGTTGATGATGAGGCCGGAACTGGCGCTGTCCGGGTAACCCAGCTGCAGCAGCCGTCCGCGCATAGGCTTGCCGATGGCCACCACGGTGGCCTGGGTGGAGCCGGAGATGGCGCCGAAGAGGGTGCAGGCTGCCGCAGTGGTGATGGCCATGCCGCCGCGAATGTGGCCCACGAAGGCTTCCACGAAGTCCAGCAGTCGGTTGGTGGAGTGGCCGGTGCTCATGATGTCTGCCGCCAGGATGAACATGGGGACAGAGAGCAGCACCTGGGCGTTGACACCGGCGATGAGCTGCTGCACGGAGAGCATGATGTCCATGGAGGGCATGTAGAAGATCATGACCAGAAGGGGAGCCACCACCATGGCCACGATCATCGGGAAGTTGAGTGCCAGGCAGAGGAACATGGTCCCCAACAACAGTGCTACCATTATGTGTTCTCCTCCTTTTCATGGTTTTCCTGGGTGCCTTCCGGCAGAGGCTCGGCGTCTGCCGCCAGGTCGTTGTAGTTTTCAATGTTTTCGCCCACCTTGAGCTCGGCGGAGATCCAGACCTCGTCCCGGTCTGTCAGGTTTTTAAAGAAGGTCTTGAGATACTCCACTGCGGCCAGGAAGAAACCGATGGGCAGCGTGGTATAAATGATCCACATGGGGATACGCAGAGCAGGCGTCACGCGGGCCAGCTTGTAAACGCTGCCCACATAGCGGACGCTGAGGTAGCAGAGGAAGGCCATGACTGCCGCGGTTCCCAGGGAGATGACCAGCATCATCACCTTCTTGGGCTTTTTGCCCAGCAGGTCGAAAATGATGGACATGCTGATGTGCTTGGCCTTTCTGGCGCAGTAGCCCACGCCCAGGAAGGTCACTGCGATATTCAGCGCGGTGCCCAGCTCCTCTGTAAAGGTAAGGCTGGAGTTAAAGACGGAGCGGGCAATGACGCCGGCCACCAGGATGATGGCCATGGCGATCACCGCGAAGCTCAGCAGGAACTCCTCAATGTGCTCGATTACCGTTGTGATCTTTTTCATATTACTTTCTCACCTAATCATATCGGGTTAGCGGGAACAACAGGGGGCGGGAGCCCCGCCCCCTGCAAGGATGCTTACTTCACCAGCAGCTCTCTGCGGAAGTGGCAGAAGGGCTCGGCACCGGTCTCGGTGACCACGAAGGGTTCGCTGGTATCCACGCCGCAGTCCTCCAGCCAGATGCCGGGGATCATGTGGAAGGTCATGCCGGGCTGCAGGACGGTCTTGTCGCCGGGCCGCAGGGAGGCGGTGTGCTCGCCCCAGTCGGGGGGGAAGTTGAGGCCCATGGAGTAGCCGATGCGGGAATCCTTCACAAAGCCGCTCTTGGCGATGGTGGTGCGCCAGATCTCTTCCACATCCTCCGCCAGCATGCCGGGCCGGATGCCTTCCAGCGCGGCGGTGAGGCCCTCGGAAACGGTGGCACCCAGGTCGCGGACCTTCTGAGAGGCATTGCCCAGGATCATGGTACGGGCCAGGGGGCAGTGATAATGGCGATAGTTTCCGCTGAGCTCCAGAATGACGGTGTCGCCGTCCTGATAGGTCTCGTCGGTCCAGCTCAGGTGGGGAGTGGAGGTGCGGATGCCGGCGGGCATCAGGGGAGCAATGGCGGAATACTCGCCGCCGTATTCCTTGGTGCCGGAGATCTGGGCGTGATAGACGGCAGCCGCCACGTCGCACTGACGGACGCCGATGTCGATCATATCGTAGGCCACGTTCATGGCGTTCTGAACGATGACGGCGGCCTTGCGGATGAACTCGATTTCCGTGGGGCTCTTGATGATCTTCACCCAGTTCACCAGGTTGTAGCCATCCTTGAAGGTGGCGTCAGGCAGGCAGCGCTCGATGGTCTGCTGGCACTTGGCGGAGAAATAGTAGGCGTCGGTCTCGGTGGCGATGACTTTCTTGTCCAGGCCGCGGGACTTCAGGATATCCGCCACGTACTCATAGGGGTGCTTGAGGGGATTGTTCACATAGTCGTCGGTGTAGGCATAGATGTTGTTCTCATCCAGATAGGTGGTGAGACGGGCGGCGTTGCCGTCCTGACCGCGGCCGAACCAGATGGGCTGGTCCAGGTCCAGGGCCACGATCACGCCCTGGTGCACATAGAAGGACCAGCCGTCAAAGCCGGTGAGATAGTTCATGTTGGCGGGGTCCGTGACGATCAGCACGTCAATGCCGTGCTCCTGCATGCTCTTGCGGGTCTTTTCCACTCTCTGCAGATACTCTTCCACGGGGAAAACCAGATTCTTCATCTTATTCGCTCCTCCTGATTTCAGTTTGGCTGCCGGTATTTCCTGCCGGCAGGTGCTTGTGCCAGCGGACGGGGATCTGCCGCTGGGCTGGTCGACGGTAGAAATCGTAGCGGTTTAAGAGAGGAAAATCAATGGATTTCAGAATTCTTCGGGAGTTTTTGCAGACTTTTGCTGAGAAAAACGGAATTTCCACCAAAAGTGTTCTGCAAAGCGGAACGCGGCGAATGCCAGGGAAGAATTTTGGAGGAATCGCACAAGATGTCCGCACGAAAACTGTGAAAGAAGACGGTTTGATTTCAACAAAAAAGAAGGCTCGCGCCAAGAATTCTTCGGCAAAACGTAAAAATTTGCGACAAAACAGGAAAAACAAAGCGGATCGACCGGCGCGGAGCTTTTCCTCGGAAGGGATAACTTTCCGTTTTTTGCATTATGCTGTAAAATTTGCAAAAGCACATTCCGCAAATCGGAACAGAAAGTTTTTAAAAACCACTTTACGGAACGCAAAAAGACCGGTATAATGAAGAAAACGAAGAGTAGGAGGAAGCGACAATGGATCGGGAGCAAGAGCCGAAGTACCCGCTGCAGACCCTGAGCAAGGCATTGGAGATCCTCAGCTATATGGGGGAGAAGGCCTGCGCGCAGGGGATCACGCTGAATAGCCTCAGCAAGAGTCTTGGCATCAGCAAGAGCAGTGCCCACCGGATACTGGATACCCTGCTTTACTATGGATTCGTGGAAAAGAGCGATTCCGCCGTGGTCTACTATCAATTGAGCTGGTCGCTCTACCGCATTGGCAGCGTGGTGACAGAGCGGCATGACCTGGAGAGCAGCGGCTACCGCGCCCGGGCAGATGCGCTGGCCCGGGAGGTCCAGCGGGGTGTCTGTGTCTGCGCACCGCGGGACAGCAGTTCGGTGGTGCTCTACCATGCTGCGCCGATGGAGACGGAGCGGCCCTCCTGGTCCTTCTTCGTGGAGCACCTCCCTCTTTATGCCACAGCCTCAGGCAAGCTCTTTATGCTGGATTTCAACAAGGAGGAAGTGCTGGAGTATTTCCGCAGCACGGATATCAAGCGCTACACACCCAATACTCTTCTCAACTATATCGACTTTCTGGAAAATCTGGAGCGGATCCGGGAACGGGGCTACTCTCTGGATGACCGGGAGTACGACGAAGAGAGTATTTATGTTGCAATGCCGGTCCGGGACTATACTGGCAGAACGGTGGCAGCCATCAGCATCATCGGTACACCGGACACGATGCAGCCGGATCAGATCCGGCAGATGCTGCCGCAGCTTTCTGCCGTCTGTCAGGACCTTTCTGCCTGGTTAGGGCATCAGGGAGCTGCCGCAGAGAATTGACCGTCCGGCGGCTGTCATCCCCCTCAAATGACCAGCTCCCCGGGACCGGAAGTGATCCGGTCCCGGGGAGCGTTTTAGTGCAGGTGCGTTTCCTGATGCCCATAAAACCGCCCGCCGGAGCAGGCGCTCCGGCGGGCGAAGAGGGGCGCTGCTCCCGTCCGGTGGGGAGGGAGCAGCGGGAGGAGGGCGGGATTTACTTGCCGAAGTGGAAGAGCCCCTTCTTCTCATAGGGCTTGCACTGGTAGCCCAGGACATCGTAGCCGGTGTCCTCAATGGCGGCGCGGCAGGCGTCCTCGGAGATGGCCTCCTCGGAGAGGATGACGGTCTGTCCCTTGGAGTGGGAGGACGTGACCTTTTTCACCGGCAGGGCCTTACGGACGGCGTCGTTGATGTGGCTCTCGCACATGCCGCACATCATGCCGCCGATCTTCAGATCGATCTCATACATGGAAATGACCTCCTTGGAATGGATCTTCGCCAGCCCCGGTCTCCGGGGTTAGCGCGAACTAACTGATGGGCTGTGACCATGCCGCCCGCAGGCGGCATGGGTCCGGGGCTGCGTTCCCCCGGCTCCGCCAACAGGGTAGTCCTTCGGCGGGGAAATGTCAAGAGGGAAGTAACCGATTTTCTCTGAAAAAATGGGGGAAACGGGGATCTTTTATCCCCACAGGGCCGAGAGGGTGGGGATGACCTGCTTTTTCCGGCTCATGACCTTGGGCAGGAAGACGCAGTTGTCGTGACCCTTCAGGTTGAAGGCCTGGCGGATGGTGTCCTCGTCCCCCACGAAGAGGAGCTGGGACCCGTCCAGCAGCACGTCCGTGATCATGAGGACCACGGTGTTGAAGCTGTGCTCCTGGCGGATGCCGCGCATGGCGGAGAGGAACTCCTCCTTCCGCTCCAGCAGCTTTTCGGAGTCCATGCAGGTGATCTGGCTCACGGCGATGTCGTGGCCGGCAATGTGGAACTCCTTGTAGTCCGCCTGCAGCAGCTCCTCCACGCTCTTGCTGCCGCCCCGGTCGCCGGAGAAGATCATCTGGCCCAGGGCGTCCAGGGAGACGTTGCCGATGCGGGCCATGCGGTTGGCAACGTCGATGTCCCGCTGGGTGCAGGTGGGGGACTTGAACATCACGGTGTCCGAGATGATGGCGGCGGCCATGAGTCCCGCCATCTTGGCGGAGGGCATGAGGCCCTTTTCCTGATACATGGAGGCCACGATGGTGGTGGTGCTGCCCACGGGCTCGTTGCGGACGTAGACGGGGTTCTTGGTCTGGATGTCCGCAAGGCGGTGGTGGTCCACGATCTCCAGGATCTCCGCCTGGTCCAGGCCCGTCACGGACTGGGCCCGCTCGTTGTGGTCCACCAGCACCACCTGCTTGCGCCGGGGGCGCAGCAGATGGAAGCGGGAGAGGGTGCCCACCACGTGCTCGTTCTCATCCAGGATGGGGTAGGCGCGGAAGCGGCTCTCCAGCACGGTGTTGCGGACGTCGTCGATGTAGTCGTCCAGGTGGAAGCAGACCAGGTCCTGGCTCTTGCAGATGCTGGCGATGGGCAGGGCGTGGCAGATGAGCCGCACCGCCCGGTAGGGGTCCAGCGGCGTGGAGATGAGGCAGGTCCGGCTCTCCATGGCCAGAAGCTCCGGCGCCACCTCCGCCTGGCAGACGATGACGCAGCAGACGCCGATCTCCAGGGCTCTTCGGATCATGTCCGGCTGGTCGCCGCAGACCACGATGCTGTCCGGCCGGGAGAAGATGAGGTTCTCGCAGCCCGCCGGCAGGGCGATGGTGATCTCGCCGGAGATCTCGTCGGTGTTCTCGCCCCCGGCGTTGAGGATGCGTCCCTCCAGCACGGAGAGGAGGTTGTAGACCGGGATGTTGTGGACGTAGGGCTCCTGGACGGAGGAGACGTCAAAGTTGGCCACGTCCCCGGCGGAGAGCATACCGTAGAGGGTGCCGTCGTCGTTGGCCACCGGCATGACGGAGATGCGGTCCGCCTGCATGGTGGTCCAGGCCCGGCGGATGGTGGCGGCGGGGGAGAGGGCCATGGGGGTGTCGTAGTCCAGGTCCCGGACCTGGGTGCGGACGTCGCTGATGCGGAGAGGCGGCTCCGCATGGAAGCGCTCCAGCACGGTCTTGGTCTCATCGCTGATCTCGCCCAGGCGGGCGGCCTTGTACTCCCGCAGGCCCAGGGCGTTCTTCAGCGCGGCGTAGGCCATGGCGGAGACGATGGAATCCGTGTCGGGATTCTTGTGGCCGGTGATATAAATGGTATCCATTGATCGCACGCTCCTTCCGGCGTTTGGCCGGAGTTACAGGATGATGAGCTCCTTGGGGGCCAGGGTGATGTCCTCGCAGCCGTCTTCGCCCAGGATGATGACGTCCTCGATGCGGACGCCCAGCTTTCCGGGGAGGTAGATGCCGGGCTCGGCGGAGATCACCGCGCCGCAGGGCATGGGCTGGTCGTTCATGGGGGCGGCGTTGGGGGCCTCGTGGATCTCCACGCCCAGGCTGTGGCCGAAGCTGTGGCCGAAGTACTTGCCGTAGCCGGCGTCCTCGATGACCTTGCGGGCGGCGGCGTCGATGTCCCGGCCGGTGACGCCGGCCTTCGCCTTGGCGATGCCTGCCAGCTGGGCTTTGAGAACGGTCTCGTAGACGGTCTTCATCTCGTCGGTGACGGAGCCCACGGCCACGGTGCGGGTCATGTCGGAGCAGTAGCCGTTCTTGATGCAGCCAAAGTCCATGGTGACGAACTCGCCCGCCTGGATGGTCTTCTCACTGGGGACGCCGTGGGGCAGGCTCCCGTTGGGACCGGAGACCACGATGGGGTCGAAGGACATGTTCTCCGCCCCGTAGTGGAGCATCAGGTACTGCAGCCGGGCGGCGATCTCCTTCTCAGTGACGCCGGGCTTGATCTCGTGGAAGATGTCGGAGAGGGCCTTCTCCGCGATGCGCTGGGCGGCGATCATGCTCTCGATCTCCTCCGCGTCCTTCACCCGGCGCAGGGAGGCCAGCAGGTCCGAGGCGGGGACCAGCTCGGCGTGGAGCTTCTCCCGGTACTTCCCGCAGTCCCGGACGGTCATGTAGGCGTCGTCAAAGCCCACGCGGCGGAGACCTTCCTTCTCGATGACCTCGTTGAGGAGCACGGCGTAATCCCGGCCCCGGCCTACCTCGCCCAGCTCCGCGTTCTTCACGTGGCGGGCGGCGGCCTCGGTGTAGCGGGAGTCCGTAAAGTAGTAGTTCTTGTTCCGGCAGACCAGGGCGCAGCCGTCGGTGCCGATGGAGTGGAAGCCGGTGGCGTAGAAGCGGTTGGCCTCCTCGGTGAGCAGCATGGCGTCCAGGCCGTTTTCCTCCAGCAGGGCGGCGATGGCGGCAAAATGATCCATAGTGACAGCTCCTTTCAGTATCCCTGCCGGGAAAGGGCGGTGAGCCGCGGCAAACCGGCAGGCGGTGGTTTGTGCTTTCCCCCTCAATATAGCAGAGTCGCGGCAAAATCGCAAGGGCGGGGTGCATTGAAAGCGCCGGAAAAGCCCCAGTTCCTTTGGGGGAAAGTGCCAATGAAAATGCCTCGCCAAAGCGGCGGGGCCGCTTTGGCGAGGGACATGGCGGGAATGTTATGCCCTCTCCGTCAGGGTCAGGGCCGCGTCCACGAAGCCGCCGAAGAGGGGATGGACCCGGTCGGGGCGGCTCTTGAACTCCGGGTGGAACTGGGCGCCCACGAAGAAGGGGTGCTCCGGCAGCTCCACGATCTCCACCAGATGTCCGTTGGGGGAGAGGCCCGCCAGCAGCATCCCGGCCTTCTGCAGCTCCTCCCGGTAGTCGTTGTTGAACTCGAAGCGGTGGCGGTGCCGCTCAGAGATCTCCCGCTTGCCGTAGAGGGCGGCGGAGCGGCTGCCCTCCGCCAGCAGGCAGGGATAGCGCCCCAGGCGCATGGTGCCGCCCTTGGAGGTGACGCCCACCTGCTCCGGCATCAGGGCGATGACGGGGTGCCTGGTGGTCTCGGAGAACTCGGCGGAGTTGGCGTCCTCCCAGCCGATGACATGGCGGGCGAACTCCGTCACCGCCATCTGCATCCCCAGGCAGATGCCGAGATAGGGCACATTGTTCTCCCGGGCGTACTGGGCCGCCAGGATCATGCCCTCGATGCCCCGGCCGCCGAAGCCGCCGGGCACGAGAACGCCGCCGCAGCCGGCAAGGCTCTCCCGGATGTTCTCCGCCGTCAGGGTCTCGGAGTCCACCCAGCGGATGGTGACGGTGGCGTCGTGGGCGGTGCCGGCGTGGTGCAGGGCCTCCACCACGGAGAGGTAGGCGTCGTGGAGCTGGGTGTACTTGCCCACCAGGGCGATCTCCACCTTCCGGTGGACGTTCTTCTCCCGCTTCACCATGGCGCTCCACTCCCGCAGGTCCGGCTGGGGGGTGATGAGGCCCAGCTTCCGGCAGACCACGTCGTCCAAGCCCTCCTTGGCCAGCAGCAGGGGAACCTCATAAAGGGTCTCGGCGGTGGTGTTCTGGATGACGCACTCCGGCGTCACGTTGCAGAAGAGGGCGATCTTCCGGCGCACATCCTCGCCGATGGGCTCGTCGCAGCGGCAGACCAGGATGTCCGGCTGGATGCCCAGGGACAGGAGCTCCTTCACGGAGTGCTGGGTGGGCTTGCTCTTCTGCTCGCCGCTGCCGGGGATGGAGACGATGAGGGGCACATGGATGAAGAGAACATCCCCCAACGGCCGCTCCGCCCGGATCTGGCGGATGGCCTCCAGGAAGGGCTGGGACTCGATGTCGCCAACGGTGCCGCCGATCTCGGCGATGACCACGTCCACGTCCTCCTCCGCCATGGCGTAGACCCGGGACTTGATCTCCCCGGTGATGTGGGGAATGATCTGCACCGTGGCGCCCAGGTAGTCGCCCCGGCGCTCCCGGTTCAGGACGTTCCACCACACCCGGCCGGAGCTGACGGAGGCGTTGCCGGAGAGGTCCTCGTCCACGAAGCGCTCATAGTGCCCCAGGTCCAGGTCGGTCTCGGCGCCGTCCTCGGTGACGAAGACCTCCCCGTGCTGGAAGGGGCTCATGGTGCCGGGGTCCACATTGAGGTAGGGGTCGAACTTCTGGTTCCGCACCCGGAGGCCCCGCTGCTTCAGGAGCCGCCCCAGGGACGCCGCGCAGATGCCCTTCCCCAGGCCGGACACCACACCGCCGGTGACAAAGATGAATTTCGTGGACATATTTCGCTCCTCCATATCCTGCGCCCAGGGGTCTTTGCCCTGGAACACATTAAATTAGCAAACTTGCGCCCGGGCCCTCCCGGAAAACAAAAAAAGGCGACACCTGGGACCATCAGCGCGCTCCCCGGTCCCGTAAGGGGGGCCCGAAGGGGTGAAAAGTCCCTCTCTCGTGAGGGGAGAGACTTCTCGGCTGCGATCCGCGGTATCGCCGGTGTTCGATTGTCTGTTGCGGCGCTTGGCCGCAAACCGCCGCATAAAAGCGTTTCCCGAAACGGTATTCCATATCCTGCCGCCGGAAGATCCGGCGCGGCAAAAAATACTGTAACAGTATAGTACGGCGCCCTTTCCCTGTCAAGCTGTCACTTTGCGCAGCGGACGCGGAAAAAGCACAAAAATTTTATCGAGATTTTGTGCGTTCTGACGGTTGACTTTCGCGGTTTAAAGCTTTATACTCCAAAACATCAAGACAGCCGGACAGCGGCAGAAGGGAGACGCGCCATGATGACCAAGATCCGTGACAACATGAACGCCCAGTCTGCCTCCTTCCTGTTTATTGGGGTCCGCTTTGCGGGCCTGTATTACCGTGCCTATTTTGGCGGGGAAAAGAAGCTGTCGGAAGATCTCAGATGACGCGGCCCAAAGGATCATCGTAAGGGAAGCGGCTCTGTCCTTCGGACAGGGCCGCTTTTGATTTTGGAAGAAAAACATTCTCAAAAGAGAAAAGGAGATCATGAACATGAAAAAGAAGTTGCTCGCTCTGGCGCTGAGCGCCGCCATGACACTGTCTCTTGCCGCCTGCGGCGACAGCGGCACCCCCGCTGCCTCCGGTTCCGGCTCCGCCGGTTCGGATGGGCAGACCTTCACCGTGGGCGTCTGCCAGCTGGCCCAGCATCCGGCTCTGGATGCCGCCACCCAGGGCTTTGTGGACACCCTGAAGGCCGAGTTCGGCGACGCCGTGGACGTTCAGGTCCAGAATGCCGGCGGCGAGGTCACCAACTGCTCCACCATCATCAACGGCTTCGTCTCCAACAGCGTGGACCTGATCCTGGCCAACGCCACCTCCCCGCTGACCACCGCCGCCTCCGCCACCAGTGACATCCCCATCCTGGGCACCTCCGTCACCGACTACGCCTCCGCCCTGGAGATGGACAGCTGGACCGGCACCACCGGCCGCAACATCTCCGGTACCACCGACCTTGCGCCTCTGGACGGCCAGGCCGCCATGCTGCAGGAGCTCTTCCCCGACGCCAAGACCGTGGGCATGCTCTACTGCTCCGCCGAGGCCAACAGCCAGTATCAGGTGGATGAGATGACCAAGCTCCTCACCGCCATGGGCTACACCTGCACTCCCTTCGCCTTCACCGACAGCAACGACGTGGCCTCCGTCACCCAGGCCGCCTGCGACGCCTCCGACGTCATCTATGTCCCCACCGACAACAAGGCCGCTGAGAACACCGAGGCCATCGCCAACGTGGTCCTGCCCGCCGGTGTCCCCGTCATCGCGGGCGAGCAGGGCATCTGCTCCGGCTGCGGCGTCGCCACCCTCTCCATCGACTACTATGAGCTGGGCACCATCACCGGCCAGATGGCCGTGAAGATCCTCAAGGGCGAGGCCGACATCTCCACCATGGCCGTGGAGTCCGCCCCCAACGTCACCAAGATGTACAACGCCGCCAACTGCGAGGCGCTGAACATCACCGTTCCCGAGGACTACTCTCCCATCGAAGGCTGATCTTCCCCAGAGGGGGAGGGGCATTGCCCCTCCCCCTGGGACCGCGTTTCCCGGGGGTCCCGCCAGCGGCGGACAAGCGCCCTTGTCCGCCGCTGGCAGGACCCGCCTGAACTCATCGAAAAGGATGGTCGCGCGATATGAATTTCTTCACCGCTTTGCTGAATTCCCTGCCCGGCGCCGTGGGGCAGGGCCTGATCTGGGGCCTCATGGCCATCGGCGTCTACCTCACCTTCCGCATCCTGGATGTGGCGGACCTCACCGTGGACGGCTCCCTCGCCACCGGCGGCGCCGTCTGCGTCATGCTGATCCGGGGCGGCGTCAACCCCTGGCTTGCCGTGCTGGCGGCCTTTGCCGCCGGGATGCTGGCGGGCCTTGTTACGGGCTTTTTCCACACCAAGTGCGGCATCCCCGCGATCCTCGCGGGCATTTTGACCCAGCTGGCCCTCTACTCCATCAACCTGCGGATCATGGGCGGCAAGTCCAACCAGACCGTCAGCGTGGATAAGTATGACCTCCTGGCCTCCCAGCGCTATGTCCGGGAGCTGGGGCTCAACAACCCCCTGCCCCTGACCCTTCTCATCCTGGCGGTGGTCATCGGCCTTCTCTACTGGTTCTTCGGCACGGAGAAGGGCTGCTCCATCCGGGCCACCGGCGCGAACCCCAGCATGGCCCGCGCCCAGGGCATCAACACCAACGCCAACATCGTCCTGGGCCTCGCCCTCTCCAACGGCCTCGTGGCCTTCTCCGGCGGCCTTCTGGCCCAGTATCAGGGCAGTGCGGACGTGAACATGGGCCGGGGCGCCATCGTCATCGGCCTTGCCGCCGTCATCATCGGCGAGGTTCTCTTCGGCAAGCTCTTCCGGAACTTCGCCCTCAGGATGCTCTCTGTGGGCATCGGCGCCATCATCTACTACATCGTGCTGCAGGTGGTGCTGCAGCTGGGCCTCAACACCAACGACCTCAAGCTCATCAGCGCCCTGATCGTGGCCGTCTTCCTGGCCATCCCCTACTGGAAGAGCAAGCTCACCCATGTGAAGGCGGCCCCCGCCGCCGGGAAGGGAGGCAGCACCCATGCTTGATCTGAAAAACGTCTCCAAGACCTTTCATCCGGGCACCGTCAACGCCCGGACGGCTCTGAACGACCTGACCCTCCACCTGGACGAGGGGGACTTCGTCACCGTCATCGGCGGCAACGGCGCGGGCAAATCCACCCTGCTGAACGCCATCGCCGGCACCTTCGCCGTGGACTGCGGCAGCATCGCCATCGGCGGGCAGGACGTGACCCGCCTGCCGGAGTATAAGCGCGCCGCCCTCATCGGCCGGGTCTTCCAGGACCCCATGCTGGGCACCGCCGCCACCATGCAGATTGAGGAGAACCTGGCTCTCGCCGCCCGCCGGGGCCAGACCCGGGGCCTCAAGTGGGGCATCACCAAGGCTGAGCGGGAGAAGTACCGGGCTCTGCTCCAGCCCCTGGACTTGGGGCTGGAGGACCGGCTCACCGCCAAGGTGGGCCTGCTCTCCGGCGGCCAGCGCCAGGCCCTGACGCTGCTGATGGCCTCCCTCCAGCAGCCGAAGCTCCTGCTCCTGGACGAACACACCGCCGCTCTCGACCCCAAGACCGCCGCCAAGGTCCTGGCCCTCTCGGACCAGATCGTGGCGGAGAACCACCTGACCACCCTCATGATCACCCACAACATGAAGGACGCCATCCGCCACGGCAACCGCCTTCTCATGATGAGCGCCGGCAAGGTGATCCTGGACATCTCCGGCGAGGAGAAGAGGAAACTCACTGTGGAGGACCTGCTCCACCGCTTCTCCCTGGCCGCGGACGGAGAGATGCTCTCCGACCGGGCCATCCTCAGCTGACGCCCCAGCGGGGGGACGGGGCCTGCCCCGTTCCCCCGATCCTCCTCCGCCGTGGGCGGACAGGAGAGGAGAGAACTGTGTTTCCCCGCGGAGCTCCCGGAAAAAATCACAGTTTCCCGAAGATTACCGCTTGACAACCGGGGAGGCAAGTGGTATCATGCAAAGCAATTTCAAAGAGAAACCGCTGAACAAGAGGAGTAAGCGAAACGGCAACCTTTCAGAGAGTCGTGGCTGGTGGGATCACGGCAGAGTACGTTTCGGTGAATGGACTTGCGAGGGCAGAGCGAACCGGAAGCATTTCCGCAGTAGCGAAGACGGGGACCGCACCCGTTATCAGGGCGGCACGCATCAAGGGTGCGTGGCAGAGAGCGGGCGCTTACGCGTCAACTTGGGTGGTACCGCAGGATGAAAGTCTTGTCCCATGAAGATGGGATGAGGCTTGTTTTTTTATACTTTTGGACAAAGGATGGCATCCGCCATGTATTTCTTCTCCCGCCGATGGCGTCCCTGCCTGAGAGAGCGGCAGGCCGCCGCGTGACCCGGCAGATGAAACATCAACTTTTTGAAACGATAAAGGAGAAACGACTATGAAGACTTTGAAGAAGCTGCTCTGCGCCGCCCTGGCGCTGTCCCTGACCCTGGCCCTCACCGCCTGCGGCGGTCAGGACCCCGCCGCCTCCGCCTCCGGCAGCGGTGAGGGCACGGTTTACCGCATCGGCATCTCCCAGTACGGCGAGCACCCTTCCCTGGATAACTGCCGCATGGGCTTCCTCCAGGGACTGGAGGAGGCTGGCCTCCAGGAGGGCGTGGACTTCACCGTGGATTACCAGAACGCCAACTTTGACGACGCCACTGCCACCCAGATCGCCGGCAGCTTCTCTGCCAGCGGCGTTGACATGATGGTGGCTGTCGCCACTCCCTCTGCCGTGGCCTGCTACGCCGCCGCGGAGGAGAAGGATATCCCCGTGATCTTCACTGCCATCACCGATCCCGTGGGCGCCAAGCTGGATTCCGGCAATATCACCGGAACCTCCGATGTTCTGCCCGTGGCCGCCCAGCTGGAGCTGATCCGGGCCCTGCAGCCGGAGGCCAAGACCATCGGCATCGTCTACTCCACCAGCGAGGCCAACTCCCTCTACTCCCTGGGCGTCTATGAGGAGCTGGCTGGCAGCTTTGGCTTTACCATTGAGAGCGTGGGCGTCACCGCCCAGAGCGAGGTCACGCAGGCCATCGATACCCTCATCGGCCGGGGCGTGGATTGCTTCTCCAACCTGACGGACAACACCGTGGTGGGCGTCCTGGGCGCCATCCTGGAGAAGACCGACGAAGCCGGCATCCCTGTATACGGCTCTGAGATCGAGCAGATAAAGAATGGCTGCGTGGCCGGCGCCGGCATCGACTATGTGAAGCTGGGCATCCAGACCGGTAAGATGGCAGCCAAGGTCCTCACCGGAGAAGCCACCTGCGCCGACCTGCCCTATGAGAGCATCGAGGACTACGACCTCTACCTCAACACCGAGTCTCTGGACGCCATGGGCATCGCCGTTCCCGACAGCGTGTCCAGCGTCGCCACGCGGATCAACTGACGGTCCGCCGGGAGGAGTATGACGTTCGATTTAATTCTGCGGCAAGAACTTCTTGACCGCTCGGTCTTCTTCCTCTGCATCCTCGGCGTCCTTTTGCTGGGACACGTTATGAAGCGCGCACAAATACGGTCGCTGGCGCAGCAGCTAAGGGAAGCAAAACCCGGAGAAAAGCGAGAGATTCGCAGGCAATTGGAAATGCAGGAGCGCAGTTCCCGAAGGCTTGGCCCAATTTGGGTGAAAGCCCTGGCCATCGTCTTGATTTGGGGGTACTTTGTATTTCCAATCATGCAGAATCTCTCCCTGCAGTCCTATCGGAAAGTGGAAGGGACGCAGTATATCTCAGAGAAGCAGTATCAAGGCCGAAGATCCATTTCTTGGCGCATTCTAATTGATGAGAACGGACAACGGCGGAGTCTGCATCTCCCCTCTGGCTGGACAGTAAGTGAATTTCCGAAAGGAAGATATTACGGGACCATTTGGTATGCCGAGCATAGCAGGATCGCCCTGCGCTTTGAGAAGAGGCCCCAGTAAAGCAGTATCCCCCCGACGCCGATGGCGATCTTTTGACCCCAAACTAGGAGGCAGCTTTTATGGAACAGTTCCTCAGCGCCCTGCCGGCGACTTTGATCCAGGGCCTGATCTATGCCCTGATCTCCCTGGGCGTCTACATCACCTACTCCATCCTGGACTTCCCCGACCTGGGGGTGGACGGCACCTTCCCTCTGGGGGCCGCCGTCACCGCCGTCCTTCTGACCAAGGGCGTCTCCCCCTGGCTGACGCTGCCCATCGCCATGGGCGTGGGGGCTCTCGCGGGCCTCTTCACGGGCTTCATCCACGTCCGGCTGAAGGTCCGGGACCTGCTGGCGGGCATCATCACCATGACGGCCCTCTTCTCCCTCAACCTGCAGATCGCGGGCTCCAACCTGACCATTGAGCGCTCCACGGACACCATCTTTTCCTCCCGGGCCGTCCTGGCCCTCTGCGGGGACATGACTCTCACAGGCCGGAAGATCCTGGTCTCCCTGGTCCTGGTCCTCGCCGTGAAGCTGGGGATGGACGCCTACCTCCGCACGAAGTCCGGCCTCCTGCTCCGGGCCGTGGGCGACAACGCCAGCCTCGTCACCACCCTTGCCATGGACCGGGGCCGCATGAAGATCTTGGGCCTCGCCATCTCCAACGCGCTGGTGGCTCTCGCCGGCTGCATCGTCTGCCACGAGAGCCGGAGCTTCTCCGCCACCATGGGCACAGGCCAGCTGGTCTACGGCCTGGCTGCCGTCATCATCGGCATCTCCCTGGCCCACGCCTGGTCCGGCAGCATGGAGCGCCTGACCTCCTGCCGGAAGGGCCTCCTCCGCGTCCTGACCCACCCCGCCGGCACCACCGCCGTCATCGTGGGCAGCATCCTCTATAAGACCTGCATCCAGGCCGCCATGAGCATGGGCGTGCCCGCCAACATGATGAAGCTGGTAACGGCGCTGCTGTTCCTGCTGGTATTGGTCCTGTCGGGCCGGAAGGGAGAGGAGATCATCCGTGCTTGAGCTGCAGAACATCACCAAGATCTATCATCCCGGCTCCGCCACGGAGCACCGGCTCTTTGAGGGCTTCTCCCTGACCGTGCCGGACGGCCAGTTCGTCTCCATCGTGGGCAGCAACGGCTCCGGCAAGACCTCTCTCCTGAACATCCTCTGCGGCAGCATCGGCGTGGAGGGCGGCGACGTCCTGGTGGACGGCGAGAGCATCCGGAAGAAAAAGGAGTTCCAGCGCTACGCCTCCATGGGCCGGGTCTACCAGGATCCCGGCCTCGGCACCGCCCCCAACCTCACCATGCTGGAAAACCTGTCTCTCGCCGACAACAAGGGCAAGCCCTTCGGCCTCAGCCGGGGCGTGAACCGCAAGCGCCTGGACTTCTACCGCGCCGAGCTCTCCGCCCTGGGCTTAGGGCTGGAGGATAAGCTGGACGTGAAGATGGGCGCCCTCTCCGGCGGTCAGCGCCAGGCCGTGGCGTTGCTGATGGCCACCCTGACGCCCCTGCGCTTCCTGATCCTGGACGAGCACACCGCCGCCCTGGACCCCAAAACGGCGGGGATCATCATGGAGCTTACCGGGAAGGTCATCCGGGAGAAGGGGCTCACCGCCCTCATGGTCACCCACAACCTCCGCTACGCCGTGGAGTACGGCGACCGCCTCCTGATGCTGAACCAGGGCCATGTGGTCATGGACCGGGCCGGGGAGGAGAAGGCCAAGACTTCCATCGACGAGGTCATGGAGACCTTCAACCGCATCGCCCTGGAGACCGGGGCCTGAGCCAAAATCAAGATGGAAAAGACGCCCCGGCGGATCACCGCCGGGGCGTCTTTTTTGCGCTGGAGCTTACAGATGGTCCTGGAAGAGCTCGATGAGCTCGCCGCTGGGGCCCGTCAGGAAGATGATCCGCACGCCGCCGAAGATGTCGCGGCTGTAGGGCTCCTCCGTCAGGAAGCTGTCAACGCCGGCGGCGCGCAGCTCTCGGACCGCGGCGTCCACATCCTCCACGTTGAAGCAGAAGTGATCGCAGGTGCCGGTGACGCGGGGCAGCATGCCCTTGTCGCTGGGGCAGACCAGCTCCACGGTGGTCTCGCCGTCAAAGACCATGTGCAGCAGGTCCTTGCTTTTGCCGCCGCCCAGGTCCAGGGTGCTGCGCATGCCCTCCCTGCCGCCCAGAAGCTGGTAGAAACGGACGGACGCCTCCATATTTTCCGTGTAGACCGCAATGTGACCGACTTTCATAGTGATGCACTCCTTTTCTGCCTCATTCGGGGCGAAGCTCTCCGCGGTTCGCCCCCTGTTCTCTGAGGATATCATAGAGGAAACGGGAGAAAAAAGCAAGAACGCACTTTTTGACCGGAGCCTGCCGGAAGAGATCCCTCTTGACGGGAGGGGTTTTTTCGGGAAAATGGGGGAGAGACTTGTAACGAATGCCGCCCCTGGGGCGACATACCGGCAGAAACGGCGAAAGGGGGGAGGACGTGAGCGATTTTGAGCAGGTCTATCGGGAGAACGCGGACATCGTCTACCGCTACCTCTTCTCCCTGAGCCATGACCGGGACCTCTCCGAGGACCTGACCCAGCAGACCTTCTGCGAGGCCCTGCGCCATTCCGGAAAGTACCGGGGCGAGAGCGCCATGTCCACCTACCTCTGCGGCATCGCGAAGAACCTCCTCCGCCGGGAGTGGGCCAGGCAGGCCAGGCGCCGCCACGTCCCCCTGGAGGAGGCTGAGGACCTCCCTGCCCCGGAGAGTGCCGAGGGCAGCGCCCTGGAAAACCTCCGCCGCCAGGCCCTCTTCCAGCGCATCCACGCCCTGCCGGAGCGGATGCGGGAGGTGGTCTACCTGCGCCTGGCGGGGGACCTGCCCTTCGCCGAGATCGGGGCCATCCTGGGGGAGAGCGAGACCTGGGCCCGGGTGACCTTTTACCGGGCCAAAGAGAAACTGAAGGAAGGAGGCGGCAACGGATGCTGAACTGCCACATCGTGAGGGACCTGCTGCCCTCGTACCTGGAGCACCTGACCTCCCCGGAGACGGAGGCGGAGCTGACGGAGCACCTTTCCGCCTGTCCGGACTGCCGGGCCGCCAAGGCCGCCATGGAGGCGGACCTGGGGGTGGAGAAGGCCCCCAAGCCCCGGCGGGACTTCCTCCGCCATCTCCGCTGGCAGCGCCGCCTGGCGGCTCTCCTGACCCTGCTGACGGCCGTCCTCTGCCTCTGGGGGCTCTACCGGATGGAGTATTCCTACAGCCTCACCAGCACGGCGGAGATGGAGACGGTCCTCTATGAGGAGGTCATGGGCCGCAAGCCCAGCGCCGCCGCGCTTTCCGCCGACACATTCCCGGTGGAGCTGATCTCCATGACCCCGCTGAAAAACCGGGTCTTCGTCCTCTACCGGGTGGAGCGGCAGGGGGAGTTCCAGTACCAGGGCGTCGCCCAGTTTGAAAAGGGCGTCTTTGGCCGCTACCGTCTGCGCTCCTGCACGTACAGCGACTGGCCCATCGTGCAGGTGCGCCCCATCCGGGTGGGGCGGCAGGACTACCTGCTGGCCTACTGCACCAACGCCCCGGAGGGCGCGGAGACCTTCCAGGTTTTTGCCGGGTACTGGTCGCCTTCCTATGAGGGGGAGGAAGTGCTGGATATCAGCAAAGAGACCCCGGTCTGTGAGGGCCGCGTGCGTCCGGACCTCCTGGAGCTGGTGCCCATCACCCGGGAGCAGCGGGAGGCGGGCTTCTTCGCCGAGCTCTCCGTGATCTGCCGGGACGCGGACGGGAACATCCTGGACGCCCGGGAGCTGGCGAGGACGATCCGGGACAGCAATCAGTACGGCACCTCCGGCCTCGGCGACCTCCCGCCCCAGACCTACTACGTTTTCTCCGGCCTGATCCTCCTCCTGGCCGCCGTGATCCTCCGCTACTTCCTCCGCAAATGACCCTCACCGCAGCATCCGCGTGAGCCGATGCCCCGGATGGCCCGTTTTGCGCACTCTCTGTGATGCTTCCACCGCCGTCCTGCCCCGGTCCCCCTGTAGGGGGCGGGCTCCGTCCCGCCCCGCTGGGGAAAGGCTCCGTTTCACACCGATTCCCGTTGCTCCGGAACGCTCCCGCCCCTACCGGTCGATCGCGGTGCCAGGCGGCGGGCCTATGTACCTAAGGCATGGCTTCCGCCGACCAAATTTCGTGCCGAAATTTGGGGCGTCAGTCATGGGCATCGGCCCCTACGAAAGGGAAGAAAGGCTGCCGCAACCGCCCTGGCCAGCGGCGCAGAGCGGAGCGTCTGCGGCGCGGATGTAAAGGATGGGTGGGGATCGCGGCAGAGATCACCCCCCAATATCCGGCAACCTCGGACAATCCCTCAGTCGCGGCCTTTGGCCGACAGCTCCTGTTGCGGTGCCCAAAATTCTTTGCTCGCTGATCGCTCACAGAATTTTGACCGCAGCCACTCGCTCACCTCGCTGCATCTGCCCCCGGCAGCGCTCGGTTCGCTCCCCCTTTACACAAGGGAGCCTTTGGCCCTGCGGGGACGGGGGAAGGGGCGGACCTGTGGTCCGCCCCTTCTCATTCCGCCCGCTCGCGCAGCGCCAGCAGCACCCGGTCAAAGCCCAGGAATACCATACCGATGAGGAAACTTGCCGTCCAGTAGCGAATGGCCCGGTCCCAGAGGAAGCGCAGGGTCTCCCACTCTGTGATCACGTTGCTCTCCCGGCAGCCGATCAGAAAACCGATGACCATGATGGCAATGGCAAGTCCCCGAAAGCTCCGCTTGCCCGCGTCGGCCAGGCGCGGCTTCCGCTCCGGCGGGTAGAGGAGGTCGTTGGGACTGGCAGAGAGTGCCTCCGCCAGCTGCAGCAGGGTATCAAGATCCGGGTAGGATTTCCCGCGCTCCCAGCTGGAGACGGTCTGCCGGGTGACGGAGAGCGTCTCTGCCAGTCCTTCCTGAGAGAGCCCGGCCCGCTTCCGCAGCCGCTGCAGATTCCGGCTGAAATCAGACATCAAAGCTGTCCTCCTTTTGATTTTCTGCCTCCCACTCTACCACATTCCCCGTCCGCAGACAAGCAAAGCTCCTTTGCCCCCTGCAAAACTGCGCTCCGCGCGGCAGGTGGAGGCAGCGAGTTCGCCTTCGTATGAAAAAAGCAGGACATCCAAGCTGGATGTCCTGCTTTCGTATGGAGCGGGCTACGAGGCTCGAACTCGCTACCTCCACCTTGGCAAGGTGGCGCTCTACCAGATGAGCTAAGCCCGCGGAACAAGGAGTATTCTAGCAGAAGAACGACTCCCTGTCAAGAAAAAACGGAAGATTTTCTGAAAAATTTTTGCCCTCAGCCGGCGGCGTCCGCCGTTCCGTCGTCGGGGAAGCGGAGGGTGTTCTCCGGCACCTCGGTGCCGTCGCCGCCGTCGAAGCGGAACTCCAGGATGCCGGGGGCCTCGGCGTTGGGATAGCAGCAGAGGAGCCAGGGGATGTCGTCCCCGATGCCGTATGCCTCCCGGATGTCCAGAACGGCCTTGCGCACCAGCGCCGCTGAGCCCTCGCCCCAGTAGCCGATGCGGACGGTGAGCTCCGTTTTCCGGCTCTCCAGGGCCAGCTGCAGCAGCTCCGGCAGGGCCGCCGTGCTGGTGGCGCTGACGATGGACTGCAGCTGCTCCTCCGTCCGGCGGTAGCCCAGGTGGATGGTGGCCTCCTGATAGGCCCGCTGGGGCTCCAGCTCCGAGGTGATGTACTCCACGGCGTAGGTCCCCAGGGCGGTCTCCTGCTGGACCTCCAGCGCCGCCTGCTCCAGGGCCTCCGCCGCGGCGGCGTCGTCCGGGAACTGGTAGAGCCGCAGGGTGGCGCTCTCCGTGTGCCGGCCGATGAGGATGAGAAGGTCGCTGACCACGTCGTCATAGCTCTCCGCCCGCAGGATGTCGGCGCTCTCGCTCTCCCAGTAGCGGTCGCTGTGCTCCTTGGTGACCCGGTACTCCCGGTCCAGCAGGCCGCAGCCCGCGAGGCAGGCGCAGCAGAGAAGGACGCAGAGCGCCCCCGTCCAGCAATGTTTCCGCATGGCCGCAGCCTCCCTTCCTCCTTGGCTTCTCAGCAGCCCAGGTCCTCGTCCACCAGGATGATCTCGATGTCCTGGCCCATCATGGGCCGCCAGAGGACCACGAGGCCGCAGCAGATGCGGTCCGGGCTCTTGCAGTCGTAACAGCGGTCGCCCTTGATGGCGCAGGGGGTCTTGCGGTTGAGGCGCTGGGCGTTCTTGGGAGCGGCCACGTTCCGGGCCCGCCAGAGGGCGCCGTCATAGTCCGCCGCCAGCTTGTTGCGGCTGATGATGAGGTAGACTTTCTTGTGCCCATAGAGGGTGGAAGCCACCCGGTTTCCGGCGCCGTCGATGTTGACGATCTCGCCGGTCTCCGCAAGGGCGTTGACGGAGCTCAGGTACACCGCCGCGTTGGCGGCGGAGGCCCGGGCGTCCGCCGGATTCTGCTTCCAGTGCCAGAAGACGGTGTTGTGCTGCCCGAGAGAGGGGAAGAGCCCCATCTGGTCCAGCGTCATGGACCCGCCGAAGCCCACGGAAGTGCCGTCGATGACTTCGTTCAGGTACTTTGCGGCGCTCTCCTTGTCCGGGAAGAGCCGGACCGCGTAGCCCCGGGCCTCCAGATTTTCCTTCGTTTTCATAAGATCTGCCATGGGAAGTCCTCCTTTTTGCGTTCGTTTCTGTTTTTTATGTATTTTTGTCAGGGGGTGATCATCCCTTACAGTCCGTCGGGGCTGTACTCGTTGAAGCCCTCGCCCAGGACCTCCCGGGCGTCGCAGACGATGAGGAAGGCGTCGGGGTCCAGCTCCTTCACCAGGGCCTTCACTGCCGTGATCTCACGCCGCCGGATGGCCACGAGAAGCACCGGCCGCTCCGTCCCGGTATAGGCGCCCCGGGCGGGCAGGATGGTGACGCCCATGTCCTTGTCCAGCAGGGCCTGGGAGATGGCGTTGTTCTCCAGGCTGATGATGTAGGCCACCTTGGCCGCCCGGCCGCCGTAGATCACCATATCCATCACCACCGTGGTGAGGTAGAGGGCCACGCCGCCGTAGAGGGCGTTCAGCACGCTGCCGAAGACGGCGGCGTAGGAGACGATGACCGCAAGATCCATCACAAGGCAGATCTTGCCGATGGGCAGGTGGGGGAAGCGGGGCAGCAGCAGCCGGGCGCCCAGCTCCGTGCCGCCGGTGGTGGTGTCGTAGCGGAGCATGCCGCCCACCGCCACCCCCAGGATGACCCCGCCGTAGATGCAGGCCAGCAGGGGCTCCATGGGCGGGAAGGTGTATACCGCCGCCAGCACGTCCACAAAGAGGGAGCTCACCGCCACGGCGTAGAGGGAGCTCAGGAGAAAGCCCTTCCCGTGGCGGACCAGCCCCAGGATGAAGAGCGGCAGGTTCAGAAGGAACGCCACCGTGCCCACTGGGGCAAAGGGGAGAAAGTGGTTGATGATCTGGGCCACACCGGTAAAGCCGCCGCAGGTGAGGCCGTTGGGGGCGTAGAAACAGTCAAATGCCAGGGCAAAGGGAATGCAGCAGAGGGTGATGAAGCCGTATTTCTTCACAGTCGCCTGCATGGGAACGCTCCTTTCCGTGGGGAAGCTCAAACTTCCAGTGTCAGCTGCTTCTCTCCGTTGTCCTCGCCCTTCAGGAGGGCGCCGGCGGCGGGGAGAGAGCGGACCCGGTAGCGCGCCGGGTTTTGGATGGCGGTCTCCGCCAGGAACTTTGCCTCCGTGAGGCGGCGGTTCTTCTTCAGGGTCATCACCGCCACGCCCTGGGAAGTGCGGGTGGTCTTGGGAGCCAGCAGGGCGGTGTGGAGGATGAGGCAGCGGGGCTCGTCGGAGCAGACCGCCACCTCCCCGTCCTCCGTCAGGCGCAGGATGGCGGCAAGCGGCGCCTTATCCGAGTAGGCTCCCGTCAGCTTCCGGCGGTTGGAGGCCGTCTGATAGGCCGTGAGCTCGATGCGGGCGGCCTTGCCGTTTTCATAGAGGAAGAGGAGGGAGCCGGCGTAGTCCCCCGGCAGCAGGGCGTAGATCACGCTCTCGCCCTCGTCCATCTTCAGCTTTGCCGGCAGGTAATCGCCGAGGACGCTGGCCTTGCTGTCCTCAAACTCGCCAAGCCGGACCTTATAGACCTGGCAGCGGTCCGTGAAGAGCATGAGCTCTGCGTTGGACGTGGTCTCAAAGCTCTGCCGGAGCCCGTCGCCCTCCTTGTACTTCTGCTCCCCGCTCATCCGCAGGGACTGGGGCGTGATCTTCTTGAGATAGCCCTCCCGGGAGAGGAAGAGCCGCACCGGGTACTCCGCCTCGGGCTCCTCCTCGGGGAGCTCCAGCTGCTGGTGCTCGTAGAGAATCTCCGTCTTCCGGGGTTCGCCGTACTTCTTGGCGGCAGCCGTCAGCTCGTCCACCAGGATCTTCTTCACCCGGCGGGGATCGTTCAGGGTGTCCTCCAGGTCGTCGATCTCGTCCCGCAGGGCGTCGGTCTCCCGCGTCCTTTTGAGGATATACTCCTTGTTGATGTTCCGCAGCTTGATCTCCGCCACGTACTCCGCCTGGACCTGGTCGATGCCGAAGCCGATCATCAGGTTCGGGATGACCTCGGCTTCCTCCTCCGTCTCCCGGATGATGCGGATGGCCTTGTCAATGTCCAGCAGGATGCGCTGCAGGCCCTTCAAGAGGTGCAGCTTGTCCCGCTTCTTCCCCAGGATGAAGTAGAGCCGCCGCCGGACGGACTCCGTCCGCCAGGCGCACCATTCCTCTAAGATCTGCCGGACCCCCAGGACCTTGGGCATCCCGGCAATGAGGACGTTGAAGTTGCAGGCGAAGGCGTCCTCCAGGGTCGTGAGCTTGAAGAGCTTCGCCATCAGCTTGTCGGGGTCCGTGCCCCGCTTTAAGTCGATGGCCAGCTTCAGGCCGGAGAGGTCCGTCTCGTCCCGCATGTCCGCGATCTCCCGGATCTTGCCGCTCTTGATGAGCTCCGCCACCTTGTCCAGGATGGCCTCCGTGGTGGTGGAGTAGGGGATCTCGTAGACCTCGATGAGGTTTTCCGCCTTCACGTAGCGGTACTTTGCCCGGACCCGGACACTGCCCCGGCCGCTCTCATAGAGCTCCCGGAGGAGATTGCCGTCGTAGAGGAGCTGTCCCCCCGTGGGGAAGTCCGGGGCCAGGAGCGTCTCCGTCAGGTCGCAGGCGGGGTTTTTCAGGTAGGCCACCGTGGTCTCGCAGACCTCCCTCAGGTTGAAGCCGCAGAACTGGGACGCCATGCCCACGGCGATGCCGGTGTTGGCGGAGACCAGGATGTTGGGGAACGTCGTGGGCAGCAGGGCGGGCTCCTTCATGGTGTTGTCGTAGTTCTCCACGAAGTCCACCGTGTCGCTGTCGATGTCCTGGAAGAGCTCCGCGCAGATGGGGGCGAGCTTCGCCTCCGTATACCGGGGGGCGGCCCAGGCCATGTCCCGGGAGTAGACCTTGCCGAAGTTGCCCTTGGAGTCCACAAAGGGCGTCAGCAGCGCCCCGTAGCCCCGGGAGAGGCGCACCATGGTGTCATAGATGGCGGCGTCGCCGTGGGGATTCAGGCGCATGGTCTGGCCCACGATGTTGGCAGACTTCGTCCGGGCCCCGGTGAGAAGGCCCATCTTATACATCGTATAGAGGAGCTTCCGGTGGGAGGGCTTGAAGCCGTCGATCTCCGGGATGGCCCGGGACACGATGACGCTCATCGCGTAGGGCATGTAGTTGCTCTCCAGGGTATCCGTGATCCCCTGCTCCACCACCGCCGCATGGAGCCCCAGCACGTTGGGGTTGTCCACCTTGGGGCGGGATTCATTGGGTTGTTTCTTTTTCGGCATAGATCGATTCCCTCTCCTGCTTTTTTACAGGGTTATTTCGTACATAGCGGCGGGCAGCGTCCAGGTCGGCATCGTTCCGGATCACATGGTCATAAAACCCGCGCTGCCAGAGTCCGGGCGTCTTTTTGTCCGTAAGGCCCCGGTAACCATGATCGGTATAGGATTTGAAGCGGCCGATCATAACCGGTAGGGGGCGGGCTCTGTCCCGCCCCGCCGGAATGGCAATGATCAAATGGACGTGGTCTGGCATAATGCAATATGTGTCGAACTCCACGCCCGCATAAAGAGATGGAATGGCGGTGATGGCGTCTTCCACGATTTTTCCCGCGGGTGTCAGACAAACGGTTGGCGGGGCGGGACAGAGCCCGCCCCCTACGCGTTCCCAGGGGATAATCGAACCCAGGGTATCCCGATTCCGGACTTTGGTGCAGATGGTCACAAAATAGTACCCGCATTGCCCGTAATCATACTGGGGAAGGCGAGGCAACTTCCGCTTCGGAAGCGGCTTTCTCTCCACGCGTCTCCCCCCATTCTCAATTGTCCATTCTCACGAAATATCCGCCAGCTCCAGGTACTTGTATCCGTTCTCCGCGATGTGGTCCTTCCGGCCCTGCAGGTTGTCCCCCAGCAGCAGGTCAAAGACCTGGGCGGTGCGCTCCGCGTCCTCCGGCATGACCCGGATGAGCCGCCGGGTCTCGGGATTCATGGTGGTGAGCCACATCATGTCCGGCTCGTTCTCGCCGAGACCCTTGGACCGGTCCACCTTGTATTTCTTGCCCTCCAGCCCCTTCACGATGTCCGCCTTCTCCTTGTCGGAGTAGGCGAACCAGGTCTTCTCGCCGCAGCGGATCTCAAAGAGCGGCGTCTCCGCGATATAGACGTAGCCCTGGCGGATGAGCTCCGGGCAGAGCCGGTAGATCATGGTCAGCACCAGGGTCCGGATCTGGAAGCCGTCGTAGTCGGCATCGGTGCAGATGACCACCTTGCTCCAGCGGAGGCTTCCGATGTCAAAGGCGCTGACGTTTTTTGCGTGCTTGCCCGGCACATCCACGCCGCAGCCCAGGACCCGGATGAGGTCCATGATGATGTCGCTTTTGAAGATCCGGGCGTAGTCCGCCTTCAGGCAGTTCAGGATCTTGCCCCGGATGGGCATGATGCCCTGGTACTCCGCGTCCCGGCTCTGCTTGACGCTGCCGAGAGCGGAGTCGCCCTCCACGATATAGATCTCCCGGCGGGAGATGTCCTTGGAGCGGCAGTCCACGAACTTCTGCACCCGGTCGGCGATGGTGATGTTGGCGGAGAGCTTGGTCTTGGTGTTGAGCCGGGCCCGCTCGGCACTCTCCCGGCTGCGCTTGTTGATGAGGACCTGCTCTGAGATCTTGTCGGCGTCGAAGCGGTTCTCGATGAAGTAGACCTCCAGCTGGGAGCGGAGGAACTCCGTCATGGCCTCCTGGACGAACTTGTTGTTGATGGCCTTTTTGGTCTGGTTTTCATAGCTGGTCTGGGTGGAGAAGTTGTTGGAGACCAGCACCAGGCAGTCCTCAATGTCCTGCCAGGTGATCTTGCTCTCGCTCTTCTGATACTTCCCCTGGTCCCGCAGGTACTTGTCGATGGCGCTGACGAAGGCGGACTTCGTGGCCTTCTCCGGGCTGCCGCCGTGCTCTAAGAAGCTGGAGTTGTGGTAGTGCTCGATGATCTGCACCTTGTTGGAAAAGCAGAAGCAGACGTTGAGCTTCACCTTGTAGTCCGGCTTGTCCGCCCGGTCCCGGCCCCGCCGCTCGGCGGTGAGGAAGACCGGCTGAGTGAGGGGACCCTCCCCGGCCAGCTCCGCCACATAGTCCTGGATGCCGTTTTCGTAGAGGAAGTCGGTCTCCTGAAATTTTCCCGGTTCCGTCTCATCCCGCAGCTGGAAGGTGACCCCGGCGTTCACCACCGCCTGGCGCTTCATCACGTCCTGGTAGTACTCCACCGGCACGGCGATGTCCGTGAAGACGTCCAGGTCCGGCAGCCAGCGGGTCCGGGTGCCGGTCTTCTTGGCCTGGCTCTTGGGGAGGGGGGTCTTGCCCATCTCGCCCACCAGCTCGCCCCGCTCAAAGTGGAGCTGATACTCAAAGCCGTCCCGCCAGACCGTCACGTCCATGTAGCGGGAGGAGTACTGGGTGGCGCAGGCGCCCAGGCCGTTGAGGCCCAGGGAGTACTCGTAGTTCTCGCCGCTGAGGTTATCGTACTTGCCGCCGGCGTAGAGCTCGCAGTAGACCAGCTCCCAGTTGAAGCGGCCCTCCTTCTCGTTCCAGTCCACGGGGCAGCCGCGGCCGGCATCCTCCACCTGGATGGACCGGTCCAGGAAGCGCGTCACGGTGATGCGCTTGCCGTGGCCCGCCCGGGCCTCGTCGATGGAGTTGGAGAGGATCTCAAAGACGGCATGCTCGCAGCCCTCCAGGGCGTCGGAGCCGAAGATCACCGCCGGGCGCTTTCGCACCCGGTCCGCGCCCTTCAGGGACGAGATGCTGTCGTTGCCGTAATCCTTGCGTGCTGCCATAGATCCTCCTACCCGCCGCCCAGAGCGGCGAAAGACAAAATTCTCAATCTATATTATCTTAGCATAACCCGGCCGTCTGCGCAAGTGTCCGCCTCCGGGAATCTTTTTCGCAGTCTTTCCTCCGCGCGGCGCGGAATCTCCCGCTTCCGTCATTTTGCCGCCTGTCTTTCCCCAATTTCCGGGAAAGCTGCCCCCATTCCCCTGGAAAAGTGCCGAAGCGACCGGTGAAAATAATCCGCCGTCACCCCCGAAAATGCCTTTCCCACAGGGTTTTGCACAGTTTCCACAGAGTTATCCACACCATTATGTCAACGTGGATTCCCGCGAAAAAGTCATGCAAGCGTCGAAGAAAGGTCCACCTCTCGCCCCGCCGGCTCCATATCCGCCGGAGGGCGGAAAGACGCCCCGGCGGAACGTTCCGCCGGGGCGCAGGGACTCTTCCCAGGGATTTTACGGACGTTTTACGGGGAGGGGAAGTAGGCCTCCACCGCCGCCCAGTCCAGGGGGGAGGAGAGGACCCAGGCGGTGTTCTTCTGGCCTCCGTTGACGTAGCGCTGCTGGGCGGCCCGGCCTGTCACGGTGTAGTACCTCCAGTATTTTCCGAATTCCAGGCAGAGCTGGGGCCTGTCGTCGTCCGCCACCCGTCCCAGGATCACCACCTCCTCCGCCGGCAGGGCGGCGAGGTAGGCAAGGAGCTTCTCCGGCGACTGACAGTCCCGCCGGGACAGGTCGCTGCTTTCCAGGCAGATCTGGATCTCCATGCTCTCCCAGCCCTGGGGGAAGGCCATCTCCCCCAGGGTCCCCTGCCGGGTGCTGACGGCGCAGCTCCCCCAGGAGAGGAAGACCGCCAGCGTCACCGCCGTCAGGAGCACCGTACCGGACCGGCGCTTCCGGGGCTTCAGGACGTTTTCCAGCCGGTAGCGGAGGCTCTTCCCCCGGGCGGAGAGGCAGGTGGTGAAGCCCCGGCCCTCAGCGGCGGACTGGAGCAGCAGGCGGGCGTAGTCCCGGCGCTGCCGCTCATCCTGCCCCGCCAGGACCACCTCGTCACAGGAGAGCTCCAGGTCGTCGCTGCCCTTGGCCGCCGCCAGCCACACCAGGGGATTGAACCAGCAGAGCCCCTGGCAGAAGGCGAGAAAGATCTTGGTGTCGATGTCCCGGCGCTGCAGGTGGTGGAGCTCATGGGAGAAGAGGAAGCGCAGTTCCTCCTCCGTATAGTCCCGCTCCGGCAGGACGGTGGCATATTTCTTCCGCCCCTCCCGGAGGGAGAGGGGGGACCGGGCGGCGGGGGCGCGGAGCAGCCGGACCTCCCAGGGGAGGTCCATGGCCAGGAGGGCCTCCTGCCAGAGGGCCAGGACCTGGGGGTCCTCCTCGGGATACGCCCCGGAGAGCAGCTGACCCCGGAAGCGCCGGTCTCCCATGACCCGTCCGCCGAAGACCAGCAGGAAGCCCGCCAGCCACACCCACCCCAGGGCCGCCAGCAGTTCTTCCCGCAGGGGGATCACAAGGCTCGGCACCCGGCGGAAGTTCAGGAGGCCGTTCATGCACGCCCCAATGAACGTGGGTACCAGCCAGAGGGTGGCGCAGAGCCGGGCGGAGAAGCGCCGCCGCAGCAGGGGCAGCGCCGGCAGCAGAAGGAGGAAGTAGAGGCTCAGGTCGGCGGCGGATTCCAGCAGCATCCGCACGGCCAGGTGGGACCCCTGTTCCGGCCCGTCAAAGAACACCGCCAGCAGGGCAAAGGCCGCGATCATAAAGGCGAAGGTGTTGGGATCGCCGTAGACCACGGCGTCCTTCCGGTCATCCCCCCGGGGCTCCCCGGCCTCCATCCGGCGGCTGCGGGCATAGCCGATGCCCACCGCCCCGGCGAGGGCCAGTCCCATGGCCAGCCGGAAGAGAACGGTGATGCTCATCCCAGCTCCCCCTCCTCCAGCATCCGGCGGAGCTCGTCGATCTCCTCCCGGGAGACCCCGCCGTCGCAGAGGGAGACGGCAAAGCTCCGCAGGGACCCGCCGTAGAGCTTGTCCAGAAGGTCCCGGCTCTCGGCGGCCAGATAGTCCCGCCGGGAGATAAGGGGGGTGTAGGCGTTGCTGCGGCCGTCCCTCTCCACGGAGAGAAAACCCTTCTCCGTCAGCCGGGTCAGGTAGGTGAGGATGGTGCTGGGGGCCAGATGCTTCTCCCCCAGGGCGCGCTCGATGGTCCGCCGCTCCACCGGCGGCGTCTCGTCCCAGATGCGCTGCATGATCTCCCGCTCGCCCTCCGGCAGCCGTTTGATGCTTCCCATGGCAGTCCCTCCCGTCGGTTATTCTACAATTGTAGAATAACCGACGCCGGCCTGCCTGTCAAGTAAAACTTCTACAAATGTAGAAAATGATCCTCCTGCGCTTTTTGGGCAAAGCCGTCGTTCTGACGGTTGCCTTTTGGGAAGAACTATGTTAAAATCAAAACACTTTCCGCCCACCGGCGGAGCCTCCCACGGGAGGGGAAAGGCGGAGCACATGAAAACTTCCCTCCGGCGCTTCGGCGCCGTTCTTCTGACCCTGACGCTGGCCCTGGGCCTGCTCTCCGGCTGCGGCGCGGCCCCGGTATCCGATGATATCTCCGGCGGTGCCTCCTATGAGGAGGACTGGGGGTCCGCCCCCGCGGCCTCTCAGGATGCTTCCCAGAGCGCCGGGGAGAGCGACCCCGACGCCCTCCTGCCGGAGGGCGGCAGCTACACAAGCGCGGAGGATGTGGCGGCGTATCTTGTGACCTACGGCCACCTCCCCGGGAACTTTATCACCAAGAAGGAGGCCCGGGCCCTGGGCTGGGAGGGCGGCTCCCTGGAGCCATACGCCCCCGGCTGCTGCATCGGCGGGGACCGCTTCGGCAACTATGAGGGGACCCTGCCGGAGGGGGACTACCACGAGTGCGACATCGACACCCTGGGGGCCGACCGCCGGGGCACCAAGCGCCTGGTCTATTCCGACGACGGCCGGATCTACTACACCGAGAACCACTACGAGAGCTTTACCCTGCTCTACGGGGAGGAGGACTGACATGGATATTCGCATCGACCTGACGGATGTGGACACCCCGGCCCAGGCGAGAGCGCGGCTCTCCGAGGCTCTGCCCCTGCCGGAGAACCGGGCCTGGAACCTGGACGCCCTCTACGACTTCCTGACGGAGCGGGCTGTGGGCTGGCGGGTGATCTTCACCGGCTGCGCCGGGGCGGAGGAGCGGCTGCCCTCCTACATGCGCTCCCTGCAGCGCATGTGCCAGGACGCCGAGGCTGAGACCCCGGAGCTCTACATCGCATTTCTTCCGTAAGAAAACCAAGGACGCCGGTTTCCCGGCGTCCTTTTTGTGAACTTTCTTCACCATCGGTTGACAGAATGCTGCGCCTTTGCTATGGTAAAGGCAGGAAGATGCAATTGGATGGATCGGATGGAATTCCCGTTGATCATTCAGATGGACTTCTCCGCGACGTACTGCCTGATCCCAGGCTTTGTGATCTCCTTCCTCATCGGCCATTACCAGCTGCGGGGCCGGAACCGGTGGGGAAGCATCGCCGTGTCCCTGGGGCTCTACCTCCTCTTTGAGCTCCTCTGGCAGGTGGTGGAGCGCCGCTGGGGCGACGTCTGGGTGCTGATCCTGGGCACCCTGGCCCTCAGCTGCTGTCTGGGATTCCTGGCGTCCTGGGGGATGTGGAGGATCAGGATGGGGAGAGAACCCGCGTGAGGCGGAGGAAAGGAGCGTACCGATGCCGCGTTATTTCGTGCTGTTCCGCTTTATTTTTGACTATTCCAATATGTGGGTGATCCTGCTGCCGGTGGCGCTGCTCGCCTGGTTCATCGGCTGGAAGGGGACGAAGGGGCGCTGCCTCCCGGCGGCGCTGGTGGGCGCTGTTGTCTACCTCGCCTGCGAGGGCAGCTATTTCCTGCCGATCCAGAGCTACGGCTTTGAGTTCCTGATGATCTACCTGGGCACCTTCGGCCTGGGGGCCGCACTGGGCTTCCTGGCGGCCTGGGGAATGGGAAAGATCAAAGGAGACCTGGCGGAAACCGGAAAAGAGACCTGAAAGCGATCCCCCGCGTGCCTGGCACGCGGGGGATCGCTTTTTGGGTGCGGGCGGGGACGCGGGCGGACACATAGGTCCGTCCCTGCGCGGTGGGAAGCGTTCGGGAAACAACGGAGGCCGATGCAAAAACGGACCTTGCCATGCGGGGCGGGACGGAGCCCGCCTCCTACCGGGGACCGGAGGCGCTTGTGGTGGGATGCGCCTGGGGCGTGGCTTTCGCCAGCCAAAGTCTAAAACGGAATTTGGGACGGCGGGGTGTGGTCACCCCGCCCTACGGAAGCACCACAGGTGATGCCAAGCAACGGACCGCCGGGTCGTCGGCCCCTACGGATAGAAGGGGAAGTTCCGGCAACCACCCGGGCCAGCGGCGCACAGCGAAGCGCCTGCGCCAGCGGGTGGGAGAAATGGGTAGAGAGCGAGGCAGAGATCACCCCCGAAGTGTTCATCAACGCCGGACAATCCCTCAGTCACGGCCTTTGGCCGTGACAGCTCCCTTTACACAAGGGAGCCTTGGGGACGGGGGATGCGGATTGCCGCGTCGGCCCGTTGGGCCTCCTCGCAATGACAATGGATTTCTGTCATTCCGAGGCCAGTGCGCACACTGGACGTGGGAATCCGTCCTTTTTACGATGGATGGGGATCCGGGCCGCCGAGGTCGTCGGCCCCTACGAAAAGGAGGGATAGCTGCCGCAACCACCCAAGCCAGCGGCGCGCAGCGAAGCGTCCGCGCCCGCGGCCGCGAGGGATGGGCGGGAATCGGCGCAAAGACCATCCCAAAAGGGGGACCGCCTCCGCGACTGCCCGGGCAGCGCTTAGCGAAGCGGAAAGCGCGGAAAGAGCAGCTGGTCAAATTCAGTCTTTGCCCGATGACTGAGGGGTGCAGCACGGCGCAGAAGGTTCGGAAGTCTCAGCAAAGCCCCGCCCGTGCTCACGTAGAAGCTGCGTTGACTGAGCAGAACGGTTTAGCGCCGCGTCCCGCTGCGTGGGAGGGCGCGTCCCGCGCCCGTAACTGCGCAGCGAAAAGCGTTTTTCTTTTGGCGGCTCCACCGCCGTTTTCTTTTTGCCGCCTGCAAAAAGAAAATGGGGGGTGGATTGCTGCAGGTCATCACCTGCCGCCACGCCCCGTTCGGGGCAGCTGGGTCCCAGCGGGGCCTTAAACGTCCCCTGCCGTTGTTCGAACGCTCCGCAGGGCGTTCAGCAGGTCCAGCGCCGCTTCCGGCTTCCCACAGAGGATGACACGGGCGGTCTCCCCGGTCTGAAGGAAGGTGAAGCGCAGCCCCTGGCGACGCTCCATCTCGCGGCAGAGGAAGGCGGAGACGGCCTCCCCGTCCTCCGTCCGGATGTCCCAGACGGCGCGGAGCTCGTCCCGGGTCTTGCGGTTCTGCGGCACGAAGTCATAGACGATGCTGTGCTGCCGGGCCCGGACGGCGGGCAGCACGGCGGGGTTCCGGAGGAAGCCCTCCAGGGCCTCGTCCGTGAAGCGCCAGACGCCGTTCTCCTTCTCCCCCCGCAAAAAGCCCTGCTGCTGGTAGGTGCGCAGGGTCCTGGTGGTAAGGCCGGTCATGGCGGCCACGTCCTGCATGGTATAGGTTTTCTCCATGGGGCCGTTCTCCTTTCCGCCCCGGCCTGGCCGGGGGTTCTCTCTGCTTTCATGCTAGCACAGGGGAAGGGGCGGCGGCAACGGGAAATCCGGGCAGTTTTTCCTAACGGAGCAGTATCAGAACCACCCCGTAGATCACCGACGCCAGAGACCCGAAGACGATCACCGGCCCCGCCACGGTGAACATCTTGGCGGCCATGCCGGTGACAAGCCCCTCGGCCTTGAAGTCGATGGCGGGGGAGACCACGGCGTTGGCGAAGCCCGTGATGGGGATGAGGGACCCGGCCCCGCCGAAGCGGCCGATGTTGCTGTAGACGTTGAGTCCCGTGAGCACGGCGGAGAGCAGCACGAGGGAGCAGGCGGTGGCGGCTCCGGCGTCGTCCTTCGTGAGTCCTGCCGCCAGCCAGCCATTCTGGATGGCCTGGCCCAGGGTGCAGATGAGCCCGCCCACCAGGAACGCCCGCAGGCAGTCCCGGACGATGGGGGAGCTGGGGGCCTTGGCTTTGACGTAGGCCTGGTATTCGTTGGGTGTCATGTCCATGGAAGCGTCCTCCTGACGTGTTTTTCCCTAGGGTGCCGCGGAGGGGGCGGGTTTATGCGCGGAGGGGATCGACCATTGAGAATGGAAGATGGGACCGGGCTTGCATTCATTGGCGGAAAAGGGTAGAATGAAGCCATCAGAGACACGGCTCCGGCCGTGGGGGAGGCTTTTATGAACGAATCCAAGCCCCTGGGGCTTTACATCCATATCCCCTTCTGCCGCCAGAAGTGCGGCTACTGCGATTTCTACTCCCTCTCCGGCAGCGAGGAGCGGATGGACGCCTACTGCAAGGCCCTCCTCGCCCACCTGACGGAGACCGCCCCTCAGGCGGCGAAGCACAGCGTGGACACGGTCTACTTCGGCGGCGGCACGCCCTCCCTCCTGGGGGAGAAGCGGCTGCGGGAGATTCTGAAATGCATCGACAAGCGCTACCATGTGACGAAGGACGCCGAGATCACCCTGGAGGCCAACCCCGACTCCGCCGGGGACTGGAGGGCCCTGCGGGCTCTCCGCAAGGCGGGGTTCAACCGGATCTCTCTCGGTATGCAGTCGGCGGACGACGCCGAGCTCCGGGAGATCGGCCGGATCCATACCATGGACCAGGTCCGCCAGGCGGTGGACGCCGCCCGGAAGGCCAAGTTCGATAACCTCTCCCTGGACCTCATCTACGGCCTGCCCCACCAGACCCTGGAGGGTTGGCAGCGGAACCTGGAGGCCGCCATCGCCCTGACGCCCCAGCACCTCTCCTGCTACGGCCTGAAAGTGGAGGAGGGTACGCCCCTCTACGCCCGGCGGGAGACGGCGGGCCTCCCGGGGGACGAGGAGCAGGCGGAGATGTATCTCGCCGCGGTGGAGACCGCCCGGCGCTTCGGCTTTTTCCAGTATGAGATCTCCAACTTCGCCCGGCTGGGCTACGAGTCCCGGCACAACCTGAAGTACTGGCAGCTGGGGGAGTACGCCGGCTTCGGCCCCGGCGCCCACTCGGACTTCGGCGGCGTCCGCTACGCCTATGAGCGGGACCTGGAGGGCTACATCCGGGGCGTGCTGGCGGGGACGCCCCTCCTCTCGGAGTGCGAGCGCATCCCGCCCCTGGACCGGGACACGGAGTACCTGATGCTGGGCCTTCGCACCGTGGCGGGCATCCAACCCAGGGTCTTCGAGCGCCGCTACCGGCGGAAGTTCGACTGCTTCCGCCCCTTCCTGGAAAGGTGCCGCCAAAGCGGCTACGCCGTGGAGGCGGCCGACGGTGCCTGGCACCTGACGCCCCAGGGCTTCCTCCTCTCCAACCAGATCATCGGCGAGATGCTGGACATCCTGGGCCAGGACAAGCAGCGCCAGGCGGAGGCCAAAGCCCGGGGCGACTACCGGGTCCAGTAAGGAAATAACGGGCTGGGAAAATCAGTATTTGTGAGGTGCTTATGGTTATTCGGAACGCGATAAGATCTGATGGCGTGGCGTTGGACGCACTGTTGACAAAGTTGATTCGCGATGAAACCCAATATGATTCCAATTTGAGTCCGGAGGTTGTGATAAAGGATAATTATGCTGAGCGGATCGAGGAGGAGGAGGGGAGCGGCGCTTTCGTTGCGGAAGAAGACGGAAACATTGTGGGTTACCTCTATGGTTTCCTTTACCAAATTCCTGGGATGATGCTGCGACCTGTTGCTATTATGGATGCCCTTTATGTGGAGGAGGCATACCGAGGGCAGGGAATTGCAAAGGAGTTATTTCGGCGTTTCTGGGAATTTGCAGAAGACTGCCATGCTGACAGGGTTGAGCTCAAGGTCCTGTCCGGTAATGCGAAGGCCATCGCCCTCTATGAGACACTGGGGTTTTATGAGAAGAAAAAGTATATGGAATTGCCGCTGATGGCGGAAAATGACCGGTGACGCAGGAAGGCTGCGTAACAGCGCCCCGGAGCGAAAGCTCCGGGGCGCTGCCGTATTCTCTTAGAGGACCTTCGCCAAAAAGTCCTGCAGCCTGGGGTTCCTGGGGTGGGAGAAGATCTCCTCCGGGGAGCCCTCCTCCAGGAGCTTGCCGTCGGCCATGAACATCACGTGGTTCGCCACCTCCTTGGCAAAGCCCATCTCGTGGGTGACGACCACCATGGTCATGCCGTCTTTCGCCAGGTCCCGCATGACCTCCAGCACCTCGCCCACCATCTCGGGGTCCAGGGCGGAGGTGGGCTCGTCAAAGAGCATCACCTCCGGCTCCATCATGAGAGCCCGGACGATGGCCACCCGCTGCTTCTGCCCGCCGGAGAGCTGGCTGGGGTAGGAGTTCGCCCGGTCGGCAAGGCCCACCCGGGCCAGAAGCTCCATGGCCTTCTTCTCTGCCTCCGCCTGGGAGCGGTGCAGGAGCTTCACGGGGGCCAGGGTCATGTTCTTCAGGATGGTCATGTGGGGGAAGAGGTTGAAGTGCTGGAAAACCATGCCCATCCTCTGGCGGTAGAGGTTGATGTCGTTTTTGGGGTCCGTGATATCGGTGCCGTCCAGGCGGATGGTGCCGCCGGTGGGGATCTCCAAAAGGTTCAGGCAGCGGAGGAAGGTGGACTTGCCGGAACCGGAGGGTCCGATGACCACCACCACCTTGCCCCGGCGGATGTCGGCATTCACGCCGTCCAGGGCCTTGATCTCCCCGCCCTTATAGTATTTCTGCAGGTTCTCCACCTGAATGAGGGTATCAGCGCTCACTGCCGCGCAGCCTCCTTTCCAGCCGGGTGACGAGGGAACTGAAGAACATCACCATGGCGAGATACAGCGCCGCCACGATGAGCAGCGGCATGGCCTGGATGTAGGTAATGGAGCGGATGATCTCGCCGCCCTTGGTGAGGTCGTTGACGGCCACGTAGCAGGCGACGGAGGTCTCCTTCAGAAGCACGATGAACTCGTTGGCGAGGGCCGGGAGCACGCTCTTGAGAGCCTGGGGGATGACGATGTACCACATGGTCTGGACGAAGTTGAAGCCCAGAGACCGTCCGGCCTCCATCTGCCCCGCGTCCACCGCCATGATGCCGCCCCGGATGATCTCGGCCACATACGCGCCGGAGTTGATGCCGAAGGTCAGCATGGCCACAGGCACGCCGTCCCGGGCGTTGGAGAAGATGACGAAGAACATGATGAGGATCTGGATCATCACGGGCGTGCCCCGGATCACCGTCAGGTAGATCCGGCAGACGGCGTTGCCCAGGCCCAGGAGGAAGCGGACGATGCCGGGGCGCATGGTGGCGGCGTTCTTATCGTAGGTGGAGCGGATGATGGCCACCACCGTGCCGATGACCACGCCCAGGAGCACGGCCACGAGAGCGATCTTCAGGGTGTTGCCGAGGCCCTGGAGGATGTAGTGCCAGCGGTCCTTCTCGAGAAAGCAGGTGATGAAGTCCTTCTTCACCTTCAGAAACCAGTCTGCCATGGGGGAGGGACACCTCTTTTCCTTTCATTTCCCGTCCGAAGACGGCGCGGCGGGGCGGAGCCGAAGGCCCCGTCCCGTGCGTGGTAGTGCGGTTTTGGAATTACTCGCTGATGTACTTATCCAGGATGGTCTGGACGGTGCCGTCGGCGATGAGCTCCTTCAGCGAGCCGTTGATGGCCTCGGTGAGGGCGGCATTGTCCTTGGAGACGGCGGCGGCGTAGTCCTCCACGGCGTACTCGGTGTCCAGGATGGAGAGGCCGGCGTCGGCGTTGGCGGCCACCAGGGCCTGCGCGGGCTGGTTATCCAGGATGACGCAGTCCACCTGGCCGTTCTTCAGGGCCTCCACGGCGTCGGTGGTCTTGGCGAAGGACTTGACCTCGCCCAGGCCGGCGTCCTGGATGTCGCTGGTGGCATAGATGAAGCCGGTGGTGCCGGTCTGGGTGCCCACCACATGGCTGGCGCCCTCAGCGAAGAGGTCATCCACGCTGGTGATGCTGCTGTTGGGGCTAACGATGACCACCTGGATGCCGGTGGCGTAGCTGTCGGTGAAGTTCACCTGCTCCAGCCGCTCGTCGGTGACGGTCATGCCGGCGAGACCGATGTCATACTTGCCGGTCTGGACGCCGGGGATGATGGAGTCGAAGGCGATGTCGGTGACTTCCAGCTTCAGGCCCAGCTTGTCGGCGATGGCCTGGGCGATCTCCACGTCGATGCCCACGATGGTGTCGCCGTCGTAGTACTCATAGGGAGGGAACGTGGCCTCGGTGGCCATGGAGAGGACGCCGTCCACCGCGGTGGTGAGGGAGGCATCGCCGGAGCCGGCGGCGCTACCGGCAGAGCCGGAACCGGAGGAGGCGGGGGCGTTGCTGCTGCCGCAGGCGGCCAGGCTAGCGGTGAGGGCCAGCGCCAGGATCAGAGTCAAAAACTTCTTCATCTTCCAATACTTCCTTTTATTTGAGATTTGCCGCAGAGCGGCGGATATACGGTTCGATCCGGGAGCACCTCTCCCGAAGGACAAGTGCAAGGATAGCACTGCTGCCGGGAAATGTCAATGATTTTTCATAGATTTTTGCATAAATATTTACGCTTCGTGGGGGAACACCAATGGATGCACAAAAACTCTGGACTCCACTTGTGCGATATGACGGAGAAACCTGGCGTTTCCCACGAGAGAAGATGAATAACGGAGTGAATATTCAAACTGCGTCCCCAGAGCCGCGGTCCCCGGGCCGGGGGAGCGCTCTTGCCGTGACCGCCCGGGAAAAGGGCTTGCGTTTCCGGGACAGGCTGTGTTATACTCATTAAATTAAATATTTCCGGTTATGCTGGACCTGCACGGGAAACTGAGATGTGAGGGCGATGGAATGAGAACTGCGATCGTGGCGGACACCAACAGCGGCATCGCGCCGGAAGAGGCGGCGGAGCGGGGGATCACCCTGATCCCCATGCCCTTCCTCATCGACGGGGCGGAGTATCGGGAGGGGGAGGACTGCACCCAGCCCTTCTTCTTTGCGCGCCTGGCGGCGGGGGCGGAGGTGGCCACCTCCCAGCCCTCCCCCGGCGGCATCACGGAGCGCTGGGACCACCTGCTGGAGGACCACGACGCTATCCTGCACTTCCCTATGTCCGCGAGCCTCAGCGGCTCCTGCCAGACCGCCAAGGCCCTGGCCCTGGACTACCCCGGCAAGGTCTTCGTGGTGGATAACCGCCGGATCTCCGTGACGCTGCTCCAGTCCCTGCGCCAGGCCCAGCGCCTTCTTTCGGAGGGGAAGAGCGCGGAGGAGGTCCACCGCATCCTGGAGGAGCGGGCCGGGGAGAGCAGCATCTACATTGCCGTCAACACCCTGGAGTACCTGAAAAAGGGCGGCCGGGTGACGGCGGCGGGGGCCGCCATGGGCACCCTCCTCAACCTGAAGCCGGTGCTGCAGATCCAGGGCGGCAAGCTGGACGCCTATAAGAAGTGCCGGGGCATGGCTGCCGCCTGTGACGCCATGCTCCAGGCCATGGAGCGGGACCTGGCGGAGCGCTTCCCGGGGCGGGAGATGCGGCTCTTTGCCGTCTACTCCGGCGACCGGGCGGCGGGGGAGAGCTGGCAGGCCCAGGTCCGGGCCGCCTTCCCGGAGCGGGAGGTGGAGCTGGCGGCCCTGCCCCTCAGCATCTGCTGCCACATCGGCAGCGGGGCGCTGGCCATCGCCTGCGCGGAGGTCTGAGTCCATTCCAAGAGAGAAAGGGAAGCGGCAATGGCAAACAACGAATTTCTGAGCAGCTTTTCCAAGGAGGAGCTGATCCGGCTCATCGGCGCGTACTCCAGGAACTGGCTGGCCATGGACGGCGCCTGGTTCCAGGCGGCGGAGCGAGACTACGGCATGGACGCCGCCATGGAGCTGGACCGGGCCGCCTGGCGGGTCTTTACCGTGGCGGAGGCCAGACGGATCAAGAGCTTTCTGAAGCTGCCGGAGCAGGCGGGACTGGAGGGGCTGGAGAAGGCCCTGTCCCTGCGCTTTTACGAGAACATCAACGAGACGGCCTTCCTGCGCGGAGAGGGTACGCTGATCTATCAGAATGTGGACTGCTTCGTCCAGCGGGCCAGGGAGCGGAAGGGAATGCCCTTCCACCCCTGCAAGTCCGTGGGCGACATCGAGTATGCGGAGTTTGCAAGGGTGATCGACCCGCGCATCCGCTGTGAGTGCGTGAGCTGCTACCCCGAGATCACAGACGAGACCTGCTGCTGCGCCTGGAAGTTCACCTTGGCCCCCCAGGCCGAGTGAGCAGTTTGTCAGGAATAAAAAAGAACGCCCGGAGGGCGTTCTTTTTTATTCCTTTTCCCCGCTGCGGAGGCCCTTGCAACGCTTCCGTCCCGTCCGGGCCCCCGGCCCTTTCGGGCGGTGATCCGGTCCCGGGGCGCAGATGCGCTGGGCGGTCTCCCCCTACTCAAAGATGTCCTGCTGGGCCTGCAGCTCCCTGATCTTGCGCCAGAGCTTCCCGGCGCCCGCCGCCAGCAGGAGGGCCAGCAGCAGGTTCACGAAGCCCGCCTCCTCCAGACCGTTGAAGCCTGCGATGAGGTTCAGGGCCAGGATGGGCAGCACCAGGGCCAGGATGCGCCGCAGGTGCCGGATGCGGGAGGCGGTATCCGAGAAGAGCTGGAAGGGGCCGTCGTCTGTCCGCTTCCGGAGGTAGACCCAGCGGAACCAGTGCCCCACGCAGTCCACCCCGGTCTCCGCCAGGAAGTTCAGGTACTCCTGGGACGGGGGACTGTCGGGGCGGTCCTCCAGCAGCTCCAGGCGGTAGCCGTACTCCCCGGGGCGGCAGGGTTCAAAGGTGTAGCGGCAGAAGCCCACGCTTACCAGGCCCCAGCCCTGGGCGGCCATGTCGCCCAGCCAGTCCTCCTCCCGGTCAAAATCCCAGGCCCAAAAGAGCTTACGCACGGTTTTCATCGTTTTTCCCTCCCAACAGCGTTTCTCCGTTCGCCACCAGCTCCCGCAGCCGGTCCAGTTCCCCCAGCAGGGCCTCCCGGCCCTGGGGCGTCAGTTGGTAGCGCTTCTGCCGGCCCTCCTGGGGCCCCGCGGCGATCCAACCCTTCTCCAGCAGGGTGTTCAGCGCCCCGTAGAGGGTCCCGGCCGCCAGCCTTACCCGTCCCGAGGACAGCTGCTCCGCCTTCTGCATGATGCCGTAGCCGTGCAGCGGCTCCGTCAGGGACAGCAGGATGTAGTAGACCGCCTCCGTCAGCGGTGGATTCGTCATCACGATCCCTCCATATCGTCGTCCGTTATATCGGATTACGATATAAATATATCGCCACCCGACACATTTGTCAAGAGGGGAAACGCAAAAAAATCCCGCAGTGCGAAGACTGCGGGATCGGGGAAGGTGGGAGATAGAGGCGCCTTCCTGTTTTTGCTGTCCATATTGGAACCCTTGCGGGCTCAGGTCCCAGAGGATGTCTCAAGGAGCTGTTTTAAATACGCGTGGGAGGTTTCTTGGGAGCAATCGGTACGTTTGACCGCAGCCCACTGCCACACAAGGAACAGCGTATTGCTGTAATGCTCTGCCCACTTCTGGTGCGGAGAAAGTTCTCATACCGCTCCGCTGCTCTGTGCCAGCCTTCGTCTTCCACAAAGGTATCATCGCAGCGGAGATTCATGGTCATAGGCTTGCCACAGTGAGGGCAGACCGGCAGAAGTTCAGATGGTATTTTCATATTTTCCTGCCGCTTGACCATTTCACGGATCACGGCTTCGTTATCGAAAGTCTCCTGACAGCACGGCTCACTGCATTGGAACAGGCCGTAATCTCCTTGCGTATAGAACAGCCGCTTTTTATCAAAGCCAGCCTTCTGAAAACAGTGGTCTACATTGGTTCGGCATATTCGAAGTCTTCACCCTTCAGGAATACATTGACCTTATGCTCTTCTCCATCGCCGATTACATAGATGCGGTCGATAATGACCTTTAGAGTAGAGATCACTTTGCCGACCTCTATGTCGTTATATGTACTCACTGTAATTCCTCCGTTAGCGACTTTCAAAATAGCGATTGATGTCCGCTATAATCTCCCTCTCGCCCTCGCGCCCTTCTTTCAGGAACGTGAACACTGGATAAGCGTGCGGCATACCCTCTTTTATTTTG